>DASZJO010000133.1:0-45230 GCA_035948015.1 Puia sp.
GTCATAGGACGGATTGCCGTAAAAATTATGGCTTTGTATTTCCAACACCCTCCCACGGTCATCGTAAAAATTAACGGTATACTCTGGTCGGATGCCTAGCAAGTACTGCATAGTACCGGTCACCATCCCCCTTGTGATAGAAAACGGTCTTTGGTGGACCGCGTACGGGCTGCTTGTGTACGTTTGGATAAAGAAGCCGGAATTGCCATCGTAACTTGTGTCCATCGTAGCGGTCAGCGAACCCAACCCTGTAACCCAGGTATAGTCATCGTAGTGGGTTTGTGTAAGTGGCGAATAGGTATACCCAGAGACATTCGGGTAAGGGAAGGTTGTCAAAGCAGCGGTGGTGTGATAGGCCAGGTTGTTGTAATTGGTAGCATCCGCGATCAGGCCAGTGGAATCGGGACGGTTTTCGAAGTCATAGTTGGCGACGAACCATTGTTTAGAAGCCCGCATATTTGAATCCTGGGTCATGACCAGGCGGTCCCGCTCGTCATAGACCATGTGGACTTCGCCCGCTCCGGGGATCTTTTTGATGTACGTTCGTTTCCGATAATCATATTCATACCGAAAACAAAGCCCAGACGCCGCCTGGGAGCCACCACTCACCGAAAAGTTCCAGCTATTGGCCATCAACCAATGCACCGCCTGCGGTGGGATCACAAAGCGAAGATTTGATAACGTGTCGTAAATATAATACGTGTTTAACCAACCGGTGGGGCCTGGAGACGGGCTGCTCGCCACCTGAACTTTCTTTAGCAATACCTGCCCTTGCAAATCCTTATACTCGACTACCTGGTGCCCGGCCTCATCAGTGGTTACATCTTCAGAGAGCGTGCCGGCGGGATACAAACCTGCACTGACAGGCAGACTCCCCGCCTGGGACGTAATTGTCCAGAGCTGAACGCTATCGCCAGTGCCGTTAACCGAATATTGCTTTAAGACCCCATGGCCACTGCCCACCCAGCTGTTGCCCGGGGCATAGACCGCTGACATCCGATTCAGTGGTGAAGGTTCATATACCGCTTGACCATAAAAGAACTGATCGCTGGGATACTGAGTACTGTTAAAGGTGCTTTGCTCACCAATCGGATCGGTCTTATACAACCCATTGTTTGACGGGGAAGTGTAGGGTAAGTAATTCGTCGCTGACCGGCCGAGCGCATCATAGACTTCGATGGTCACCATATCATTAAGTAGCGGGCTCGCCTGCCTGGCCACTGTCTGAATTGACCGCCCGAGCCCATCATAATAGGTGGTGGTTTGCTGGACGTCCGAAGCGCCGGTCAACCCGTCGGCTGTAACCGTATCAGTCAAACCCGGCTTGGAGAATTCTCTGATGCGGATATAATTCAAGTTCGTAGCAATCGTACCGATGCTAAATTCGACCGGAGTTGACCAGGCGGTTAGACCACCGGAAGTCACCGCCATTCTGTACCAAATGGTGACCGTCAGCGTACCCGGGCTAAACGTTAGCAGGGTGTCATTCGTAATATTGGTAAAAGTAACCCCATCCGGCGAGCTCTGCCATTGGTAGGAGTAGATACCATTTCCTCCCGTTGCCCGCTCGGAGCTGACGATACCCGGACTGGTGCCAGAGGCCAGCGTCATGCTGGAGGGGGCTATCGCCCCCGGCACAGGCGGCGTGGTCGCTGCTGCTACCGAACCGAACCAAACTAGGCTGGCGAAGAGGAAGCAATACATTTTTATGAAAGCCGAACGATGTTGCATAGCTTATTTGCTTATTGTCCTTGGTAATGGTAATCGATCGTTTTCAGGATATTCCCATCCTGGTCCCGGATATATTTCATCCTGCCCAGCGCGTCATAGATATAGTAACTGACCCGGTTATCTACATCACATTGGCTAGTCATACCCACCAGTGGATTATACGTATATGTCGTCATTTGCGCATTCGATGGATATAGTCGTAATTCATCAATATCTCCACTGCCGGAAATAATTAGCGAGGTCGTGCCGGTGATGGTATGCTCAAAATAGGTCCAGGTCGCTCCATTGATCGAAATGGTCTTGCCTTGCGCGGTGCCGGTGGTGCCTGAAACCGAATAGCTGCTACGAGTACTACTCCAGTAGGAAACAATATAAGTACCACCGCTTGTCAAACCCGATCGCGTTATGGAACCATTACTCAGGTTATAGCTTACGCTGCCGGTAATTGCGGTGTCAACGCGAGTACTAGAAGGGATTGTCCAACTACCGTTCCCGTCTGCTTCAAAGCTGGTGTACGCTACCTGACTAACGGCGGCATTGGTTACCTTTGCAATTGGCTCTTCATGAAGGTAGTCCCAGATGTAAGCGACAGGAACCCCACTATGCGGTGTTACTTGCTGCGGATTGCCATTGCTGAACTGATAGACTGTCTCGTCGAGATAGCGGCTGTCTTTGCTTATAGTGCTACCGGATACCGCCGCAGGGGTAAAGGAAGTAGATGGCGTCTGCAAATTGATCAATTGCGTTCGCTCGGGATAAACGAATCCCACTGGGCTTAAAGACGAGTCGTATTTGTTGAAGCTTGCATGCAATAGCTTGATATCCCTCCATTGGCTGCTTTCAATCGGCACATTAGCATATTCATCCTGGAGTCGTAAGACCGGCTTGAGTAAAGTATCTGCCGACGCTTCTGCCGAAACGTAACAGGAGCCTTGAATGCTGGTAGGGCCATCAAAGCTTCGGCGGCGGTATCTTACGAATTGTTGACGTAGCAGGTTGACTCGCCGCCGCATATTGGAAAAGGTATCCAATGGGCAGAGCCAATTGGAAGCGCTACAAACCGTATCATTGTGCAGCATCTCGGATTCAAATAGTGTAGTATCCTGATTAGTTTTGGTAATAAAATAAGGCAGGCTATCAGGTATTGCATCGCAGGAAGCCACACGAAAATCGAGCACATATTGGGTATTCGTCGCAAGGCTGTCTCCAGTAGAAGTCATCGTCATTTGCCGGGTAGGCTGATTGTGGAAAAGGCTATTGTAATAGACTTTGCTGGTCGCCGTGACTGCGCTCCCCGAGTTTGGGTCGTATTGCGATGAGACGGTAGTAGTCTGCACTTTTCTGGCCGACTGAAGGGAATAGGCAGTAAAAACATAAAAATACGGCGAGGCAACATACCTAAGCGCAGGCGTTACCACGGAATCGAAGACATAAACCGGCGTGTAAGAGACATCTTTTAATACTTGTCCTACTCGATTAAAGTATCCCACATATTTCAGCTCACCCCGCATAGGATCAAATGGAAGCGGTGGCGCCGGGAAATTGGGATAATTGGCCGCTGTGCAGGACGGCCCGGTATTGAGCGTCCGGGTGCATACATCGCTGATTTTATTATCCCAGTAATTGGAGCCATAGTAACGGTAAATAGTATAGCCATTCCCAGGTTGGGAGACCTGAACCTGGTTGTATCCAATATGGTTGCCCTGGATTTCTTGCATAGGTGAAATACTCGTGGGCGATACATAATAATTTGCCGAACTCAGCGCGCAGCCTCCTGGCGAGCCATCAGTTCGCCCATAGACCCATCCATATGCATCGTTACGAACCGTCATTACATATACCGGCCGACTGTATAGAATGCCTGAGGATTGCGTTCCGCCGGTTGTATAGGTATAGTTAGTGACGACGTTATTGGGCGTAAGCCCGTCATTATTGGTGAGCGCACCAATCCTCAGACCGCCGACCGTATCGGTGCCGCTTACACCGACACCAATGTTTTCCGTGATGGTCGCCCTAACGCCATTCCCGCCTGAGGCCGAGCTCTTCGTCAGCTCCGCCCAATAGGTGCCGGGAGAAAGGACAAAGTAAAAAGTATCCGTTTGGCCAGGAGTTGCTGTGCCGACATTGTACGCGAGCGTATTGGTGCCGGAGTTAAATATTTCCAGTTGTGCATTGCCGCCAGTTGATGAATTCGACATGGTGAATACAAGAGTGCCACCAGCCGAAATAAAGGTAGCCGTGTCGGGATTATCCCCGCCATCTCCTAAGGTCCCGTTATGGCCATCATAGCCGCAACTCATCGAAAGGCGGGAGGTCGGTACGTACTTAGTATAGTTGACATACGTATCGTTGGGTTGATAGGTAAATTGGGTATATCCTCCCGTCGGATAGGTGACCTGCTCCAACGCGCCGCCCCGCATGGCTGGCCACGCCGCATCCCGGTTGGCACCCGGGACCACCTGCACGGTGGAACCTGTGGTGCTAACGTAAGCATAGGTGGGTATGAGGACCTGGTTATTGGTTAGGCCATTGGAAAAGCCCCAATGGTCTATACCAAAGCTCAACTTGCGCGGAACCAATTCCGAGTAATAAGTAAAGGCGTAAGGCTGAACCTTAACCGTTCCGTCACAAGAGAATTCCTGTACGCTGTCGAGTTTTAACCTATAGGCGTCTGAGTGTAAGTTATAAGATGAATATGTCGCAGCGTTCAAGGTCAGCGCGTTATTGTCATAGAAATAGGCATAATAGAAGCTGTCCTTTTTGCAAAAGCCGCTGGTATTTCTGATTGAAATGCTGCCCAATGCATAGGCTGGATTGACGCCCGTGTTATTCGCGTCATACATACCCGTATTGGTAGTATATCCTGCTGTCAAGTCGATCCGGGAAGTGGCGGCTGGGGTAAATGAGATGCTACCATTGGGAAAGGTAATATTACTGAGCCGTACACCCTGGACAAAATTCTTGACCAGATTGAATCCCGTTAGACTGCTGGGATCGATAATGCCCGTTGGCTCACCTACATTCGTCACGGGGAACATGGAGAGAGTATAGTAACTGTAATTCTCGGGCTGGTACAGTAAGTTGATGGAGTCAACGCCGTCGGCGGAGACAATCTTGTTCAGATACCACGACGAAATTGCCTGGTTGGCCGCTAGATAATTGTATTTAATGGTGGTAGGAGATGTCGTTTCGATGGGTGGGACGGAGTCGTTGTCGTTACCGCTCATCCCAAAATAATATTT
Source organism: Puia sp. (assembly GCA_035948015.1). Classification (GTDB taxonomy): domain Bacteria; phylum Bacteroidota; class Bacteroidia; order Chitinophagales; family Chitinophagaceae; genus Puia. Next base: position 4,974 of record DASZJO010000133.1, read on the forward strand.
GACACCATCGGGTGTAGTGATGATAAAGCCCTGGAATCCCAAGCCACCTGTCCCATTGTTCAGGTTGACTTGTACCCGAAAATCCGCGTCCGGGACGAAGACGGGCGTCTGGTCGTCATTGAAATAGAATTTCCCAGCGTATCCGCCGAAGTTGAAGAAAAAAAGGTCGGGCTCGCCATCTTTGAATCCCTGGCAAAATCTATAGTCGTCTGGCCACCACCCATCGTATGCTGCGCCACCGCAAGTGGAGCAGTTAATAAACAAATAGCTGTTGTAACCGGAATCACTATAATAACCGTTTGTAGTAATATTGGCAGATTGGACGCCGCGGTCGTCCGGAGCGCCGACGACGGTGCGCGTGATTACTCCGCCCGCATTAAGCGACCAGCCCGCTCCGACCCAGCTCGCTTGTTCTTGTACTTTGAGGCCGGAGGCGTGGTAGCTTAAACCAATCGGCAGGCTGAGAGAACCGGCTTTCACCGAGTAAATTGGAATGCTAACATTCGGAATGCCGGTATTGTAGCTGACAGGGATATCGCCGTATTTTCCAAGCGACGCTGCAGTAGGGGAAGCAATGGATACATTCCCGATTGTGTTGGTTGTATCCTGAGCATGCGCGGCGAAATTGGTTATCGTCATAAATGATGTCAACAATCCGGCTAAAGGAAACTTATTCATGATAAGAGTTGATTATCGTTTAGAGGTTGTAGCCCATCCGGAAGACGATCGGTTGGGTCTGCGGTACGTTCTGATAACTTAGGAAATCCCAAAGCAGGCTCAGTGTGGTCTGCTTTAGCATCTTACTTTTCGTAGAAATCGTCTTAGTTACGCCGATCAGACCCGACCGCTGCCAGTACTGGATCTGTCGTAGCTGTTGATAAGAGCTGAATGGCGTCACATAGTTGTATTCAATGCCACCGGTAGCCGAGAAGCTGCCTTTGATCTTGATATCCAGGAATGACCGCAGCCCAAGGCCCTGACTGGTCAGGTGGACGTCATTGACGCCGTTGCCGGTGCCAAGTTCATAGGCTGCGCCGATCCCGATCACGTTGGAATGACCAAGCTTATAACCCAGGCTGACACCCAGTGAAAGAAGCGCTGGATAGTAGTTGTTGTAATGTGTAGCTTGAAAGTCGAAGCCGTATTGAAGGCGCTTTAAAAAGGTCTTTGTCTTCTGGTCATTGGGCTTGAAATTAGGCATTTGCGCATCGCCATTGCCAATCCCCAGCTTGCTCAGCTTGTCTTTGTATCCTTCTAGTTGGGACTGCGCCGAATGAAGATTGCTTTGAAGGGTACTAGCGCCGGCGGCACCGCCCACCTGACCCTGAACAGCCTGGGCGACCTGTTCTTTGGTCTGCATCCCGTTGGTCATCGCCACCGTGCCGTAGTTTCCCGGGACGTGGAAAAGACTGCCGAGCAGGGAATGGGTCTTCATGAAGTTCTGGAATGCGGGTAATTGGCTGAGCATCCCGATCGCCTTTTGCGCCAGCGCATCGGGATCGGAGAGCAGGGCTTTGTATTGTGCTATCCGCTGCGAATAATAATATTCTTCTTGTTGCATCGCAGCCAATGGCTTCCCGAGGGCGGCAACCACATTCACATGCTGCGCAATATATTGATGGATCTGTTCCTGACGCGACTGGACAAAGGCCTTGATGGCGTTCGCATCCTGCAGCTTCGCCTGCATGAGCTGGAACTGGCCGGAAGCCGTCTGGAGCCGGGATTGCAGTTGAGGCGACAGGCTCCCTGTGACCGACAACACCTGCGGGTTTTGCTTCAGGAAGCTCATCGCGCCCTGCAAGGTATCCGTGAAGGGGAAATACTGGCCGCTCAGCGAGACGCGACGAACGATGGTATCGCCCCTTAACCGGCTGGCGAAGGCAGTATATTGCGCTTGCGCGCCGCCAAACAGCGCCCTGGCTGCACCGGGATCGATAGCGGCGAGCCTTTGCTGCAACTGCTGCTCGCGGCGGGCCATGCAGGCGAGGTATTGCTGCGATTGATTCGTGATATCGCGGTTAAGACCCGCAGATTGCGACCGGAGTTTGCCGAAGTATTTTGTTGGGAAATGGGCGAGCTTGCCGGTGAGCGTATCGGCGGATTGCGCATGCGCGACCTTTCCGGCAAGGCAAAGCCATACCGCCAGGCACGTGGCCAGTTTAAAAACCATAAGTAATGATTTCAGTAGTTATCTACTGTCGGTAAATCGAATTACATTAATTGATTGAAAAGAAGAAAGTGAGGGTCGTCGAAAACGGGCATGCAGCATGTCGTGCACCCGCAGGAGGTCGTGTTTCATGGTAGCTGGTAGGGTTTTCTTGAATGGTTATTGATTCGTGCGACGTGACAGGGCTGCCGTTTGGAGAGGGAAGGATTGCTTTTACGTGATGACGAAGTAAAGAAATGTATTTGTTAATTCCTAGTGGTGACTAAAAGTTTTTTTCTAAAGTTTATAAGTGTGCACATTTAATCAATAACTGCGAATAAATTCAGTATAACTGTGCATGGCCACCGCAATTTGAAATCAGGAGCTAAATAAAAACACTTAGCCAATCAAAATCAGGTGTTTTCACCGTGGTACATTAGAAAAATTATTCGTACTAAATTGGAACAATTTCGCGGCCGAAACACCATTTTATGTTTGATCGCAAACCCAGGCAGCGATAAACGAGAATGAAGGGGCAACTCCCTCGGCCGGAAGGTATGAAGGCGCCATCGTAAGTTGATAGTTGCGGGGATGTTCGCGCCTTCATGCCTTTCGGCTGGGGCACCAAAGCCGTTACAAATGTTGGGAAAGGATATACTGTCGAACGGCTGCGGTAGCCTAATCAAATGCTTGTTAAACCATCCAGAGTATCATTCGATAAGCAGATGCCGGAGCTCGGGGGTGTTCTCGATCCGTTGCAGTTCGGCCCGGATCAGACCGGTGATATCATCCCGAATCTGCTGAAAGTTCTGGAGGAGGATGTCATGAGTGACTTCTCTTACCAAGGGCAATTCTTTGTAGGCAGCTTCTTCCTCCTGTAAGGCTGCAGGGTCATTGACCACCCGGCAACAAAAAATCTTTAGCTCCATGGCTTGATCGGGGCTGTCGGCAACCATGCCGACAAACTCGCCGGAGGAGAGGGTCGCTATCCGGGAAACGGGGATGGAGTACTCGAGCTGCTGGGATTGCGTAATGTTCGTATCGGATGAGGTGTAGGTGATGCTTTCGCGGTCCTGCATGGTCTTGCCGAACCGGTCGGATAACTGTCTGGCGGTTTCACCGCTGACCTGGCCGGATATAATATTTCCGCAGGTATGGAGGATTACATCGGCGAACTCCTTTCCGTAGGCCAGTCGGAGCTGGCTACCATCCTGAAGGCAAAGAGTAATGGCCATTTTATTGGACCGACCGGTGGCGATGGATTTGTCGATGGTATGAACGATAATCGTACTGAATTCGTCGAACACCTCGGATAACGGATGCATACCTTTCCGGTTGGCCAGCCGGTTGATGGTGTTGATATAGGCGGAGATGATGGGGCCGTACGTACCTGTCTTTTGCGGATTGCTGCCGATCGTCAGAATTTTTGGCGCCTTCGGGTTGTTGAGATCCAACGTAAAATCATCGCCGGTGAGAATATAGTAAATTGCCGGCGACGTGAGCTTGGCCAGGCTGATAGTAGCGGATGCGATCTGTCCCTCGAGTTGTTCCATGGCACCGTGAAGGAAGGCGTTAACAAAGGGGTTGATCTGGGCCTGGATCTGCGGATCTACCCTAAGGACACTAAACAGTTGCTTGTAGGGTGTCTGGGCGAGCTCGATGACATGGGGCCAGGAACAATACATGCCGCCCCGGTGCTGACAAAGGAACCAAATCAGGGCCTTGACAAAATTGATCGACGATTCGATAAAGAAATCGCCCTGTTTGCCCACCCATTCCATATTTAGTCCGAGCATGATCGTACGGGCCGCCTCGCCGGCGTCGGTGATATCCGTCATTGTCGCAGGAGCCAGACAGTTGCAGCGATGGGAACGGCTGAGGTCGTCAAAAGAAATATTGTAGAAAGCCGGGTTGCCGGGGTATACGGGATGGTACTGTAAAAAATAATTGTACGCAAGTTTCGACAGGTCATCGTATTTGAAATCATAGAGCAGCATGGCGTATCCCTTGCTGATCTGCTGCTTGATGATATTTTGAATGATATACCAGGTCTTGCCGGAGCCAGGTGACCCCAGCACAAGAGTTCCGCGATAAGGGTCGATAATGTTGACCCAGCTCTCCCTGGCTTCTCCCCTATTTTGGTAAATGGCGGGAAGGTTGACCGAATAGGCGTTTTCGATCCGGCGTTCTTCCTGGGGGAAAGATTCATGAATCCGGTTGAAGATATCCGGACCCATCCGGCGCCAGATGACGCGGCTGAAATGACCACCACCCCGAAGAATGAGAAGATAGCCGATGAAACAGAGAAGAACATAGAGGAAAGCGACATGTTCCGTGGGGAAATCGAGATACAGTATGGCCGCGCTGCCGAAATAAAAAAGCAGACCCGCCGCGGTGACCAGAATTCCACGCTGCGGTGTATACTCGGGCTTCTTCCTGCCCCGCGTACCTAAGAGGGAAATTGCCAGTAATCCAAGGGCAACCATTTTGGTGAGGAGGAAATCGGAAAAAAGTCCGGCGCGGTCGAGAATAGCAAGTAACCGATCACCGATGAGGGTAGTCCATCCCAGATCCCGAAAAGCTCCATACAAATAATAATAAAAATGAAGCAGGAGCAGCGCAATGCTGCTCATCCGAATATAGCGGAGAATGTCGTTTAGCGAAGTTTCGTTTTCGCCGGTAGATCGTGTCATATTAATTTTTTTAAAGTTTTTTGGATTGATCTTTTCGTTTTTTATTTGCCTTTTGGCTAAGCTCATAGGGCATCCCCTGTTGTTGTCCTTCCGACCGGAAGAGAATATCCAAAACCTCGCTCTGATCCTGTTCGCGGCTTTGGCCATGTTGCATAGTTTCGCCGGGTACCTGATTTGGAAAGAGCAAAGCTTGTTGAGGCAAGGGCTGGAAAGAAGGGTCAAGCCCCAGTCGTTTGAGAATGGCCTGGCTGGAATAGCCTTTACCCAGCTCGCTGGCTTTAAGAACCACCTTGGCGTTCAAATCGACGAAGCTGAGGCCGTACAGAATACCCAGCGAATTGATGTAGGGTACGGCGGCAATTTGCCGGGCGCTTAGGGTATTGACGAACGGCTTCCATGCCAGGGGGCGCTGCGCTACTAAATAGTCTACTGCGCGCCGAATCTCCTGCAAAACAGCAGGATCAAGCGGCGGGCAGCTTTGAAACCGTTTCTGCAGCCATTGAAGGCCCGGCTTGAAGTAGATGGAACTGGCTTTGATCGGGATGCCTACCGGCTGCCCTTTTTCGTTGAGCATTTGATAGAGAAGCCCACCGTGCTGATAAATCCGGCTGCCGGGTTTTCCCGGGTCGGCTTTGAGGTTGTAGAGCCGGAGGATAGCGTTCAATTCGGAGATGGATCGGTATTTATACGTCTCGAGAATATAGGCAAGCGCGTTGGTAATGGCCTGCTTGGTTGGACGCTTGCCATACTGGAGTTTTTCTACCGGTAGAGGACGAAGGTCAAAGGATTGAGCCTTCCGTTGCTTTTGAGCTGGAACCAACTCATATTTCTCTTCGATGGCTTTGCGGGCAGGTTCGGATTTGTCGCGGCCAATGAAGTCGATGTCGATCGGCCTGCCCTCCCACCGGATCGTAGTAGTTACAATATGCAGATGCGGCACGACGGTGTCAGTGTGATAGTAGACAAGATAGGGTTGCTGGCCGAAACCGATGCGCTCCATGTATTCACGGGCAATCTCCACCAATTTTTCCCGGGCGATATTTTCGCCAGGAGCGAAGCTAATCGGGACATGGAGGACAGGCTTGCCGATCCGCTGATCGAGGACCATAATCTGATGAAACCATTGTTTCTTTTCGAGGAGGCTCAGTTGTGCTGCATCCTTTAAAAAATTACCGGCGTAGAGGCATTCTGCCACCCCTTCGCTCACCTTGTGCTCGTTGTAATAAATGGCACGATTTATATGTTGGATGGCTTTTATTTTCGCGACCATAAGTCATAGATTTTGATCAGGCAATTTTTTATTTCTTCTACCTTCTCCTGCACGGTGAATTCCTCGGCTGCGAAATATTCGAGACTGTCTTTGAGCTCCCCCGCCTGAGTGAGATTGTTGAGTCTTCTGACTGCCTGGTTGAAGTTGCGGCCGATCGTTTGTAATTCATTTTTGAGCGCCAGCGCGACGGGAATAAATTCATCGAGAGATTGATTACGATACCTAGTGGTAACCGGTCGTTCGTGGATCAGATCGCGGATATAATCCGAAAATACCCGATGGGTAGTGGCATGGAATTTTTCCTGTAGATCGGCATATTCCTCTGGCGTCAGTCGGACGATGAGGTTGCGGGACCTTAATTCTTTTCGCTTCATAATCATTGCTCACTTTAAGGTTGTTCCTTTTTTTTTTTGGCTTTTGGTGATTTCCCCTCGACTTCGGAGGAAGGGGAAGGATGCATGTGCAATGCATTCCTACATCTTGCCATTACCGGGGGGCAGGGGCCCCCAGGGGAATCCCCATAAAGCGGGCTTAAAGGTAGGGTAACGCTGGCGGGTATGTGCAGATGGCTTTATTTGGGTCAAGTTGGCGCTGGGGAAAGAAGGTAAATTTGAGGATTAAATCATGTGACATGGCGAACAGGGAGTTGACGAAGATCTATGAGCTGGTGCTCAACGGGCCGGGGATGAGTGAGGAGTTTAAGCTGAGCTTTCCGGTAAGCAGGAGGCATTTGCTGTTGTTTTGTTTGTTGGTGGAGAACGAGATCAACCCGGTGAAGGAAAGGGCGGAGGAACTGGCGACGCTTTTGTCGGCGGAAACGCGGCAGGAATTGACGGGGTTGATCCCGGAGATTTTGAAGAAGGGGGGGCCGGGGTTGTACGAATTTTACGAGCGGCTAAAGACCTATCGGTTTATCCCGTTCATGCAAATGACCCGAATATTAGTAAAATCGGCCTCGAGGGCACTTTTTGGAACTTCTTGCGTTTCAGCATCTCCGTTCTCAATTACAACATCGCCTTCAAAACACCTTTCGTACCTTAAGTAAATGACATGGGTGTTTTCACGGTGCGTGCATCCGCGAAATACGTCTAAATTGGTTCCATATAGCGGTAGAAAGGATGCGCGATGGGTAAATGCAGGATTCCGTCGACAAAGCAGAGACCACAATGGCTTCCAGGATTAAGCAGCTTCTAAGTCGCCAATATTTAACACAACCGATATGAAAAGGAGAATTCTTTTAACCTTTCTGATCAGCAGTCTATTGTTTACTGGCTTTAGGCCGGCTAACCTCCAGAAGGTCGATTACGTCTACATCTGTCAGGGGCCGTATTCCAAAGTCTATCACAAGTCGAATGAATGTAGGGGTCTGTCCAACTGCTCGACAAAGATCCTCAAAATCACGCTGGAAGAGGCGGTGAAGATGGGCCGGAGGCCATGTAAGATCGAATTTCGGTAGACAATCTTATCAAGAAGGGTATGCAAGCGACCTAAACGCCAGACCGCTTGGAATATAACAAAATTCTTAGTTTTGTCTCACTGCGAAAGTAAAGAAGGCCGAGCGGCCAAATACTATGAGAAGCTAGCGACCGGGGCTTTAACGGTATATGGAATTGTGCTTAATTATTGTTCTTGTGCCACTCTTTGTATATTTTAGACTTTTATTTTCGCCGCGACATGTAGAATATCGGTATAGCTGGTTGCGTTTACAAGGCGAACATTAACCACTAAAACTCCCTTTTTATGAAACGCCTAATAGTTCTCTTTGCCCTGTTCGGCGCGTTTACTTCTTACTCACAAGTTTATAAATTCAGGTGTTTTCAAACCTATGGAGATAAGACCAAAGGAGAAAGGCCAATCATGGAGTCAGATTACACCAACGTCGATTTCTTAGTAGTTGTTAACTTGGACAAACTGAGAATCAATACCTATGCCGAGAAGCCTTTCCAATTTGATATTGTTAAGACATTTGAACCAACCAAAAATAAAAGCGACGACGATGTGCTTTCTTATAAAGCGATAGACAACGATGGCGACGAATGCAAACTCACTGTCGTAATCTTCAAAAACCAAGAGGGAAAGCACACAGCCACCCTAATCATTTCTTATTCCACCTTTGATGTGCATTTTAGGCTGAAAAAAAATGACTGATAAAATTTGTGTAGTTACCATATGAAAAAGCAAAAGGCAATGAATGGAAGACCAACAAATACGATCCAAAATTCGCTGTAAAGGGCGATTTTGCCGACGTTGTCAAGGCCGTAAAATAAACAAAGAGTATAATAAAAACCATAATTTATAAAATATGTTTTATTACTACATTTCCTATTATGCAAAGGATAAAACCAATGAAGATGAATTAACCCTCCGTCTATTCTTAAAATCTAATCAGAAACAGCTTTCTCAGCCTGAATTAGTAAATGCTTTGAAAAAGAGTATTGAAAATAGTCCCAATCTAGAAATAACAGACCTTATTAAATGGGAGGCAATATCAGAAGAAGAATATAAAGAAGCTATAAAATAGCGTTCTTCGTCCATTTCGTATTTAGTTGCTGGAGAAATAAGGAATAATCCCTCCACGGCAGGCAAATGTTGATTTGTATATCCATTAACAACCAATGATAATGAAATATATATTCACAATATGGATAGCCATATTACCAATCACATCTTTTTGCCAATCTATAAAATTGGCAGACTTGAAGACGTTAATCACTCAATCAAATTCAGATTGCGAAACTTACCTATTTAGAAAGGGATTCGAGTTTTCGAGAGAAAGGGGTAATTCCGTAAAAGTTTACGATAAAGCGGACGAGACAGTTTACATAGGTTGGACATGGGTGACAAAGGACGGGAGGCAGTTAAAAGAGGTATCCTATATGACGAACAATAAAACATATTTCGTTCTAATGATCGGTGAATTAAAAGAAAGTTTTACCTATAAGGATTCAGTTAAAAAAGACAATTCGACTATCATTTATTTGGAGAATGACAAATACAAGGTTCAAATATCAATCAATACTGGCGAAGGAGAATACAGCCTTGTTAATTTGACAGAAAAATAAATTCCGAATATTTGGTAATTGAAAAAGGCAAAACGTTGGCTGTCCGATGGTCTCGCCGGATTTCCTTCAGCAGCTCGAGCCCCTGATCGACCAATCACCCCACCCGATTCTCCTCTGTGTAAGTACCCCTAAACGGCAGACAGTTTAAAATTAGATAAAAAGCTTAATTTTAAACTGAACAGCATGAAAAAGACACGATTTACCGAGACACAGATTTTTAGTATCCTGAAGCAACAGGAGAGCGGTATCCCGACCAAGGAAGTATGCAGGGAACATGGGATTTCAACCGCGACGTTTTATAACTGGAAGAGCAAATATGGGGGGATGGAGGTATCGGAAGTAAAGCGGTTGAAGGATCTGGAAGATGAAAATGCCAAGCTCAAGCGGATGTATGCTAACCTGGCTTTGGACAATGAGATACTCAAGGACCTTTTCACAAAAAAAGGCTGGGCCCTGCCACAAAAAGACAGTTCACCGAAGAATTGATCGAGGATCGAGGCATTTCAGTGAGCAGGGCCTGCAAGATCGTATCATTACCGCGATCCCAGTTTTATTATACCAGTAAAAAGGATGATACCGAGATCATAAAGGAATTGCAGGATTTAGCTTTTAAACACCCATCCTACGGCTTCAGAAAGCTGTTAGCTTATTTGAGAAGGTCCGGCCATTCTTACAATCATAAAAAGGTCTATCGGGTGTATAAGCTACTCAAATTGAACAAGCGAAGAAAGGGGAAACGGCGATTGCCTACCCGGGTAAAACAACCTTTGCAGCAACAGACAGCCATTAATACCAGCTGGAGCATGGATTTCATGAGTGATAGTATGATAGGCAACAGGAAGTTCCGGACGTTCAATGTGATGGATGATTGCTCCAGAGAGGCTCTAGCTATTGAGGTAGACACATCCTTGTCCGCAAGGAGAATCGTCAGGACCCTCGAAAAGGTGATCCGCCAACGCGGGAAACCTGTCTCCATCAGGACGGATAACGGACCGGAATTTACCTCAGCTGTGTTCGAACAATGGTGCCAGGAAAGACACATTAAAATCCAGTATATCCAGCCAGGAAAGCCAATGCAGAACGGTTACATCGAGCGATTCAACCGGCTTTATCGAGAAGCTGTATTGGATGCCTATATGTTCTTTGATCTTGACCAGGTCAGGCTGACCGCCGAATGGATCGAGGAATACAACACCTGTCGACCACATGAAAGCTCAGGGAACGCCACGCCGCAAGAATGGGCTCAAAGGAGTATTTCAAAGATTCATTAGTTCAAACCAAGGAATGGAAAAACAAAATAACCCCTTTATGGACATATTTGTGAGGGTGTATGGAATCGCCTCGAAAAGTGTAGAAAGACTGATCGTCAACGCGATGAAAAATTGGCCAATGAATTCAAAAAACCTAATTCTTTTTGTAGATTATTCTGATTTTGATATCTCTATAGGAACAGAGTTTACAATTTTCGCCGAGGATATCCACGGTAATAAATTACATGCCATAAACGGAAAACTCATCCAAGTAACTCAATCATGGTGTAAGCCATTTGACCAAATTCCAAAAGGGCACAAAACAGTCTGCGAAATCGAATTTGATGAACAGTCCGCTAATTTGATCCGATCAAAGCTACCTACTGTGGAGTCTTGGTCTACACCAGAAAGAAGATTTCTTTTGGGCACAAAAAACGAAATACAAACTGTCTGAAATTAGGGGTACTTACATCTGGATATTCCATTGAGCGCGGGTTCCTCGGTAAATTTCTTATGTTCCTCCCCGTCGTCGAGGCAAGACCGAATATTGAAGTAGAGGCTCCCACCGTTATACCAAACACGAGCGGGCCCTGGCTGATCTTAAGCGAACCTATTATGCCATTGAGAAAGTGTACTTCACGCTTCGAATTCGTAATTCCCTGGTCAAAAGCCACCCGATGGAGACTGCCGATTACGTAGCTGATTTCGTTGAGTTGAGCCTGCGCAAGAGGCGCTCCTTGGGCAAGTCTTCAGAAAAAGCAACCTCATAATTTCTCGGCCTGGCCAAACGAATAGAAGCTGTCTCGGGTGAGGATTAGATGGTCGAGCAGGTTGATCTCGAGGGTAGACGCGCCTTTTCTTATTTTGTCGGTCAGAACTATATCCTCTGCGCTGGGTCGGGCTTGCCCGGAAGGATGGTTGTGGGCCATGATGATAGAGGTGGCCGAAGCCTTTAAAGCGGCTGCGTAGATTAGGCGGGGATCGACAAGGGCGGCCTTTATTCCGCCCTTTGCGACAGGCAGGATGCCGAGGAGATCCAACGTGTTATTTAGCAACATGACTTTGAATTCTTCAAAGAGATCAAAGGTTCTTTTGTTCCAGGTTTTCCAAAAGACGGATACGGCCATAAGGGTGGAATCTACTTTTATCCGTTGTGAGACGGGGGTCTTGTTCCGGTAGCTCAAGACTATTTCAGGGATACCGGCTTTGGTCGTCTTCTTTTCGGTCACTGTCTCGTCTGCCATAAGCATAAAGTTACCAGACAAAGATAGGGATAGTTTTTCTTAATTAAACTATAAGTTTAATTAATTTTGCTTGCGAGATACTAAATTTTGCCGGATCATCGGAGGGGGATCGTCATTCTTTATATTTGCCGCGATTAGGTCACGGAAACGGATTGAATGAGCAAATACAATTATAACCGGATCAAGGAATTCCTGGCGAAACGGGGACGGTCGAATATCGAGTTGGCCGAACACATCGGGGTAACGGAGCAGTCAGTATCGGCCTGGTGCACGAATGCGAAACAGCCGACGGTGGATAAATTGTTCCGGATTGCCGAGTTCCTGGAGGCGGAAGCGGGAGAATTGTTGACGGTGAAGAAAGAGTTGAAGGTGTTGAAAGGGAAGCGATGACCGGACTATTACGACATTATCTACAGAATTTTTTCAGTCACTCAACATTAAGCCTTTCGTTATTCCGTATTCAATTCCTGCCTTTTTAAAAATATCCTTGATCATATCCAGTTTTTGATCACACATTTGACCTAAGGAAATTTTTTCGGAGCTCTCTCTTGTTTGTTTACACTCAAAACAGATTTCAATAAATTCAAATGCCTTTCCGTTCTTATCGAAAAATAGTATTGCATTTCTCGGATTGTAGCATTGGTTTACAGTTCCTATATGAAACTTGCCATTAGGACGATGATAGGGAATACCATAATTGTAGAATATGTCTGTTAACATATCAACCTCAGCAAATGTAAGTTTCTTTATTTCGTACAATCTCGAATAGCAAATGGTGTCATTCATTCTCGGCAAACTGTCTCTTCCATATTCAATTTCGCCGTTTATTGTATCAATGTTTTCTCTGAATGAAACAAGCCGCACTTCTGTAGTTAAGTTAAAAGGATAATTTTTTAGTCTCTCAGAGAAGGATTTGTTTGTCCGCCTAGTGCAGTTAGTACTGATGTCTTCAATTTCGTTACTGCTTGGTTGATGTGGAGATCTTGCCAAATTATTTATTTGACCAATAGAATTACCGGTCCAAAAGAGGGCATTAATAAATATGACAAATCGTATCATAAACGGAAGTCGTCCGAAAATAAGTTCGCCCAGTCAGTTCGAATGACAAATCGAATTGCCTGCTTGGTACTCGAACCATTTCCACACTGATTTTGAATTTGGTGAAAAGATAAACAAAAAGCCTTTAAATCCCGGAGCGAACAAAAAAAGGGGCTATAAGAGCCCCTCATTTGCAAATGAAAAATACTTGTCCGGTGTGATGATCAAATGGTCGTTGACTTTAATGTCCAGGAGCGTGCAGCCCTGCACTATCCTGCGGGTAAGATCCTCATCTGCCCGACTTGGCCTCAATTCACCGCTGGGATGGTTGTGGGCGAGGATGATCGACGTAGCTGCAGCTTTCAGCGCTGCGGCATAGATCAGTCGCGGGTCCACAAATGTAGCAGATATTCCGCCCTTCGAGAGCTCATAAATCCCCAGGAGACTAAGACGATTGTTGAGCAACATGACCTTGAATTCTTCCAGGAGCTCGATAGTGTCCTTGTTCCAGCAGTTCAAAAGGACTTTGTATGCGGCTCCAGTGTTGTCAACCTTCGGACGATCGGCTGCCTTTACCTTACTGTGGTAGACCAGCTCCACTTCGGCTACCCCACTCTTTTCTGTGTTGGTCTGCTTCGGTTTCATGCAATGTGATTTAAGCGTTAAGAAATTATTGATGAAACCGGCCCAGGCCTTTGGCCGGGCTGAGTGCAAGGAGGAACGGAATATATGCGGTGGATGATACTGCTGAGCACCTTGTGATGCTGCTGCAGGATGTACTGTTGAAGATGTTTGATGAATCGTTTATGCCGGAAATTCCTTGCCAGCGAAACCGGCAAAGGCCTAAATTTGTGAAGTCAATAATTGTTTAAACCCGACCTATGGCCGAAGATTCTTTCAGTATTAATACCGATTTCACCTATTCGCCGGCTGCGCTGCTGCATATCTTCAACGGGCTTCTGGCGCCCGCACAAACCAAAAAGATCATCCGCTTAAAGGGCGTCTATCGAGCCGGCAAAGGGGCGCTTTATGGGGGTTACTATTATGATATGCTGGCGGATGAGACGGCGGAAGCTCAGCTAACGCTGATTGTGCCGGCGAGGCTTCGGCCTTCGTTGACGGATAATACGACTATCGAGTTCCAGGGCTACGTAACGAAACGGGTAGCGCTGGCGCAGGGGCGGATCGAGATCCAGGCGACAATCACGGATTTGCTGGAAGAGCGGGTGAACAAGTATTCGGCGGAGGAGCTGCGGGCGGTGGCGATTCAGCAGCAGAAGGCTGATCAGGGATTCAGGGACGTAGAGGGCTTTCTAAAGTCTAGGATTGCGAACAATGAGCCGGTGACAGTGACGATCCTCGTCGGCAGAACAGCCATCGTGGACAGCGATATCCGGCATGCGCTGGAGGGGTCGGTGGGGTTCTATCGGGTGCGATTCGAGCGGATCGGGATGATATCGGAAGGCGAGATCCTGGAGGCGCTGCGGCGGTTCGACGACGTTTCTACAACCGACCTGCTGGTGCTAGCGCGGGGCGGCGGCGACCGGATGGAGGTCTTTGACAGCCTGGTGCTGGCGGAGTATTGCCTGGGGTTGGGGCCGCTGTTTGTCACGGCGATCGGGCATAAGGAAGATAGCAGTCTGCTGCAACGGATCGCGGACAAGGCGTTTATCACACCGACGGCGCTGGGGCAGTATTTGAATACGCTTTACAATGATACCATCGCGGAATTGGAGCATTCGAAGGCGAAGCTGGTGGCGACGATAACGGAGCAGTTGAAGGCGAATTATGCCAAGCAGGTGGAGAATCTGGAGGCGAAGGTAAAGCAGTTGGAGGAATTGGGCGGGAAGAGTGTGGGGGTTCAACGGCAGGAGGTGCAGGTGTTGCGGGACCAAGTGGCTTTCGTGAGGGCGCAGGCTGTGGAGGCGGAGAAACAGCTGGAGCGGGCGCGGATGACAGCCAATGCGTATCGGTCGAGGGTGGAGGGGCTGCGGGCGGGGAGGGTTGGGTATTGGGTGACGATAATCATTTTGGTCGTGGTTTGTGTGGTGCTGGGGAGGGGGTGTGGGAGGTAGGGGGCGTTCTCAAAATTTGGATTTTGGTGAATAAGGGATTAGTGGAATTCCTCGTGCGAGTTGCCCGGGTAGTGTCACAGTTTGAATTTTGATTACTAAAAAGAAGAGAGTTTGAGCTTATATTTGAAACCAAGTCCTGTGAATAATTTTTCAAGCTCGTCCCATTTACGATCATCAAATCGGCAAATTTTATTCAAGTCCTCAGATGTTTCAAACCCTCTACACCAGAAACATACGTCAATATATGACAGCTTGCCATTCTTGAAAAGAAAAATAGTATGATGTGGAATAAAGCATTTCCCTACCTCAATTATCCTGTTTTCGAGCGGTCTATTTAAAATCTGAACTAGTCTATCAAGCCGTTTGCCACTGATTATTTGACGTTCTTTAATTATTTCATAGTTTGGCTTCCCCTTAATAATAAGTTCTGGAAGCGGAATTCTATTGCCTGCATCATCAACAATGGCTACTCCTTGCGTATCTTCATGACTAATTAATAAAACTGAATCAGCGTTCTTAAATTTTAAACTTAACCAGCTTTCATTTTCCTGGGAAAAGCAAAAAGATGGAATAAGTAAAAATAATATTGGGAATATACTTTTCATTATACTTCAACTAATTTAACAATATCCTCAATTGACATCAGCCTTTTGATAAGACCGGCTTCCATAAGAGCAATTAAGGTACCACCTATCCGAAACGCCATTTTCGAAGAAACCGTCCCGGAAACCGGGACGGTCCTGTGTCCGCTGCTATCTAATGCCGCCGACCGGCGATTGAGTCTCAACCGAACTTTAAACCCTATTCTACATCGTCAATTTACTAAATAAAAGCACTTAGGCAACAACACTTAAAGGAATTCGATAGAAAAGGGTGTTTTAACGGGTCACCCGAGGACGGGAAAATGGCACGTTGAGATTTAAAACCGCATGTGACCCAGCATGTGCTAAGCGAAAAAAAATCTTTCACCTGGGAGGCTTCCGACGTTGCTCCTTGAGATAGGGGTGCTCGCCATCACTTCGTTGTACAAGTTTATTCCTTTGTGCATCACCAAGAATCATTGCCACCACAGCCGGATCATCCGCAGGTACCTCGGCTACAATCACGTCTTCGATACTTCCCCGACCCATCACTTCACCTGCAAGGTGCCAGGCATGCCTCCGGATATCTTCCAAATTCATCGGTTCCGGAAATTTGCGAACTCCCGATCGCTGCGTACCGTCAACTAAGCGGATAATGATGCGTACATAGCCCATGTTGACAACAAAGATAGTCGCCCAAACCAATCATTTGCTAATTTTTTTGGTAAATGATGCTTGCCTTCACTTACTGCATGGAATAGCAACTCTATCGCGTAGCTGAATATACCCTCGTCCGTTTCTAATTCCAGCTCTTGAAAAGTTTTTGAATATCATAAACGCCAATCAGAAATCCAATGAAAATAAAAGGCATCACCAAGATTACCTTATCAATAGCATAAAATCTTACAAAATCTGAAGCTGAGTAAATCATAAAAATTAGATGTATTATAACACCAACAATCAGTGGCAGATTGCCTCGATACGCTTTATTTACTAAATTCCAAATTGCAGTCTGGATAGAATAATTTAAATAAATCCCAACCACAATTGACAAAATAGAAACTGGAAATAATAGCGCCCTAAAGTTGGACCTAAAAAATCCCGAATCAATTGCTGCTGAAAAACAGCCAACAAAGATTATAAGTGAGAAAATGAGCTTTATTATTCCAACTATTGGGATTATAATTTTCATTGTTTCTTCCTTTAAATAGCTCCGTCGCGTCACTTTTATCTCGCCCGTATTACTTTACTCAACATTATACTTGGCATTGTTCTCTTGAAGCCAACTCGTTTCCTGCTCAGCAACATCTGGCGAAATTTGACTGTGAGAATATTTTTTGATAATAGCCAAGGAAAAGGAAGCCAATTTTTGGTTTGGTCTTCCATACTCAAGCAGCATGTGTGCTGCCCAAAGCTCAATAAAGTATTGGCCTTCCTGAAAAAAACCTGCAAAATATTCATATTCATTATTGCTAAAATATTCCTTTGCAATTTCAACGAGTTTTATGTAGCCAGGTCTTGCTTTGCTTTGTATATCTGCCGGCCTTACTTTTTCGAAATAATTTTGCTTGCATGTAATTAAAAAACTATCAGCCTTTTGCATCTCGCGGTTATTGTGGTTGAATAATTTGTGTTTTTTTCAATGTCCACCGACAACATGATATGGCAGGTCAGGAGCTATTCTTATTTCTGAATTGATCAGAGCTCATTCCAGTTCTTTTGGGCAAACTACGGAAAATTTGGCCGTCTTGTCAATCCTGACAGACATTTTGATCAACGCGATTCTTCATGATCAGGCAACGCCCGTCCTGCAAGAGGAGATAGCCATAGTCATAGCAGAACACATAGAGATCTGATTGCTGGTTGATAAATTGGTGCGTGTGGTAGTCGAATCTGAAGCCCGCGTGCAGCAACCCATTGGATGAGACCATACGAGTGGCCCGTTCGCCTAACCATCGTTTCAGCACCCGCCTGTTATGCTTCAGTATCCGGTCAATCGATTTGATAGCTTCGCGCTCCTCGTGCTGCAGGCGGTTATTGTGCTCGTTCTTACAGCCAGCATCGCAGAATTTCTTGTCGGACCGGCCCCGGAGGAGCTTTCCACAGGTCAGGCAGGTCGGCGATATCGTCACGGTTCCTTCCATCGCATTTCTTTCGGGGATCAAAAATAAGCGGATTTAAAAATCGGCTTGGTAAAACTTGGTTTTCCGCTGCAGTATGAGCGCAGTGGGCAGGTGTTTGCGGTGAAACGCTTATATCCGGGTACAATCGGATAGAAGCGGGTGAAATCGGGATTGGGCTATCGGGATAGTTCATTTTTGCGGCAGGAAACCCGAAAGGGAATTTGTATATCATAAATGAGAATGGCCATTGGGTGGCCAACCAATATGTTAGCCAAGGTATTTGGAAGTGCCCTCCACGGTGTGGAGGCCTTCCGCATTACGGTGGAGGTTAATGTCACCAACGGCTTAGGGTATACTGTGACCGGTCAGCCGGACGAGGTAGTGAGGGAAAGCCTGAGCCGGGCGGAGGTCGCGATTAAGGGGTTGGGCCTGCGCATGCCGAGAACCAAATTGTCAGTAAATCTCTCTCCGGCGCATATTCGCAAAACGGGCGCAGGCTTCGATCTGCCGATCGCGTTGGGGATCTTGCTGGCATCCGGGCAATTATTCGACCGGCAGCAGCTGAGCGATTACATCGTGGTGGGGGAGTTGGGGTTGGATGGGAGCGTCCTGCCGGTCAAAGGCGCGCTCTGTATGGCGAGCCAGGCCCTTGCGGATGGAATGAAGGGGATCATTCTGCCGGAGGCGAACGGCCTGGAGGCCGCGTTGGTGGAGGGAATTACAGTGCTGGAAGCTACGAACTTGCAAGAGTTGCTGGAATTTATCGCGGGGAAAAAGGCGATGGAGGAGAAGGTGGCCTGGAAGTACTCTCCGACCCCGCCCTGTCCGGAAGACGACCTGGATTTTAGGGACGTACGCGGGCAGGACAGTGTAAAACGGGCAATGGAGATTGCTGCGGCGGGTGGCCATAACATCCTGCTCTACGGGCCCCCGGGGGTTGGCAAAACGATGCTGGCGCGGCGGCTGCCGACGATCCTGCCGCCGATGACCTCCGCGGAGATGCTGGAGACCACGCGGATCCACAGCCTGGAGAGCGGCCCGGCGCCTCTTACGCGCCTCGTAGTCCGGCGGCCGTTCCGGAACCCGCATCATACAACCAGCGATGTGGCGTTGACTGGAGGCGGAAGTATTCCGCAGCCGGGCGAAATCTCATTGGCACACAACGGGGTGCTCTTTTTGGATGAACTTTATGAATTCAAGCGGTCGGCGATCGAGACCCTGCGGCAGCCGATGGAGGAAGGGAAGGTGCGGATCGTGCGGGCTAAGGCAAGCCTGGAGTTCCCCGCCTCATTCATGCTGGTCGCGGCCATGAACCCTTGTTTTTGCGGCTTTCTGGGTCATCCGACAATACCCTGTACCTGCTCGAAGCGGGCGTTAGAATACTACCGGCGGAAGTCTTCAGGGCCGCTGATGGACCGGATCGATCTTCAGGTGGCGGTGGAGTCGGTGCCGTTGCGGGAGCTCATGGACTCACACAAGCCGGCGGAATCGTCGGCGGTGATCCGGGGGCGGGTCGTGAAGGCGAGGGCGGTGCAGTCGGATCGTTTTAAGGGATTGAACGGAGTCTATTGTAATGCACGGATGCCGGAGCAGAGTCTGGAGGAGTATTGTCTCCTGGACACGCGTGCCCGGCGGTATTTGTTCGGGCGGCTGGACAGCGCGCTGGTTTCGGCAAGGTCGTATTCGAGAATCCTGAAAGTGAGTCGGACGATCGCGGATCTGGCGGGGAGTTCGACGGTAGAGGTGGAGCATGTGGCGGAAGCGGTGCATTTTAGAGGGTTGGAAAGGTTGGTGGAGGGGAGGAAGAAGGCGGCCAGATAGGTGGCTTGGGTCCCTAGCCCGGCTTTTTTGTCATATACCACTCACCAACCGATCCAAATCCGCATCCCTCTTTTCGACCAAACCCAAGTCTTTGTGATATCTAAAGCCGGAATTTTCCAAAGCAGCGTTTTGGTCGGCAAGTGCGGCGTAATATTCTGCCTTTTCCAAGTCCATTTTTTGTCTATAGATAATAGAAAGAATGGAGAAAGCCTTGTATTTCTGAATGGGAAGGATCATGTGAGGTGTTCTGGAGTGGATCAACTGTTCTACAAAATCATAATTCTCTCTGTGCTCGTCTTTGACAATCAATTCAGAATAACTTAGAAACGCGTTTGTTTGAACGCTCGGATTTTCCGCTTCAAAATCGACCGCCGCTCGATAATAACTCAATGCTCTGACGTTGTCCCCTTTAAACCTGGACACATCACCCAGAGAATAAAATGCCGAGCTTCTTTCACTTGTATTCTCAGGATACTCGGTCAATACCCTCTCAAGTAGAGATCTGGCCGCCTCGATATTTTCAGGTTCTTCTGTTTCCAGTAGCTCAGTAGCTTGAATTCTCAAATATTGAGCACGACTTCTTTTTCTTGCTCGGTCGAGTCTTGACAAGAAATCGGACTCGTCATCCTTTGACCATGTCTTTCTTCTGTACCAATCAGCCATAGGGGCAATTTAGTTAATCTAAATTCAAGAATATTACCTCTTTCAAGTGGATTCCTTCCAAAAAACAGCGAAGTTTAATTTCAGCCTCCAGCTTTGAAGCTATTTCCTCTGTGACGTCATCAAAAATGACCCAGCACGCGCACGCATTCGACAAAGCAGATAGATCTCGGCATCAAATAGGAGGCGGCCACGAGATAGTGGCCGCCCTTGGGGCTTGCAGTACAACAGAAGTGATACCTTTCAATTCCGTAGAAAATACGGTAATTCTTCCGGCTTCGGTAACTTATCAATCGATGAGGCCTGGTTCAGCGGCCGGTGACGGCGGTAGGTCCGGTTCACCTGCTCGGTGGTTGAATGTCCCATCAAATACGCGACCGAAGCAGCGTCGACGTTCTTATCTTGGAGCAGGATGGAAAAGCTCAGGCGCGCGCAGGACCAGGTAATGTACTTCCCAATTCTGGCTCCCGATACCCATTGTTTCAGCAATTTATTACATCCATCATGTGAGGGAAGGGTAAAGACCCGACTAGAGTTCGAATGCTGCGAGAGCTTTCTTCGTTTTTCCAGAATGGATAGGGCGATTGGGTGCAAAGACAAGATCACGGGAAGACCGGTTTTGTGCTGGATGATCCGGGCGGTCAACTGGCCATCCTTTATATCTTTCCATTCCAGCAGCTTAACATCGACAAAACGCAAGCCTGTATAGCAGGAAAAGAGAAACGCGTCTTTCACTGCTTCATTGAGACAGGGAGTTTGCAGAAGCTGGATGTAATCATCGGATTCCAGGTTCTGCTTAAGCGTCTTTGAAGCGTTGCTTCTCGCCTTCACTTCATCCGCGGGATTGTGGCGCCAATAATTGTCTTTAGTAGCGGCGCGAATAACATGTTTGAATTCGCTGAAATAATTGGCTGGGGTTTCGCCGGTAAATTTGTCGAGCAGGTATTGCCGGAACCGGGTGCAAAGGTTTTCGGTAATGTCTACGGGAGAAATAAAGGCTTTTTTGAGGAACGACTTGAACTGGGTCAAACTGTTGCTCAAATGGCGTTTCCCTTTGCGCTTGTTGTCTCGGACAAATTCTTCGTAGTATTCGAGGAAATTACCCTTGAACTTATGGGCAGGAATAAACCCCGAACCAATCGCCTGCCGTTCCAGGAGAAGTTCGGACTTTTTGGTGGCGATCAGGGCGAGGGCTTCCTTGTTGTGGTTCTTTTCCACCTGGTCTTTGGGGCGGGTATAGGTGAATATACCCGTCGCTACTCGCTCACCATTGCCTCTACCGTATTCGATGGTGAAATAGGCTTTGTCCCCCTTACTGTTCTTTCTCTTCACGATATTCATAACGCTCCATTTTGTAAGGTGATGAAATAGTGATTCAAGGAACGTGCCGATCCTGAGGAGAAGGTCTTCTTGAACTTAAAATGGCTCTCTGCCATTTTAAGCGGCGGTAAGAAGCGAAGCAAACTGAAAAGATCTGGTCGGCTCGATCTTGACAATTTTTTTTGTGGTTTTTCTTCGCTGTTGACAAGCCAAACTGGGAATTGTGAGGATGCAGTCGCGGTGCGTGCCGGTCGTGTGCCGGGTTTGTGCCGGTTCGATTCCGATAAATTTTCGTGTGTCATGACGTGTGTCATTTATGTGTCAAAAAATTGGGGCGAAAGCGGGAAAAAGCGGAAATATATGACACATCTTAAATGCAAAAGACCTTGCAAATCAATTATTTACAAGGTCTATTAGTGCCCAGGACTGGATTCGAACCAGCACACCTTGCGGCGCTGCTACCTGAAAGCAGTGCGTCTACCAATTTCGCCACCTGGGCATATCTTTCAATCGGGCTGCAAATATAGGTAAGAATACCGCAGCTTCAAAAAAAGGCAACACTTTTTCCGATCACCCGGTGCGGGTCACCGCGGCAGCGCCCTCCCCGGCCGCCTCCTCCACCACCTCCGGTAATTCCGTTCCCTCACCCACCGGCCTCGCCGCCTTCCACCCGATCAACAGCACCCCGATGATCACCAATACCGTCCCAATCACCTGTTCCATAAAGATCGGGTCCCCCAGCACGAAATGCGCCTGCAGGATCGTCGACACCGGCCCCACGCTCGTCACGATCGCCGCATTATTGGCCCCGATACGCTTCATGCCGGCGGACAACATAAAAGAAGGGATCACCGTAGCCACTAATGCCAACGCCAACCCATAACCCCATAGCGGCCCGCTGCCCGCACCCGTCGGCAACGCTGCATGCTCCCCCAATGCCTGCCGTACAAAAAAATGCGTCAGCACCCCCACCGTCGCCGTCAGCATACTATAAGTCGTGAACTTCGCCGCACCCAACAACGGCACCATCCGCCCCGCCCCCGCTAAATAAAAGGCATACGTGATCGAACACAAAAAGACCAGAAAACTACCCCAATAGAAATTTGGGTTGCCGGTATCTATCTTCAACTCCCCAAAATAGGCAATGCCGATTCCCGCATAGCTCAACACCAGCGCCACCACCTGCACGCGGTTGATCCGCTGGCCGAAGAGCATCGCATTGATAAGGACTGCAAAACTCGGGTAAAGGAAAAGGATCAGCCGCTCCAGGCCCGCGGAAATATATTGCAAGCCGATGAAATCGAACAGACTGCTTAAATAATAACCCAGCAGCCCCAGCGCAATTACCCACATCCACTGCCGCGGCTTCATTTTCGCGTCGCCCCGCTTCCGGCTTCCCCATAGGGCTGTCAGGAGATAGAACGGCAGCGAGAGCAACATCCGCAACGCCAACAGGGTAAGTCCATCTGCATGGGTATGGCGAAAGGCCAGCTTCACCAGGATCGCCTTCGTCGAGAACAATACTGCCCCCGTAAAAGAGATCAGAAATCCCTGCAACTTCATATCGCTACATTGAAATCCCGCAGCGCGTCATTCAGACTGGTCTTCAGATCCGTACTCGGCTTGCGCCGGCCGATGATCAAGGCACAGGTCACCTGGTATTCCCCAGCCGGAAATTTCTTCGGATAGGTGCCCGGAATAACAACGCTGCGCGCCGGCACCCGCCCTTTAAGTTCGACCGGCTCCGCGCCACTGACATCGATAATACGCGTGGACTGCGTGAGGACGACGTTCGCGCCAAGCACCGCCTCTTTTTCCACGATCACCCCTTCCACCACAATGCTGCGGCTTCCTAAAAAGGCCCCGTCCTCTACGATCACCGGCGTAGCCTGCAACGGCTCGAGCACTCCGCCGACCCCGACACCGCCGCTGAGATGCACGCCTTTTCCGATCTGGGCGCAGCTCCCTACCGTGGCCCAAGTATCCACCATCGTACCCTCGTCAACATAAGCGCCGATATTCACATAGCTGGGCATCAGCACGACATTTCGCCCCAAATAAGCTCCATATCGCGCGACGGCATGCGGCACGGCCCGTACCCCGAGATCCGCATAGTTCTTCTTCAGTTCCATCTTATCATACCATTCAAAAGGCTCCACCTCCCAGGTCTTCATCCGCTGAAGAGCAAAATATAGCAGGATAGCCTGTTTCACCCACTCGTTCACTACCCAGCCGCCCGACGGCGACGGCGACGCAACCCGCAGCCTGCCCTTGTCCAGCTCTTCCATTACCCTAAGTATGGCGTCACCGTAAACGTCATCGAATACCAATTCCCGATTGCCCCAGGCCTCTGCGATCAATTGTTGCTCTTCCATTTTAGTTCGTTTAAGTTGGATGCAAACTTACTAAATTTGGAATATACATGGACCTCGAGACGGACATCCGGCATTGCCTCGCCGCCCTTAAAGCCGGCGGCCTCATTCTCTATCCGACAGATACTATCTGGGGCATCGGCTGCGATGCCACCGATCCGGAAGCCGTGAGCAAAGTATACGCGCTGAAGCAACGAGCAGAATCCAAAAGCCTCATCGTGCTCATGACGGACGAGCGCGATATCCTGAAATACACCAGCCAGCCCGATCTTAGAATTTTCGACTTCCTGAAAACCGTACAGAAACCAACCACCGTCATCTACCATGGCGCCATCGGACTTGCACCCAATCTCATCAATGCCGATGGCACCATCGCCATCCGGCTTGTCGATGACCCTTTCTGCCGGCACCTGATCAAACGCTTTCACAAGCCCCTGGTCTCCACTTCCGCGAATCTCTCCGGCGAACAGGCCCCGGCCTTCTTCCATGAGATCTCCGATAAGATCAGGAACGGCGTCGACTATGCAGTCCATCACCGCCGTGATGACAAAACCCCACACGAACCCTCCGCTATCATAAAATGGGATCCAGACGGCAACATCAACGTCATCCGTCCCTGAAAAGCCGTAATTTTGCACCCGTGCAGAAATTTCTGGTAATACAAACGGCGTTTATAGGTGATGTTGTCCTCGCAACTGCCCTTATAGAAAAACTTCACGCGAACTATCCGTACGCCCGCATCGACTTTCTGCTGAGAAAAGGCAACGAAGCCCTGCTCGCCGGCCACCCGTTCCTCCACGAAGTCCTCATTTGGGACAAGCGCGAACACAAGCTGAAGAACCTTCGACGCCTCGCAAAAGAGATCCGCCGAACCAGGTACGATACCGTGATCAACGTTCAGCGTTTCGCCGCTACCGGTCTCCTCACCGCCTTCTCCGGCGCGGGCCAAACCATCGGTTTTGACAAAAACCCGCTGAGCTTTCTCTTCACAAAAAAGATCCCCCATATCGTAAGCGCGCCGCCAACGCCCCAGACCGGGTCCGCTGCCGCCCGCAGCTTCCACGAAATCGACCGTAACCAGCTCCTTATCGCTGCACTTACCGACCGCCAACCCGCCAAACCCCGTCTCTACCCATCAAAAACCGATGAAGAAAAAGTCCGGCCCTACAAAACTGCGCCTTATATCACCATCTCCCCGGCCTCCGTCTGGTTCACAAAACAATACCCAAAGGAAAAATGGATGAGCTTCATCCGGCAAGTCCCGCCACAGACAACCATCTACCTTCTCGGCGCGCCAAACGACAGGAACTTGTGCGAAGAAATAGCGGCCGCCAACAGCAAGGCCATTAATCTAAGCGGCCAACTCACTTTCCTGCAATCCGCCGCCCTGATGAAAGACGCAGCCATGAACTACGTCAATGACTCGGCCCCCATGCATTTCGCCTCCGCCGTCAACGCACCGGTCACCGCGGTCTACTGCTCCACCATCCCCGCCTTTGGCTTCGGCCCCCTAAGCGACAAAAGCTTCATCGTCGAGATCAACGAACCTCTCGACTGCCGCCCGTGTGGCCTCCACGGCTACAAAGCCTGCCCTAAAGGGCATTTTAATTGCGCCTGGAAAATAGCCGACACACAACTTTTAATACCTTCGCGACCGAGCTGATACATGGACATCAAATGCACCGATAAAGAATCCTTCGTCTTCCAGAAGATCGCCCGGGCCGCCGCCGACCTGCAGGTACCCTGTTACCTGATCGGCGGTTTTGTCCGTGACAGGTTGATCGGCCGACCCACCAAAGATGCCGACATCGTATGCGCCGGCGACGGGATCCAATTGGCCCACAAAGTGGCAGCAAGCCTGCAGCCCAAACCATCAGTCTCCTATTTCAAGAATTTCGGCACCGCCCACATCAAATGGGAAGACCTTGAAATAGAATTTGTTGGCGCGAGAAAAGAAAGCTATCGCGCCGAATCCCGTAATCCGGATGTCGAACCGGGCACTATCGAGGACGACCAACTGCGCCGCGACTTCACCATCAACGCAATGGCCATCAGTTTTAACCAGGCGGACTATGGCAGTCTGATCGACCCTTTCAACGGCCGCGAAGATCTGAAAAAAAAGCTGATCCGCACTCCCCTTGATCCGCTCAGGACCTTGAGCGACGATCCGCTGCGGATGATGCGCGCTATCCGTTTTGCCGCTCAATTAAACTTCACGATCGATGGGTCTACCCTCGACGCGATTGTAGAAGATGCCCCCCGGATAACTATCGTCTCGCAGGAAAGGATCACGGAGGAATTGAATAAGATCATTCTCAGCCCTAAACCTTCGATCGGGTTTGACCTGCTCTATCGCACGGGGCTCCTGAAGATCGTTTTTCCGCAAATGGTAGATCTCGCGGGCGCGGAGTATATCGAAGGTCACGGGCATAAGGATAATTTCTATCACACCCTGCAAGTGCTCGACAATATCAGCCGCCATACCGACGATCTTTGGCTTCGCTGGGCAGCCATCCTGCATGATATCGGGAAACCGGCAACCAAACGATTCGAGAAGGACCAGGGCTGGACCTTCCACGGCCATGAAGTGGTCGGCGGACGCATGGTGCCCCGAATCTTCGCGCGCCTCAAACTGCCACAGAATGAAAAGATGCGCTTCGTCCGAAAATTGGTTGAGTACCATCTTCGCCCGATCAGCCTGACAAAAGAGGATATCACGGACTCGGCCATCCGCCGCCTCCTGTTCGACGCCGGCGACGATATCGACGCGCTGATGATGCTCTGCGACGCGGATATTACATCGAAGAACAAACAAAAGGTAAAACGCTATCTCGAAAATTTTGAGTTGGTGCGGGAAAGGCTCAGGAAAGTCGAGGAAAAAGACCGCATCCGCAACTGGCAGCCGCCCGTGACCGGCGAAATGATCATGGAAAAATTTGGCATTCAACCCGGCCCGACCGTGGGTGAGTTGAAGAACGCCATTCGCGAAGCTATCCTTGACGGAGTGATCCCCAACAGCTACGAAGCAGCCTGGGAATTTATGATGAAACAGGCGGCAGGCCTGAATTTGACACCGGTCAAGTAATTAGAGATGCGTTTGTCGAATTTATGTATCTTGTGAACTATAAATTGCAAATTTGCCATGGCGATCTTGAAATTTAGGATCTATTTTGAGGAAGATGACAGCATTTACAGAGATGTGGCGGTTCGGCATACACAAAGCTTTCTGCAACTTCACCAGGTGATCCTGAAAGCTTATGAATTCGATAATAAACACCAGGCAACCTTTTACCGCAGCAACGATAATTGGCAACGCGGCCGGGAGATCTCGCTGGCAAAATACGATAAGCCTTACCGGGCTGAGCCGCTGCTGATGGAATCGACTACCATCGGTTCGGAGATTCGCGATCCCAATCAGAAATTCGTCTACGTATACGATTTCGTCAGGAACTGGGGTTTCCTGGTTGAGTTGATCAACGTCTCCAAAGAGGAGAACGGAAAGTTGGATTACCCGGCAGTCGTCAAGGCTGAAGGCATCCCACCTTCTCAATACGGCACAAAAGGATTGGTCGGCGATAAGCTGACCGAAATGGAAGAGAAATACGATCTTACCAAAGGCACCGAAGGCTTCGGCGTAGTAGGGGAACCGGAAGGGGATGAAGAAGCGACCGACGCAGAAGAAGAAACTCAGGAGGGTGAAGAAGGCGCCGCAGACGAAATTATCTGACCGGGGTGCGAGAATCTACCATTATAATTATCGTAGGGCCGACGGCAGTAGGAAAGACGGCAGCTGCGATCCGGCTCGCCCGGCAAGAGCAAACACAGATCATTTCCGCCGATTCCCGCCAATGCTATCGCGAATTGAATATCGGCGTTGCCAAACCCTCAAAGGCAGAGCTCGACGCCGTTCATCATTATTTCATCAACTCCCATTCCATCCGCGAAGAGGTCAACGCCGCCGTCTTTGAAGAACTGGCGCTGCAATGGACCGCGGATATCTTTCGCAAGGCGCCAACCGCGGTCATGGTCGGCGGGACCGGCCTGTACGTCAAAGCTTTTACCGACGGACTCGATGACATCCCCGCAGTCGATCCCGCCATTCGCCGCCAACTCCAGCAGCAATATGAGCTTAACGGCATCGGCTGGCTGCAACAGGAAGTCCGGCTCCACGATCCCGCCTTCTATGCCGAAGGTGAACGGCAAAACCCGCAGCGATTGCTAAGGGCCCTCGAAGTGCGGCTCTCCACAGGCCGGTCGATCCTCAGTTTTCGGAGCGGCACTGGCAGAGTACGTCCTTTTCTCATTCGTAAGATCGGTCTTGAGCTCCCCAAAGAAGAGCTGCACCGCCATATCCATGAGCGGGTCGATCAGATGATCGATCAGGGGCTGGTCGAAGAAGTGAAGGGGCTGCTACCCTACCGAAACCATAACGCTCTCCGGACCGTTGGATATAAAGAGATATTCGAGTACCTTGACGGATGGTGTTCTCTGGATGAGGCCATTGCCAATATCAAAATCAATACCCGCCGGTATGCCAAACGCCAGCTGACCTGGTTCCGGAAAGACCCCGATATCCAATGGATCCGTCCCGATGATGCCCTTAAACTAACCCGGTCATAATATGATAACCAACCTTCACAAGCTCATCGCAAAAGAATTCGGCGACGATTTCTTATGGGGGGTAGCGATGGCTGCCGTGCAGAATGAAGGCGCCTGGAACAGCTACGGAAAAGGACAGTCCATCTGGGATACGTTTTCACGCCGGCCGGGGAAGATAAAAAACGGCGGCCGCCCAACCATGACCTGCGATTTTTATCACCGCTACATGGAGGACATCCTGCTCGCCAAAGCCCTCGGGTTTTCTGCTTTCCGATTTTCGATCTCCTGGCCCCGGATCCTGCCGGAAGGGATCGGAAGGGTCAACAAGGACGGCATCTCCTTTTATCACCGCGTTATCGATGAATGCCTCAAGCTCGGCCTGACACCATATGTCACCCTATACCACTGGGATCTGCCGATGGTGCTGGAAAAAGAAGGCGGTTGGACGAGCCATCTCATGTTGAAATGGTTCACCCGCTTTGCCACCCTATGCGCTGAAGAATATGGAGATAAGGTCAAAGACTGGATCGTACTCAATGAGCCGTTCGGCTTCACCAGCCTCGGTTATATGCTCGGCCGCCACGCACCCGGCCGCACCGGCCTTTCCAATTACCTGCCGGCCATCCATCATGCCGCCCTGGCACAGGCGGAAGGCGGTCGCATCCTACGTTCAATCGTTCCCGACGCTCATATCGGCACCAGCTTCTCCTGCTCGGAAGTGCTACCCTATACCAATTCGCCCGAAGACATCCAGGCCGCCAAACGGCTGGATATCCTGATGAACCGACTCTTTATCGAACCGACCCTCGGCAGAGGCTACCCCCGGGAGGATTTCAAATTCCTTGAAAAGCTGGAACTGCACAACCGCAGCTGGAAACACACCGAGCGGATGCAATTCGACTTTGACTTTATCGGCATCCAGAATTATTTTCCCGTCGTCGTCCGGCATAATCCCCTTATCCCGATCGTCATGGCTTCCGAAGTCAGGGCGTCGACCCGCAAGGTTCCGCAGACTGCCCTCGGCTGGGAGATCAACCCCGATAGCTTCTATCGAATCCTCAAACGCTTTTGGCTATACGGCGGGGTCAAAGAGATCATTGTCAGCGAAAGCGGGGCCGCTTTCAAAGATGAAGTGGTCAATGGCGCCGTCGATGACCAAAACCGCATCGAGTACTACCAGGGCTATCTGCTGGCAATGCTTCGCGCCAAAAAAGAAGGAGTTAATATCAAGGGGTTCTTCGCCTGGACCCTGACGGACAATTTCGAATGGGCGCATGGCTTCGCCGCCAGATTTGGCCTGATCCACGTCGACTTCAGGACCCAGCTGCGGACGATAAAACGTTCCGGCTACTGGTTCAGGGACTGGCTCACCCACTGATCCCGAAAATGGTTGTTTGGCAACCGCCCGTCCCGGGAATCCGTTTATTATTCTTTTTGACAGCGCCAATGTCACCCCCCAGCATGAGCCATCATCTGCTTACACGGCATCGTCGATACGTCATCGTTTTATCCATGGCGGGCGTGATTTTTTGGCTCAACACCCAATGGATCATCCCCTCCGCATCCCTCCAAACACCTACACCCACGGACGATGGCCATGCCTGCGTTTCCTGTCATAAATCCATCGTTCAAACCCATCTCCGCACTGCCCACTACCTCAGCTCCACCCCCGCCGGCGCCAATACGATCAAAGGCAGCTTCCGTAACGGCCGCAACCGGTATGTGTACAACGACCACATGGAAGTCAACATGGAAAAGAAGAACGGCGTCTTTCTCCAAACCGCCCTCTTCAATGGCAGCCTTTACGAATCAGAGGCCTTTGATATCGTTATCGGCTGGCGTAAGGGACAGTCCTATTTATATTGGGATAACAACCGGCTCTTTCAATTGCCCGTCTCCTGGTATGCGCCCACCGACTCGTGGTGCAATAGCCCCGGCTATCCTACCAACATTATCTATTTCAACAAACAGGTCCCCGGACAATGCATGGAATGCCACGCCGCCGCCGCCAACCTTTACACCGACAACAACGGCGCCGTGACCTATGACCGGAATACCATCGTGCTGGGTATCGGCTGCGGACGTTGCCACGGCGATCCCGCCCGGCATATCGCCTGGCATACCACCCATCCGGCCGACAGTCTCATCGGAAGATTCATTATCAATGCCCGTCATCTGACCCGGCAACAGCGGCTCGACGCCTGCGCACTTTGTCATTCGGGATTTCGCAAACCCCTCCAACCCTCATTTACTTTTCAGGTGGGTGATACCCTTGACAAATTTTCGGAACCAAACTATGACACTGCTGCAACCGCTACCCTGGACGTCCATGGCAACCAATATGGCCTGTTGACATCGAGTAAATGCTTTATACGGTCGTCGGCCCTCGACTGCTCCTCCTGCCATAATGTACACGTCGATGAAACAGGGAAAATGGAGACCTATTCGCAGCGATGCATAACCTGTCATACCGGGAAGGATCAACCCTCCTGCGCCTCTCCTGCTATCCGTCAAATGAAGGAAGTGAATAACTGCATCGACTGTCACATGCCGGTACTACCTTCCAACAAGATTATCCTGCAGATCAACGGCAGCTCCGCTCCGGTTCATGATCTGGTACGCACCCACCGGGTGGCCATCTATCCGGAGATTAGCGAAGCCTGGTTAAAAGCACATGGACACTAATGAAAGTCCCGGTTGATCGCTGTACTGAATGTTTTTAAGCTCCATCCGCCCCCGACGATGATCCGCCGGATGGTCATGAGCGGATCGGTGGGATCCCGCTTGTCAGCCAGCTGGAACGCGGCAATGAATCCTCTCTTCCGCAATTCGGGAAGCGCCTGATGGTTCCATAACCCGAATGGAAAAGCGAAATAACGGATCTGCTTTCCGGTGATCGCTTCCAGCTGTTTGGTTGGTTTGTCGATCTGGATGACCCAGTCGTTTCCCTGGTATTTACGGACATTATGGTGATCCCAGGTATGGCTGCCGATCACATTGCCGGCATCGAACAACTCCTTTACTTGTTCCCTGGTCATATAATGAGGTACCTTGTTGAGGGAAACCGTCATAATGAAAAAAACACCTTTAAATCCGTATTTCTTCATCTCCGGCCAGGCAACCATATATTGGTCTTCATCTGTATCATCGAAGGTGAGCATGATCGGCTTGCTGGGCAGTGCTTCCTCCTTGGTCAGGTATGCGTACAACTGATCCGGAAGAATAGTGTGATAACCGCTGTCGGCCAACATTTTCAGCTCAGCCTTCAAATCGGCAGGCGGCATGATATAGTCTTTGGAACCTTTGGAGTCGGTAGGCTTCCAATCCCGGATCTGGTGATAGCAAAGGATGGGCACTTCCTTACGATTCAGGACCACCGATGGAACCGGGACCGCGACGCCGGTCAACCCGGCTGTATCCGTTTTCCGCGCAGGCGTCGCCGTCGCATCGGGACGCGCGGCATTGGTCGTATCCGTCGCGGCATTCGCGGTGCCGGCTTTACCCTTGTCACCGGCGCCGGAGCCACAGGCTGCCACGACAAATAATAAGATCCCGAAGCTTACGCTGACAATATTTTTCATCATATAGATTCTAACGGATTTTGTACCATATTATTTCCCGACAGTATGCCAGCCTTCATTTCCCCCAATTCTCCCAATCGCCCACCAGTTCCTCCAGCCATCGCCGGTCCTCCTCATCAAATTCATTCAGTTCGGTACTGTCGGCATCCAGCACCCCCACCACTTCTCCTCCTTCAAAGATCGGCACCACGATCTCCGAGCGCGACAAGCTGCTGCAGGCGATATGCCCGGGGAATTTTTCCACATCCGGCACGATCAGCGTTCGCTCTTCGGCCCAGCTCGTGCCGCACACTCCCTTACCCTTCCTGATCCGCGTACAGGCGACCGGCCCCTGGAACGGGCCCACGACCAGTTCCCCGTCCCTCACCAGGTAAAAGCCTACCCATAACCAGCCGAATTGCTGTCGCAGCGCCGCGGCGATATTAGCGAGGTTCGCCACCCGGCCGGCCTCCCCATCGACCAACGCCCTGATCTGGGGCAGGAGTGACCGGTATTGATCGGTCTTACTGCCTTCCGCCAATTGAAGATCTTCTGCCATGGCCGCAAATTTACAAACAAGTTTGTTATATTACAGAATGCCCCGTTTCACTATTCATCCGGACATTTCCCTTGCACGAACGCCGCACACAGATCTCTATACGGATCCACATCTGTTTGAGCTCGCAAAAGAAAAATTATTCGCCCCATCCTGGCAATTCATCGGCGATACCGGCCTTGTCCCGGCGCCCGGTGACGCGTGGCCCTTCACTCTCCTTGAAAACTTCCTCGATGAACCGCTGGCGCTGGTCCGCGACAATGCAGGCACGATCCGCCTCTTGTCTAATGTTTGCACACACCGCGGAAATATCGTAGTTGACGGGCCGTGCCGCATGGCTCATCTCCGCTGCCGCTACCATGGGCGGCTGTTCAACCTCGACGGCAGCTTCAGGAGTATGCCGGAATTCAGGGAAGTGCGGGAGTTCCCGTCGCCGGCCGATGACCTGCACACTCTTCCGCTCATTCAATGGGGCAAATGGCTTTTCACCACCTTGGGCAGTACCTCGCAAGGTGACTATTGGGAAGAGATCATGCAGCGGCTTTTCTGGCTTCCCTTCGACAAATACATGCTGCAAACCGAATTTACCCGCGATTTCATCGTCCAGGCGAACTGGGCGCTCTATTGCGAGAACTACCTTGAAGGCTTTCACATTCCCTTCGTTCATGCCGGGCTTAATGCAGTGATCGACTACGGCGACTATACGACCGAACTGTTCCGTTACTCCAGCCTCCAGTTGGGCATCGCCAAAGACGACGAAGACTGCTTTGACCTTCCACCCGATTCGCCCGACTACGGGAAGAAAGTGGCCGCTTATTATTTTTTTATTTTTCCGAATACCATGTTCAACTTTTATCCCTGGGGGCTTTCGGTCAATATCGTAAAACCCCTTGGCCTTCATCAAACAAAAGTAAGCTTCCTCACCTATATCGCCGACCCGGATAGATACAACAAGGGTGCCGGCGCCGGCCTGGATACGGTGGAACTGGAAGACGAAGCGGTCGTCGAGGCGGTGCAGAAAGGCGTTCGGTCGCGTTTTTACACCCATGGCCGGTATTCAGTGACCCGGGAACAGGGAACCCATCACTTTCATCGCCTTATCGCCGAACTGATCGGATAACCATGGCCAAACAGCTGCAAAAGACGATCGGTCTCTGGTCCGCCACCTCGCTCGTGATCGGCAGCATCATCGGGGCCGGCATCTTCATGCGGCCTGCAACCATGGCCGGTCAACTGGGAAGCCCCATTCTTATGCTCGTTGTTTGGGTCGTCGCCGGCGTGGTTTCACTGTTTGGCGCGATGATCTATGCCGAGTTGGGCGCCATGTATCCCGAGACCGGCGGCCCCTATGTCTACCTGCAGGAAATATATGGTGACCTCCCGGCTTTTCTCTACGGCTGGTCATCGTTGGTGGTGATCAACACCGCTGCATTGGCCAGCTTTGCCTTCGTTTGTGCCGACTACGCCGGTTGGTTCGTTCATCTCCCGCGATTCAGCGCGGCCACCGAACATTTCGTAAAATGGCATATCCCTTTCCTCGCCGATATCTACCCGCTGGAGAATTTCGGGACAAAATCATTGGCCATTCTCATCCTCCTTCTCCTCACTGTTGTTAACTACCGGAGCCTACGCGGCGGCAACAGCCTCCAGTTGGTCGCCACCGTTCTGAAAGCATTAGTGCTCATCCTCGTGATCGGCGGCATTCTGTTTTCCGGAAAAGGACATCCGGCCAATTTCGTCACAAATGCGCCCTGGTTTCAGCCCCAACCCTGGCTGATCTTTACCATGGTGATGGCAGCCACCTCCGGCGCGTTCTCCACCTACGACGGCTGGTACAATATCAATATGATGGCGGGCGAGGTCATCAACCCCCAGCGCAATATCAGCCGAAGCCTCTTCCTCGGCCTTGGCGCCTGCATCGTCATTTACCTGCTGGCCAACCTGGCCTATCTCTATGTCCTTCCGGTAAGCGTCATGGCGCATTCGCCATTGGTGGCAGCCGACGCAGTCAATACGGTTCTCGGCGATTCGGGGGCGAAGCTGGCGGCGGGCCTGATCATCGTCAGCTGTTTTGGCGCGGCCCAAAACAACTTTATCGCCAACACCCGTGTCACCTTCCTTATGGGGCAGACCGGCGACTTCTTTGCCTGGGCTGGGCGCGTCCAGCCGAAATACGGGACGCCCGGAAACGCGATGATCATTATGGGTGTCTGGAGCATGCTCTTCATACTTAGCGGATCGTTTGATATCATGGCGGATATGTTCGTATTCATGTCCTGGGTATTCTATGGGCTGACAGCCATCGGGCTCATCATCCTGCGCCGGAAGCAACCGGAACTTTCCCGCCCCTATTCCGTCGGCGGCTACCCCTGGCTGCCGGCATTGTTCATTCTTTTCACCCTGTTCTATCTTATCACCACGATATACAACGATATTACCGCTTATAGTACCGGCAAAGCGCCCATCATTAATTCCGTGTTCGGCTTGGTGCTCACTGCCGCAGGTATTCCCTTTTATTGGTATTTTCAACGGCAAAAGCGGAAGACATGAGAGACTTCGCCCACTTGGCGCTCGCTTGCCGCCGGGCTTCCCTGATTATCTGCCTGGTAGCGCCCCTGATAGTTTTCAGCCAGCAAGGCGACCCGCACTCCGGAACGGGCCGGCACAACTCCCGGCCGTCCTCCCCGGACAGCTTCTACCTTCTCCGCCCTGACAAAGTATTTGACGGCGAGCAACTGCACGAAGGCTGGCAAGTCCTCGTCCATGGCCGCCTTATCGAAGCCGCCGGCGCAGCCGGTTCGATCAAAACCCCGCCCGGGACGGTTATCATCGACCTGAAAGGCGCCACCCTCCTCCCGGGGCTGATCGAAGGCCATAGCCATCTGTTCCTGCACCCTTACAACGAAGTATCCTGGAATGACCAGGTCTTGAAGGAATCCCGCGCCGAACGCACCGCCCGCGCTGTGGTCCATGCCCGCGCCACTCTCCTGGCGGGATTCACCACTACCCGCGACCTTGGTACGGAAGGCGCCATGTACGATGACGTCGGCCTGAAAGAGGCGATCGAAAAAGGAGTCATCCCCGGACCGCATATGCTTTGCGCAACCCGCGCCATCGTCGCCACCGGCAGTTATGGCCCGAAGGAGCTCAATGACGATGTGGAGTCACCGCATGGTGCAGCCGAAGCGGACGGGATAGAAGGCATCACCAGGGAAGCCAGGGTCCAGATCGGAAAAGGCGCCGATCTGATCAAAGTATACGCCGACTACCGCTGGGGTGTAAACGGTCAGGCCGCGCCTACATTCACTATTGAAGAGTTGAAGAAGGTCGTCGAGGTAGCCGCCAGCAGCGGCCGTGAGGTCGCTGTTCACACCTCCACCACCGAAGGGATGCGACGTGCGATCGAAGCGGGCGTTTCAACCATCGAGCACGGCGACGGCGGCACCCCGGAGCTGTTTGCCATAATGAAAGCAAAAGGGATCGCGCTTTGTCCGACACTGGCCGCTGGCGACGCCGTCGCGCAATACAACGGATGGAAGAAAGGGATCGATCCCGAACCGGACCGGATCAGGCAAAAACGGGAGAGTTTTCGCCAGGCCCTGGCTTCCGGCGTAAAGATCTGCATGGGTGGCGACGTTGGCGTGTATGCGCATGGCGACAACGCCCGCGAAATGGAACTGATGGCCGAATACGGCATGATCCCGCTCGACGTGCTGAAATCAGCCACATCCGTAAACGCAGATGTGTTCGGGATCGCAAATAGAGTGGGCCGCATAAGACCCGGTCTGCTCGCCGATCTGCTTATTGTGGAAGGAGACCCGTCAGTCGATATTTCAAGGATCCGAAAGGTTAGATGGGTTATGAAAGAAGGACTGATCTATCATCCCGACGGCACGACCGGCCGATAAGTCATTCGCCAGGGCCACCGCCGCTCCTCATCTGGTCAATCGCCGGATCAGCTGTGTATGCTCGGGATATCGCGCGGCCAGCGCGTCCCCATCCGCCAACTCGAAATCGGCAAAATCAAAACCCGGCGCAACAGTGCAGCCAACCAACCCATATTCCCCCCCGTCGGCAAGCGCCGAAGCAAACCAGCTTCCGGCGCCGACGATCGTAAAGAAAGTCTCTCCTTTTTCCGGATCACTGCCAAGCCGATGCGTCACCAACTGACCGTTATGCGTGATCTCATATACCAATAGCGGATCTCCGAAATAAAAATGCCAGGCCTCATCGGCGGCAATCCGATGAAAGGCCGAAAACTGTCCCTGGAGAAGAAAAAAATAAATATGCGTGGAGGCATTGCGGTCTCCCTGGAAGAAAAGAGGCAAAGATTGCCGGGATATCATCAGGTCCGAACGGTAGACTTCCCGAAATGCGCCGCCTTCCACGTGACTGGTCAGTTTGAGTTTGTCAAGCCAATAGGCGGCATCGGGTCGCTTTGTCATGTTGAATTTCGAATCGGGCTCCGCCCGGTTTTGGATCAGCGTTCAATGATCACACGCGGAGCAGCATAGGTATCAGATAAAGAATCTCTGATATATGCCGTATCCTTTGGCAAGGCGGCGATCGGGAAATACAGCTTGAACCAGGCAGAGTCCTTTTGGTACATTTTGATGTTTAGCTGATAGCCCAACAGCTGGTTATACCGCCGCAACGCACGATGTTTGTTGTCCGTCGCCAGGATGACGAACCGGTAAAGGATGGCGCCAGCCGGTGGCGAAAGCGTGGCGGCAGCCGTTGTTGGAGCTGCTGGTGTTGGAGCCGCGGTCGCCGTCGCCGGCACCACGGGCGGAGGTGCAGCTCCCGTCGCCCCCACTTTTACCGTATCCTTTACCTCCTCCTTCGATATCGTATCTCCCGGCAGTGCCGAATTTGACTTGACCGTCGTATCCGGCAAAACCACAGCCTGCTTTTCCACCGGCTCGGAAAAACTGTTGCGTTTATACAGGTAATATCCTCCCCACCCTATGACCCCAAGCCCGATAATGATCAGCACCAGCAATACCCCCTGCTTGGTTGAACTACCCTTAGCCTCACGCTCCCGCGCCGGCTCGTCAAAACCTACCGCAGCCGCATCCGACTGATGCCCGCGCCCCCTTCGCTCATGGCCCGGCTCATCGAGCCGCGCAACCATATATTCGCCGGGAGTAAAGTCGCATCCCTCCTCTTGGTTCTTGATCAATGTCCCGATCCCATCGAGATAGAACGGCTTTCCGATATTTAACAGCTGACGGCCCGTCGTTAAATAAAAGTCCAGGTCGGACGCCGCCAACGACTTCATCTTGCCCGTATGCTCCTTGATAAAATTGATCAGGCTATCGTCCGCTGTCTTAACTACGACATTCCGAAACCGAACGCCGATAGCGGGCATTTGCCCTATCCGGTCCGATTCCTGCGGAATGACTGCATCGGCATCCAGCGTGAAACTTCCAATCCCGGGTAGGTCCAGTTTCCTGGTCTGATACAGATATTGCGACAATAGTTGTGGTAATTTCAAATCATCGGATTTTACACGGCTAAAGATAACGAAATTTGTCCCATGCTGACGCAACGGGAAAAGGATTTCATCCGCTATTGGGAGGCAAACCGCCTTCGCCGCAAAAAGGTCGTTCGCCAATTCCTTATCGGCATTCCCATGGGATTGGTGATCGTTATCCCCATTGTCATCAATTTTTCCTCCGGCTGGTATCGAAGAGCCGATATGGAAGCCAACAGCCCCGACTTCAATCCCATCGTCCTCTTCGTCGCCCTGGCGCTGATCGTCGGTTTCACCGCGATCTTCTACCAGCGCCATCAATGGGACCAATATGAACAACGCTATCGGGAACTCCGGACCCGCCTTGAAAAGGAAGAAGCTGCACCCACCGTTCAGCCGCCACCGCCGCCTGCCTCCCAACCCCCAAATGAAGGCTACAGCCCCCCAAATGACAGCCACAGCCCCCCCAAATCAGAATAAATTAAAAAAAATCAAGTTTTTTTAATTTCCTTGCAGCAATCCCATGCAATGGGCTGTCTACTTTAACACGGGAAAGGGAAGCATTCAACGTAAAAATTAGGGATTGGAGGAATTAAGCCACGCAACTGTCTAACCTTATCGATGGCTGGGAGCGAGTTATACCCTTTCTGAGTACCCCTTTTAAAACTATTCCATCCTTTTTTCTTTTCTGATTTCGATACATATCTGCTTGATGTGCAGTAACCATGAACTACCTGCTAAGAAGCCCCTGGCCATTCGCCGGGGCTTTTGTTTTGCCTCCGGTCGCGGCCCGAAACAACCACTTCTTTTGATGATTAGTGAAAAATAACCTAGATTGTGCTGTCCTTGCTGGTTCAACACCAATCTGGTAAAGGTGAGACTTCATGCGTGCGTGTCCTTGCATGCTGTTTTGACGCGGAAAATCTTAAAACCGATCAAAACATGAAGCTTTCACGACGCTGCCCGCACTGCGGGCGCAAAATGGCGATACAATTTCGGCCTCAGAGGACACGCTATAAGTCACTCTTCCCCGAAAGACGCCAGAGGATTCTGTACTTTTTTTGTCGGCGCTGCCGATATAAGACTAAGTAGCAGTATACTCTACCAGATTGCATAACCGGCAGTTCACTGCTGGTTTTTTTTGGCCTTTAACGACCACAAGAGCAAATGTAAACCATTTCGGCGAATCTACAACTTTTTTTACAACTTTATGGTGAAAATAACCTTATCGCGTGCAAAAGATGTTGATGATGAACAGCTTAGAGAGTTAGAAGAAAAGATCAAATTTGTATTCCCTTTCGTTGTCCGAGCCTATGTCATGGGCAATTTAATGGGAATCGAAAAGGGAAATTGGAGCAAATATATGTCCGGCGAATATCCCATTACTCCCAATATTATCTTGGAATTCGATGTCGTCTTTAGAAATATCCTGAAGCAGAGGGAAAAGGCATTGAGCCCCAATACAGGCGGATCCTACCTGAGCAGCGAAGGAACGTCGCCTTATAAGGAGATCGAAATAAAGCTCACCGAACTCTCAACCGACAGTAAACTGATTGCCGCCGGACAAAAGCGCCTCGAAGAAAAGATCGACGAGTTCCTCCAAAAAAAGTCTTAGCCCTTCTTTCCACTTTAATTTTCCTCATCTTTATAGTATGGCATCCGTCTTCTCCAAAATCCGGCAAGTCTATCATCTTTTTAAGGACGTAGACCTCAACCAGCTCGCGAAATTTGCTGCAAAAATGCCGCGCAGCGGCGGCGCCCACCGCGAACTACCGCCGATCCAGGGTGACTTTTACCACCTCAGCCACGAGCTGACCGCGGAGCAACGCGCCCTGCAGTTGAAAGTGCGGGCCTTTATGGAAGACGAGATCCGCCCCATCGTCAACCGCTACTGGCTCAAGGGCGAATTCCCGCACGAGATCATCCCACGGCTGGCCTCCCTTAATATCTGCGGCGTAACCTATGAAGGCTATGGCTGCCCTCATCTGCCCTTCCTGATGGAAGGTATCCTGGCCATGGAAATGGCCCGCGTCGACGCCAGCATCGCTACCTTCTTCGGAGTACAAAGCGGGCTTGCGATGGGTTCGATCTACCTGCTTGGGTCAAACGCGCAAAAGGAGGAATGGTTGCCAAAACTGCAATCCTTCAAAGCCATCGGGGCATTCGGCCTTACCGAGCCGGAAGTTGGCTCCGGAGCCGCAGGCGGCCTCACCACTACAGCGCGTCGCCAGGGCGACCGCTGGATACTCAACGGTCAAAAGAAGTGGATTGGCAACGCCACCTTCGCCGACGTGATCGTTATTTGGGCCCGGGACCTCGACGATGACCAGGTCAAAGGATTCCTCGTTCGAAAGAACACCCCCGGAATGGATGTCGAGAAGATCGAAGACAAAATGGCGCTGCGTATCGTT
>DASZJO010000134.1:0-18478 GCA_035948015.1 Puia sp.
CGCTGCCGACGCCTTTTTCAACCACTGCAAAAATGCTGCATGCTCCTCCCGCGTATATTCCCCTGTGACAAAACTTGAAACAAACTGCCGGGCTTCCTGTAAACTCATATAAATAAGGCGTTAACATAAAGACACGCGCCGGGCGCGAAAGGACACCTCGGTGGAAAAAAATTATCCCTCAAAAAGCGAAAGAAAAATGATCAGAGCCAAACCTATCTCCCCATGTTCCCGCAGATACTGCCGCACAAAAGCCACCGCCGCATAAAGCTGTTTTTTCACCCCCGATCGCGATATCCCGAGCTGCGCGGCGATCTCATCCAACGTAAGACCTCCATCAATACTCATTTTCAGCACCTTACGTCTGCCAGGCGGCAGCTTTTCTATGGCCTCCAACGCCATTCGATAGTATTGTTTGAATAACAGTTCATTTTCCAGCTCGTTCTCGCCCACGACCACCGTCTCATCCAATTCCCTTATCTTCTGCCTCACCTTGAGCGTCCGGATAAAGTTTAAAACGACATTTCGCGTCACCATGAACAAATAACCTTTGAAGGATTCCACCTCGATCAACCGTGACCGGCTTTCCCAGATCCGCACAAAAACATCCTGGGTGAGCTCATCCGATACCCTACCGGAGGACTCGAATAAAGAAATATATCGTTGGACTTGCGGATAACAGGCAGTATAGATTATCCGAAAAGCCTCCCTGTCGCCCCGGGATACTTGCGACAACAGTTCCTTCTCATTATGGAGGCCGTCAAAGGGCACAGT
The DNA here is from genome assembly GCA_035948015.1 of Puia sp. Taxonomy (GTDB): domain Bacteria; phylum Bacteroidota; class Bacteroidia; order Chitinophagales; family Chitinophagaceae; genus Puia. Next base: position 772 of record DASZJO010000134.1, read on the forward strand.
CAATCAACTTGTTAAGTGACATTGGGGTTTAAAGTTCGGGTTCCTGAAGATAAGCAGATATCTCCCTACTTCCAAATCAACACCAACATCCCCCCCGTGATCATCAGCGCTGCAACCACTACCCGCAAGGTCAGCGGCTCCCGAAGAAAAAAGAAAGACAACAGGATCGTAAACAGTATACTCCCCTTATCGATCACACTGACCTCCGACACCTTCCCCAACTGCAACGCCCGATAATAAAACAACCACGACAGCCCCGTCGCTACCGCCGATAAAACCAGGAATAGCCAGTTACTTCGGGTCAAACCCGGTATCCCGCGGGCATTCCCGCGGGCCAGAACGATCCCCCACGTGATCAGCAACACCACCGCCGTCCGAATAGCTGTCGCCAGATCGGAATTGACATCCTTCAACCCCACTTTGGCAAAAATAGCGGTCAAGGCTGCAAAGACCGCCGACAACAACGCATATACCAGCCAGTAAGGAAATGCTGACATAACTATTATTTTGATAGATTCTTCAATACCAGGATGAGCGGCCCCTTTTTGAAGTCTACACCCGCCCGCGTCACCGGCGCAAATAAGGAAAAATTCCCCAATACGATATCCGGCTTCCCATCCCCATCGATATCCCCGACATCCATCGTTAGCCATTTCCCCCGCTGCGTCTCGGGAAGACTGTAGGGCTGGAAATCGAACCCGCCTTTGTTCTCGAGGTAGACAAAACCTTCCTCCGGCTGATGCTTCAGGTCAGGAAAGAAAGAAATAGCCGCTATATCCAGATCCCCATCCCCGTCAAAATCCCGCGCCACCGCCTTATAACATCCATCCATCGGAAAAAAATACCGCTGCGAGAACCGGTTGTGCCCGTCATTCAGAAAAATATAGATCCCATGATACGGCTTTAACACGGGCGAAAAATCCGCATTGTCCCCGCAGGTATACAAAATATCGGGATAGCCGTCTTTATTGAAATCCACCAGCTCAAAATACGATGAACCATAGGACGGCGGAAATCGCAGGATCGTCTGCTGGGTGAACCGCCCCTTTCCCTGATTGGTGAATAGGAAAATACCCTCATCCCCCTGCGCGAACAAGACCCAGAGGTCCGGCAGTCCGTCATGATTGTAATCGTCAACATAAACGCGGATGGCCCCCGGCACCGCCCGGATGATATGCCGCTCGAACACTCCCCCGCCCTTATTCTCCAGCCAGGATAAGGCACCAGTGAGGTTTCCGAACTCGCAGACAACCCAGTCCGTCTGCCCATCTCCGTTAAGATCGGCCGCCGCCAGGTTCACTGGCCTGGCCAGCGGCGAAAACATTGCGGGCGAATCCGTTTTCCACATCCCGGTCTTCCCCGGCACGATCCGCTCCAACATCCCTGACTTGCCATTATTTGGGTTCAACACCCCGATATCGCAGCTGACCCAGTCTTGTCCATCCCGCTCCAGATCCACAATACCCCCTTTGTCCGGAACCGAATCGATCACCTTCAAGTCCGGCGAAAGCCGGTACAATTTGCGGGAATGATAATCGTAGCAGACCACACCCCGCTCTCCCCGGAGCGTATCGATGCCGACATAAGTAATGACGGGCATTTCATACCGCAGCATCGGTTCCCGGGCTTCAAAAAGTGACAACCCCTTTAAGGCGATCGGCGACTTCCTGGACTGGCCGGGCAGAGAATCCGGCGAAGTCGCCGAGTAATAATCCAGGATATGCTGCCAATCGTCAAGGCTCAATATCGGCTGCGAAGGATAATAACCTCTTCCTATATTCGTGTCCCGCGCGCTGTTCGGATAAAGCTGGAAGCCATAGGCAAAGATCCCAAGCCTCGGACCCATCTGGGGCAAGACCCCCTGTTCCCAACTTCGGCTATCCAGCAGGGAAGGATCCGGCGTCACATGACAGGACCCGCAATACGTCTGTGCCAGCTGCTCCCCCCGGCGGATAGACGACAAAGACACCTGCGCATGAGACCCGTTACGGGGATCACGCTCACAAGACATCAATAAAACAGCACAACAAAACGCCGGAACAAACAAACGACAGCCCATCCTTTAACGTTTAATTACCTATATTCACCAGATGAGAACACCCTGCTTTCTACTACCCGCACTATTCCTGCTAACCATCGGTTGTCAACGAAAGCTGTCGAAAACGCAGATAAAAGACAATCTGGAAAAGGCAATGGCCGCCTACCTTCGCCAGCACCAGCTTACCGACGCCCCACCCCTCCGGTTCGATATGATCGACGTTACTTACCAGGACAATGACAGCAATTATCAGTGCCGGTTTACGATCAAACTCCATCGCCCCGACGGAACCGATACCACCGGCGTCATCAGCAGTAAGATCTCAAAGGACTTCTCCCTTATAACACCTTCCTCGTCCGCCCGGCCGAATTAGTGACCTCCACCCCAACAACCGGACCATTCACTGCCAGGAACCGCCCCGACTGCGATAAAAAAGACGACCCATACCCGCATTCCCCTTTTCGTCTTGTCCCATCCTTATAAGTAAAGACCGCACTCACATCATCCGCCTGCAGCGGGATAGTACGGCCCGCCCCCCGCCAGGCAAATACCTCCAGCGGCCCCCGGTTCTGTCCCGCCGCCACCCAATACCGGTTCCCCTCCCCCCTTAACTTGACCAAGGCCTTCTGATCTCCCGGCAAATATATCCCGCTCTTATCGATCGGCACCGGCGAAAAGCCGCCCTTTCCGTCCCCCTTGAGCAACAACCCGTTCAATGCATCGGATCGCCCCACAGCCGGCTCGACCCCATAGTCATTCCCGCTTAGCAGCACATCCAGCTGACCATCCCCGTCAAAATCATCCGCCACCATCCCATTGATCACCGACAATTGCGCTTGCATCGGGAGCGGATGGATGCTGAAATGCCCATTCCCCTCGTTTCTAAGCAAACAGCTCCGGAAATCGTTCGCTTCGACCACCAGCGCCTTTTTTCGCTGCTCCGGCGTCAACACCTCGTCCATCGTAGCCAACGCATAAGATTTATAATCCGGGAACTTCTTCCTCATGGCGTTGATCTGCCGCAACAAGTCATCCCTTGACTCAGCCGGGAACTCCCGCATCTTGCCCTTCTGATCCGGCAAATAACAGGAAGGTATCATATCGTAGATCCCGTTATTGTCGAAATCGCCGCCATATACGCGAACCGGCCATTCCGGGCTCGGCCGGTAAAAAGAATTTAACCCCATATTGCCGACGATATAGTCCATTTTGCCGTCCTTGTCGAAATCACCCGCAATAATACTGTTCCACCAACCCTTGTGATCATTGATACCGGAAGATGCACTGATATTCCGGAAAACCCCCTTGTCATTCCTGAGAAAAATCACCGGCATCCACTCCCCGGCCAGCACGAGGTCGGGCCAGCCGTCATTATCGAAGTCGGTCCAGACGGCATCACAGACCATTCCAATCTGCTGCAAGTCGGGGGCCACCGTGGCCGTCACATCCGTGAACCGAACCCTGCCGTCCCGACTGTCGTTGCGGTAAATGAAGCTGCTGACCGGCATCGGATAATGCGCCGGATCCACCCTTCCCGATATAAAAAGATCCAGTTTGCCATCATGATTGTAGTCCGCCGCACGAACACAAAACTTACTCGTGAAATTAGCCGGCAACGCCAGCGAATCCAGCGTGAAATTCCCCTTACCGTCATTAATATATAACCGGTCGCGGTAAGCGTTACTGTTAGCCGTATCGCGGTCTCCTCCCGCTGCTATAAAGAGATCCGGAGACCCATCCCCGTTGGCATCGAACAGCAGGACCTGCAAGTCGTCGGCCATTTTGTTTTTACACGCAGCCTCGGGAATCAGCGCCTTTTGCACGAAACGGCCTCCCGGCTGCTGAAAAAAGATCTGGGCGCTATGCCCCGCGGCGCCGCCGACCACCATATCATCCAGTCCGTTACCGTCCACATCGCCTACGGCTATCGAAGGACCATATTGCGAGAACTTGTGCGGCAACATTTTCTGAATATTAAAATCGATATAATCGGTCTGCTCCTGCGAAAAATGAAGCCCCAGCGAATCAGTGATGTTCTTGAACAACGCGCCGGAAGCGATGGCCGGTTTCGTTATCCCATAAGATAGATCCGCATTCTTATGGTCCGCTGTCAGCACCTGGTTAGCAGGAACATGCAGCCATTGCTGCATCTTACCGTCGGGCCATTTGACCAGCACCGTGTCGACAACCGCCAACTTGCCCAGACCGAAATGGGCTATATTTTGGATCGTCGACAGATACCCCCGATAAGGCGTGTTCTCATATACCTGCCGCTGGCCGCCGCCATAATGAAGCTCCACCAATGCCCCGAAACCGCCCTTATTCAGCGTATCGCCTTGAAAAGTCACCTGCAGAAAATGATCGTTATCGGGGTCCCGTTCCCGGGACATGTTCCGGTAAATGTGGGCTTCGTCGTCGATGTTGTTGACAATAAGGTCAAGGTCCCCGTCCCCATCCAGATCGGCGTAAGCGGCGCCATTGGAGAACCCGGGCTTCAGCAACCCCCAATCCGCCGAAGCATCGGAAAAGGTTAGATCACCGTTATTTCTAAAGCCAAAGGAATGGATCTTGACCTGCGGGATCTGATCCAGGGTGATCTTCTTACTGGCATATCGTGCGGTGTTCGTCCTGAACATGATAAAATCATGATCGGTCACATCCCGCGGATATCCGTTCGTAATGATGATATCGCGATAGCCGTCATTGTCAAAATCGGCTACCAGGGGCGTCCAGCTCCAATCTGTCGCCTCGATCCCGGCATAGTAGCTGACTTCGCTGAATATCGGGTCGCCGATCGAATCTCCGGCGTTTAATCGTGGACCCTGGTTGAGCTGCAAACTGTTCCGCGGGTATTGATACTGGTAGCCGAAAAAGTCGCTGTTCTGATACATCCGGTAGTTGTTCCCGCTCATGAACATCTTTTTCCGGTAATTGTCAGGCGGGTCCATATCCAGTTCCACCAAATCAGGCAACCCGTCATTATTGATGTCCTCGATATCCTGTCCCATACTCGAGCTTGACGTATGCTTGAAATAGCTTTTCACTTTATTGGTGAACGTCCCGTCACGATTATTGATGTAGAGAATGTCATCACCGCTGAAATCACTGCTGACATAGATATCGGGCCAGCCGTCCCCGTTGATATCCGCAACCGTAGCATCGTGGCCAAACCCTTCCACGCCGATACCCGCCTGTTTGGATACATCCGTGAAAACCGGATGCTTCAGGGAATCGTTCCAGTCATTTCTGTATAATCTCCCGGTACTGGGAAAACTTCCGTCCGTAATGATGGGTCGGTAATAATTGACGTTATAATTCGGCGGGATATTATTTACCGTCAGGTACATGTCCAGATCGCCGTCTTTGTCATAATCGAAGAACTCGGCCATCGTCGAATACAGCGTATCGCCCAACCCGTATTCCCGGCTCATTTCTTTAAAATGCGGGATGCCGTTCTTGTCCAGCCCCTGGTTGATATACAAAAGGTTGCGCCGCCGGCTCGGGTCTTTCAAAATGGTAGCGCAAACATAGATATCCGGCCACCCGTCATTGTTGATATCTACTACGGATACCCCACGGCACCACTCTCCATCGCCCCCAACCCCGGCGATATCGGTAATGTCTTCGAAAACAAAATTCCCTTTATTCAGATAAAGCCGGTTAGATACGCGATTGCCGGTAAAATAGATATCCGGCAAGCCGTCATGATTAAAATCACCAATGCCTACCCCGCCTCCATTATAAATATTGATCAGGTCAAGCGGGTTGACGCTGTCATCTTCAATAATTTCATTATTAAAGTGAACGCCGGAATGATCCGAAGAAATAAGTTGAAATCGGGTGTTGCTTTTGCAGGAGTATATAAAGAGGGGAATACTTAAAAAAAAGATGAAATACTGACCTTTCATGCTTCTAAATTAAAAAAGAGATGACGACTTTTTACATCGCCACCTCTCTTTATTTTTAACTGTACTTCTTAGTAACCCTTGTTTTGCGTTAATTTACCAGCCCCGGTAGATAGGTCAATTTCATTTTGCGGGATCGGGAAAAGTTCATTTTTATTCTGGCTAAATGTAGCGCCATTTAAGACCGCATTAGGATGCGGCGCTCTGCAATCGGCCTTAATATGGGCATTCTGTATAGTGGCCATATAGCCTGTGGGTTCCGGCCCCCCGAAGATGCCATCATAACGCTGCAGGTCAAAGAAGCGGTGCCCCTCCATGCCAAATTCAAGCTGCCTTTCCATATAGACGGCTTCCCGGGCATATTCCTGAGTGTTTGCTGTAAATGCTGTCGCGGGGTTCGTTCCGTACAATCCAATGACATAATTGGCAGCCGGCGTAGCGGTGAATCCTGCCTGAGGAGTGTTGTTATTTACGTAGGTGTGCACCCAATATTCAGGATGCGCAGCCATCCGGTTCCGCACCAGGTTCACGTCATTTTGCGCGTCAATCAGGTCATTGCTTTCTACCTCGCATTCCGCCCGCCACAGGATAACATCCGCCAGGCGGATCAGATTATAGTTGATGGCAGTCCCCTGGTTGGTAGCTCCCCATACGGAGTTTTCGGACGTGGCTGCTTCCTGCGCAGCCCAGAACACATTTTTGATTGGATTATAGGGCACAATATCCCCGCGTGACCAGGTTTCGCCGCCGCACAGCCCCCAATCCAGATACGGGATGCCTCTGCGCCCCATCGTCCAGTCGATCCGCGGGTCCAGCGGGTTATTGGGTGGAGTATAAGGATCCGTCGCCAACAATCCGTGGTCACTCGGCAGGTCCACATCATTGTAGGTGGGGAAACCGGTAACAGCATCCATCTGGAACATCGGTAATCCATTCACGTCAGTTTTGAACGCGTTCGCCAGGGTATAGGACGGCTGGTAGAAACCGCAGCAACTCGTATAAGGGCCGGCGGGGAAATTTAAAATATCGCCGGGATTGGAGTTTTGGCCGCCGGAACCATCATTAATGGTCATTTGTATACAGAATACCGACTCAGGGTTATTCCTTTTAGAAGCATTGAAATTATCTTCATAGGGACCCAATGCAAAGGCAGCACCCGAGTTGGTTTTACCGTTGTTGATTACGTCCGTCAGCAGCGGCAGCGCGGTGCTATACTTGTGATCGAACATATACGCTTTTGCCAGGAAAGCCTCTGCAGCATAATAATTGGCACGCCCGATTTGGCTTTGTTGTTTTGGCAGAACTGCCATGGCAGCTGTAAAGTCAGCTTCAATCGAATCCCAGATAGGGCCCGAGTTGGTCGGAAAAGGAACCGGGCCGCCATAAAAGTACTTCTCACTGATGTACGGCACGTTCCTATAGACTTTTGCCAGATCGAAATGGAACACACCCCGCAAGAACCTTGCTTCTGCGGTTACTTCCGCAGCATCAGCCGCTGAAAGCGAACCATCCGCAACGAACGGGATTTCCCGGATCGCATCATTGGCCCGCTGTACGCCGTTGTAGTCAGCCTGCCACTTTTGTTCCACGTAACCGATCGCCGAAGTAACAGAGTGATTCTCGACTGCCGGAGCATCAGGGGCCTGGTCCGTGGTATTCGAGCCCTTATAGGCATCGTCGGAAGCATAGCCGCCAAAGGGTGAATTGTCCAACCCAGTCGCATACGGCGAGCTAAATTGGATGTACGTATTATTCCAACCCTTGAGCATTGCATAGGCGCCGATCAGCAAGCCTTCAACCCCGGCCTTCGTGGCGACTACGGCAGGGACTAATGACCCAACGATCGGCTTGTTAAGGAATTTACTACAGGAGTAGAAAATAGTTCCCGTAGCCAGCATTATAACCGCGACTATGTATTTCAATTTATCTTTTTTCATATAAAGCACTTTTACGTTTGTCCTTTAAAAAGTTAAGTTAATGCCGCCAATAAATTGCCGCTGATTATTGGGGTAGGCCCCATAGTCAATCCCAAAGGCAGCGCTCTGATTGACACCAGTTCCGTTGTTAGAGATCGAAGGCATCAACTCGGGGTCAGGTCCGGTGTACTTGGTGATCATAAAGGCGTTGGTAACCTGGAAATAAAAATGCAGCTTGTCGATGCCTGCTTTCTTGAGGGAGACCGGATTGATCGTATACCCCAATTGCATTACCCGGCACTTTAAGAAGGAACCGCTTTCCAGATACATGGAACTCATGAAACTAGAACCAAGATCCTGCAAGTAAGACGCAGCCGGCAGAGTGGCGCCCGGATTGGTTACAACACCGCCGGATACGATGGCTGCCTTGTTGTACAGGTCGACATTTTTGCCACCCTCGAACGTGCCGTAAAAATCGGTCCAGTATTTTACATAGTTCCAATCCTTGTTACCATATGAACCATATAGGACCATGGTGAAATCGAATCCCATGTAATTGGCATTCAAATTAATACCATAGGTAAACTTGGGATTGGGGTTGCCAAGGAAAACACGGTCAGCGGCAGAGATCGAAGTATCACCGTTGATGGCTTCATATCTGTACGAGCCGGCTTTAGCCCCTTTGTATGTCGGACCCTTGGCGGCATCGGCATCGCTTTGGTAAAGCCCTTCTGTTTGTAGGCCGAAGAATTCGCCGATGGGGTGTCCCACTTCATTCCTCACGATCGGCAAATCCCGGTTATACCCAAAATCAAAATATCCGGTATATGGTATAGAAGTGATCAGACTTTTGTAAGTAGTAATGTTTGCGCCGATACTGAAGGTAAAATCCTTATTCACGGTACCGTGATAGGTAGCGGAGATGTCGACACCCGTATTTTGAACATCTCCCACGTTTATAACCGGATGATTTCCCCCACCAGCCAGTGCCGGAACCCCCCCTTGGAACAATAGCCCGCTTATCGCCTTCTTATACCACTCGACACTCATGTCGAAACGCCTGAATATCGTGGCATCCAGGCCAACGTTGGTGATCTTGTCCTTTTCCCAGGCCACAAGCGGGTTGCCCATCTGACTTTGGTAGAATCCCTGGGTAGTACTGGTGGAATTACCGGTAATTCCATAATAGGAGGAACCTGCGCCGGAAGCAAAGGCATTGGCAACATCATTGGCATAGACATTACCATTATTACCCGCCACCCCGTAACTGCCGCGCAGCTTCAACTGATCGATCCAGGTAAGTGATTTCATAAAATCTTCCTGGGAGATCCGCCATCCCAGCGACACCGAAGGGAAGTTACCCCATTGATCCCCGGGTCCAAAGACTGAATAGCCATCCCGGCGGATGGTAGCGCCCAGCAGGTATTTTTCATCATATTGATAATCCACCCGGCCAAAGAAGGAGGCAGTTGAAGTCGGCTGGATGATTGTGCTGGTGGCAGGCGTTTGACTCTGATTTCCATACTGGAGCTCCACATAATTAGGACTCAAAGAAAAGAACTGCTGCGCCCCGGCATCCAAAAATCTGCCCGTTGTTCCCTTTAATTCGGCACCGCCCAATACCTGGATATCGTGCTTGCCGAATGTCTGTTTATAGGTGGCCGTATTGGTCCAATTGTATTGGCTGAGCATCTGCTCATTCTCACTTGCGCTATTCGGGCTGGTGTGGGTCTCATAATTCTCGTACGTATTATAGCCGAGGGACCAATAATACTGGTTATATAACCGGCCGCCGATAGCGGAGCGAACAGTGAAATGCTGTAGAAAATCGACCTGCGCGAATACATTTCCTTCGACGTATACAAAATGGGCTTGGTTGGTTTTTTGGCGGTCAAGGATTGCGTAGGGATTACTGCCGTTACCCAATGGCTCCCCGCCCGGACCATCATAGCCACCGCCGTAATGGCCCTTTATGTCAAATACCGGGATCAGGGGCATCTCGCGGAAAATATACGCGATAGGGCCGCCTTCCTGTTGCTCGGTCCCGTTGTAGCCGCCATTATTTTCCTTATAGGTGATCATGGCATTCTCCCCGAAATGGATATGGTCTTTAACGGCAAAATTAGTATTTATGCGGACCGCATATCTTTTTTCGTAGTTGTTTAGCAGGGTACCCTTTTGATCCAGATAGTTAAAAGACAAATAATAGTTGCTCCGGTCACCGCCGCCGCTCGCGCTCAGCGTATGGCTCATCTCGGGCGCCGGTTTAAATACCGTTTGCCACCAGTTCGTGCCGCTCCCCGTTGCCGCAAATTTCTGAACCAGGAAATCGTTACCCGGGTTGGCAGCATCGAAATTGTAGAAGTTCGCAATAGTGGGATCGCTGGTAACGCCGGACGGTCCGAAATTTGTATTGGGTGGCGCCGCAGGCCCATGATAGCCATAAGTAGGAATCACCCCGGGACCGCCGGGATATAAAGAGGTATCCCCGATACCTGCCCGCCAGGTTACAATGGAATGCTGAACGGGGGTCATAATATGGTATGGATTGCCTGCCAGCGGTTGCTGATCTCCATAAAATGCATCATAGTTAATGACAGTCCTGCCTTGTTTCCCCTTTTTGGTAGTGATCACAACGACCCCGTTTCCCCCAGCTATCCCATAAATGGCTGCGGAACCGGCATCTTTCAACACGCTGATACTTTCAATGTCATTGGGGTTGACCAGCGACATATCCCCTACCTGAACACCGTCTACGACATACAGCGGCTGGGTTGCACCAAAGTTGGAGATCCCGCGGACAAATACCGTGCTGGCACCGCCGGGAGCGCCGGAATTGATGACCGTAACGCCCGAAGCCTGTCCCTGAAGCAATTGCTCCGAACTGGTAGCCGGGATCTTTTTGGCATCACCGATATCCACAACCGCTACCGCGCCGGTAATATCCTTTTTCTTTTGCGCGGTATAACCCGTGACGACGATGTCATTGAGTGTCGTAGTTGCAGCCTTGAGGGTGATAGTCCCGAGCATCGCATTTCCAGCGATAGGGACCTGCTGCGTTTCAAAGCCTACCGCAGATATAATCAGCGTTCCGCTGCTTTTGGCAATCCGGATGGAGAAAGTACCATCCGTGCCGGTCTGGGTAGCGCCTCTTTCACCTTTCACCTGCACGGTAGCAAAAGGAACCGGTTGATTATCCGCACCCCCGATGACCTTACCCGTGATAGTTTGCTGAGCGAAGAGACTTGATGATAGGAAAAGAATGGACAAAACAAGAAGGACTCTTGTCAAGCCGTTAGTTTTGAATGGCATAGCGCAGTTTTTGTTTTGAATGGTGAGAATCGACTGACGGATAAAAATATATAGAAAAAACTAAATGCTGAAAAGTTTTTTAACTTTTTTTTATCTAAGTATGTATTCCTTAGTTATTTTCGCGCCTCATCAGCCCGTTTATGATAGTTTCATTTAATATTGCCGCCATGAGAAATGCAATAGCAATCGGTTGCATTTGTCTTCTCACCCCCTCCTGCCTTCGCAAGGCCCCGCCGGCCGATGTCCCAACCAAACTGAAGACAACCTGGCTTTCCTTTCTTGAAAAACCGCCGAAATTCGACTCCAGCCACGTTCGATTCGATGTAAAAGATGTGGTTTTCTTCAGGGATTCAACCGTCGATACCGCCTACTATCTGTGCGAGTTCAAAGTCAGAATGCGGATCCCCGATAAAGGCATCGACACCACCGGAACCATGAACGGTACCATATCGAAGGACTTCACCATCGTCCACCGAAAATACTAGGACGTGGCCCAGGCCTTATCCCCCTTCTTATAATCGATACAGCCTTCATACTTGCCGGGGACCGCGACATATCGAAGCGCCTCTGTGGCACCGGGCTTGGAAGTGAAATAACCCCACAGGGTCAGCTCCTTCATCATCCGGAAATAATGCTGGGGATCATCCTTCTTCTTCGTCGCCGCATAGTCCTTTGCCTCCTTGTCCAGGTCGACCAGCAGATCGTGCCGCTGCTCCGGTGTCGCCTCCATGAATGCCTTGCCGCTCTTCTGTTTGCTCGCGTTATCCAGCTTCTGCATCCCGTCAAGGAAGACCTTCTGGTCGGCTTGGGTGTAGCAATCCTTGACGATCACGGCCATAAATGCGCCCACCTGCGCATCCTTCGCACCCGGCGTATTCGTCTTGGGCAGGATCGTCTCCGCTACCTCATCCAGGAAGGCAATATCGGTATTGGAAAAATTGGTCCCCATCCCACCCAGCTTCTGCTCCGGCGGATTGGTACAACCCGAAAGGAAAGCTTCCGCCCCCAGAATGGTTCCCCCGAGGAGCAGACTTACCCGGGCCAATGCATCTCTTCTGTTCATAATAGTATCATTTTACGATGAAAATTTAATTTCTTGCGGACGAGCCGCCTACCGACGGCTTGGTTAAATATTTTGCTTCTTCAATTCATTGACGGCATGATCCGCGGCCCTGGCCGTCAACGCCATATACGTCAGCGACGGATTACAGCAATTGGCAGAGGCCATGCACGCACCGTCGGTAACGAACACATTTTTGGCATCCCACACCTGGTTCCAGGAATTCAGCACCGACGTCTTAGGATCCTTGCCCATCCTTGCCGTACCCATTTCATGGATACCCCGCCCGGGAAAAGGATTATCGCTCCGGCTCCTGACATTCTTCACACCGGCAATAGTCAGCATCTCCACCGCATCAGCCTCCATATCTTTCCGCATCTTCAGCTCATTCTCCTTCAGTTCGCAATCGATAGCCAGGACGTTGAGACCCCATTTATCCTTCTTGGTCTTGTCGAGCGTTACCTTGTTATCATGATAAGGCAGGATCTCGCCAAACCCTCCCACGCTCATTTGCCAGGGCCCCGGCTCCGTCAACGCGTCCTTGAACGTCGCACCGATCGAATACTCGGCCACACCATGCATATACCCCTCCCGGTTTCCACCGCCCTGATAACCAAACCCCCGGATATAATCCCGCTTTTCACCATACATGTTGCGGAACCGCGGGATATAGATCCCATTTGCCCGGCGGCCATAATAATACTTGTCCTCAAACCCATCGACCTCACCGCCGGCGCCAACCCCGAGGTGATGATCCATCAGGTTATGCCCAAGCTCGCCACTGCTGCTGCCCAACCCGTCCGGCCAGATATCCGTGGCAGAATTCATTAGCACCCAGGCGCTGTTGAGCGTGCTGGCGTTCAAAAAGACGATCTTCGACTTATATTCATACGTTTTATTTGTCTCGGCATCCAGCACTTCGACACCGGTGGCCTTTTTCGCGTCTTTATCATAGAGGATCTTCGTTACGATCGACCACGGCCTTAACGTCAGCTTGCCCGTCGCCTGGGCGGCCGGAAGCGTTGAGGACTGCGTGCTGAAATAGCCGCCGAACGGACAACCCATCGCGCATTTATTCCGGAACTGACAGCCCACCCGGCCACCATGCGGGACCGTGATATTGGCCACGCGACCGATGATCATCTGGCGCTTTCCTTTATAATGGTCCTTGATCCTTGCCGCCACATCCTTCTCGACACAGGTCATATCATACGGCGGTAGAAAATGACTGTCCGGCAGATGCGGAATATTCTCAACCGACCCGCTGATCCCCGCAAATTTCTCCACGTAGGTATACCAGGGTTCTATCTCCTTGTACCGGACGGGCCAGTCGACGCCGATCCCATCCCGCGCATTCGCTTCGAAATCAAAATCGCTCCAGCGATAGCTCTGACGCCCCCACATCAGGGAACGCCCCCCGGTATGATAGCCCCGGAACCAATCGAATCGCTTGATCTCCGTATACGGACACTCACTGTCCTTTACCCAAAAATCCAGGTTCCATTCACTTAGCGGATAATCCCGTTTGAGGACCGGGTACTCTTTTTTCATTTCCTCCGTGGCGTGCCCGCGATGTGGAAAATCCCAGGCTTCTTTGTTGGCACTCGGGTAATCTTTAATGTGTTCGATATGACGCCCTCTTTCCAGCATCAGCACCGTTAGCCCCTTTTCGGTCAGTTCCTTCGCAGCCCAGCCTCCACTGATCCCGGAACCGATCACGATCGCGTCGTAAGTGTTGTCGGCCATAATCGTTAGCTATTTTTGATTTTAGTTAATAATGCAAGTCCCGCCTGCAGAATGCAAACCCCCTCCTTCCCTCTACACATCGCAAATGCGAATACATTTTTCCAGCGCCGCCAATTTATCCCTACTCGTCGGAACAAATTCCTGCGCAACATACCCGGTATAGCCCGTAGCCAGAATGGCCCGCATGATCGCCGGATAATGCAGCTCCTGCGTGTCATCGATCTCATGACGCCCCGGCACTCCACCGGTATGGAAGTGCGCGATGTATTGATGATTGTTCGTGATCGTCCGGATCACATCACCTTCGTCAATCTGCATATGATAAATATCATACAACAACTTGAAATTCTCCGATCCTATCCGCTTAGCCAGCTCAACACCCCATTTCGTGTTGTCGCACATCTGATCCTTGTGATCGACCTTGCTGTTCAGTAGCTCCATTACGATCACGACCTTTTTCTTCTCGGCCTGTCCTATGATCTTCTTGATGCCGTCGACACAATTGTTAAGCCCCGTTTCGTCATCCATCCCCTGCCGGTTACCACTGAAGCAGATCAGGTTCCGATACCCCGCATCCGCGACAAGGTCGATATGCTTGGTATAATTATCGATCAGCCTGGAATGATATTCGGGATGATTCCACCCCTGCGTAAGGCTGATCTCCGCTCCATTGCACATGGGACACCAGATGCCATGCTTCTTTATTACCGGCCATTCCGTGGGCCCGAGCAGGTCGATGGCGCCAAACCCGATCTTCTTCACCGCTTCGCACATTGCATCCAATGACATATCACTATATATCCATCGACACACGGAATGATGGATATTACCTTTCAAATCTGAATTTGCCATATTACGAAAAGACGACATTAAAGAAGCTGCTCCCAGCGCAGCCGTCCCAGCTACCATCTTCTTTATGGCTGCGCGTCGTGAGGATTGTTTGTTTATATCTGCTTCTACTTTCATTGAGGGCAGAGGACGATAAAAGGTGGAAATTACGAAAACTCCCGCCAAAAAAATTACCACTAATAAATTTTTTTGCATACACCCGAAATGTCGGTATACTGTATATTGCATCTCACAATAAATTTGCCCATGAACAGGAAACTCAGAATGGGAATGATCGGCGGCGGGAAGAACGCCTTTATCGGCGCCGTCCATCGCATCGCCGCCAATATGGATGGACTCATCGAACTGGTCTGCGGCGCCTTTAGCAGCCACCCCGACAATGCCCGCGAGTCCGGCCGGATGCTTTTCCTTCCCGAAGACCGGACCTATCTTTCTTACGAAGACATGCTCGAAAAAGAAAGCCGTCTGCCCGAAGGAGTGCGGATGGATTTCGTGGCGATCGTCACGCCAAATCATCTCCATTTTGCCCCAGCCATGCTGGCCCTCGAAAAAGGATTTCCCGTCGTCCTCGATAAGCCGATGACCTTTACCCTTGAACAAGCGATACAATTGCAAAAGAAGGTACAAGAGACCGGCCTGCCCTTTTGCCTTACCCATACCTATTCGGGCTATCCGATGGTCAAACAGGCCCGTCAAATGGTAAGGGATGGTGCCTTCGGAAAAATCCGAAAGGTTTACGTGGAATATCCCCAGGGCTGGCTTAGCCGCCTTTCCGAGAAGGATGGCAGCAAACAGGCCGAATGGCGGACAGATCCGGCCCGCTCGGGTAAGAGTGGCGCGATGGGCGATATCGGAACCCATGCCGCTCACCTCGCAGAATATATCAGCGGCCTGCACATCAAACAGCTCTGCGCCGACCTTAGCATCATGGTGGCGGGCCGCGCGCTGGACGACGACGGTAACGTGCTGCTCCGATTCGACAACGGCGCCACAGGCATACTTCTCGCTTCCCAGGTTGCCGCGGGTGAAGAAAATGCGCTGACCATCCGCGTCTACGGCGAAAAAGGCGGCCTCGAATGGGCACAACAGGAACCCAATACGCTACTCCTCAAATGGCTGGATCAACCCGCCCAGGTCTATCGCGCCGGCACACCCTGGCTATCGCCGATTGCCAAATTCAATACCCGCACCCCCGCCGGTCACCCCGAAGGCTACCTGGAAGCCTTCGCGAACCTCTACCGCAACTTTGCCCTGACGCTGATGGCCCGCATCGACGGGACGACACCGCCGAATGAAGCGCTGGACTTCCCGGGTGCCGAAGACGGCGTCCGCGGCATGGCCTTTATCGATAACCTGATCCGGAGCAACCAGAGCACGGAAAAATGGACCTCCTTCGAAATTCCCTCATCCTGATAACTAACCCCGCCACCAACCAAAAATTTTCACCATTCTATCAAAATAACCGTCATATGCGTACACTAAAAGGACCCGGCATCTTCCTCGCCCAGTTCCTGGGAGACAAGCCGCCCTTCAATTCCCTTGCCGCCATCTGTAAATGGGCAGCCGGTCACGGCTATATCGGGGTTCAGCTGCCAAGTTGGGACAGCCGCGTCATCGATCTGCAAAAGGCAGCTGAGAGTAAGACTTATGCCGGCGAGATCAAAGGCATCGTACAGGATGCGGGCCTGCAGATCACCGAACTCTCCACCCATCTTCAGGGACAACTCGTAGCCGTGCATCCGGCCTACGACACGCTCTTCGACGGCTTCGCGCCCCCCGCCGTCCGCAACAATCCGCGCGCCCGTCAGCAATGGGCCGTACAACAATTGAAATACGCCGCAAAAGCATCTGCCAACCTCGGCCTTAACGCCCACGCCACCTTCAGCGGCGCCCTCCTCTGGCCGACCGTCTACCCCTGGCCCCAGCGCCCCGCCGGACTGGTGGAGACCGGATTTAAAGAGCTGGCAGCCCGCTGGCTGCCGATCCTCAACGAATTCGACCAACATGGTGTCGACCTTTGCTACGAGATCCACCCGGGAGAAGACCTGCACGACGGCATTACCTATGAGACGTTCCTGGAACACACCGGCAACCATCCCCGTGCCTGCCTGCTCTACGACCCCTCCCACTTCGTGCTGCAATGCCTCGACTACCTGGAATATATCGACATATATCACGAACGTATCCGCATGTTCCATGTCAAAGACGCCGAATTCAACCCGACCGGCCGTCAGGGCGTCTACGGCGGCTACCAGAGCTGGATCGACCGCGCAGGACGCTTCCGCTCCCTCGGCGACGGACAAGTCGACTTCAGATCCATTTTCAGCAAGCTCGCTCAATACGACTTTCCGGGCTGGGCCGTCCTGGAGTGGGAATGCTGTCTGAAACATCCTGAAGACGGCGCAAGAGAAGGCGCGCCCTTTATCAAAAACCATATCATCCACGTCACCGACAAAGCCTTCGATGACTTCGCCGGCACCGGCAAAGACGAAAATTTCAACCGCTCCGTGCTTGGCTTATGATAAAATTTCGGAACTTGAGCCGCGACAAATAAGGTCAAAAAAAATAACTATGCGTAACAACCTATTGCTGATCTTCTCTTCTGCACTTTTCATTACCGCCTGCGGCAATAACGCCGGCGAAAAGAAACCCACGGAAACCAAAGACACCACTTCGTCTACGGCAACTCCCGCCGCAAACGCAACCTCCGACAAAGCGCTGGAGCTTATCGGCTCAAACGACTGCACCGCCTGCCATAGCATCCGCAAAGGACAAGGGCCGAACACCGGACCTGCCTATGAAGACGTCGCGGCCAAATATAGCCCCGCCCCCGACTCAACCGTAAACCGGATCATGAAAAAGATCATCACCGGCGGCAACG
>DASZJO010000135.1:0-12757 GCA_035948015.1 Puia sp.
TCCCCTTTCCTTCGACCGGCTGACAAATGCGGGCTGATTCATATTGGGCAGGTTGTCGGCGATAAGAACGCGACTCCCCGGAAAATACCGCAGGATCGCCACCTTTTCCCGTTCGTTGGTAGCATGGAACAGGACCCTGCGGTGAAGGCCCATCCAACGGAACAATCGCAGAAAGGGAGTCTTTTTCCAGGTTTTGACGGCCAGTGCACTGTCATACAGCGCACCCCGGGGACAAATTACCACCTGGCTCCGAAGCCTCCCGGTATACGCAAGCCATAGCGGATATACTACGAAAAGCGGCGAGAAGAGGTGATTCAGATAGACAAAATCCGGCTTCACCGCCCTGATCTGCTCCCTGACCATTGCCCGGGAAAGACCCGCCTTCCGCAAATAGAAGACATGGATATCCGGATGCAGGCCGGTCGTCCATTGCCCAGCAGTGATCTCCCCATATGGCTCGGTCTCCCCGTGATCGGTATCGGTTGTCAACACATGAATAGAAAATTCCTTTTTCATGGCAAACGCAAAATTGACGCAGGATTGTATAGGACCACCTGCCTTATATCCCGGAGCAAACCAATCCACCAGTACCAGTATCTTCTTTTTTTCCATAATGTTACAGCAGTCCCGGTTTGAGTAGTGCGTCCGTCAGCCGCTGATAGGAAAAGGCATCGACCCGCCGCCGGGACGCCATTTTCATGGTTCCGAGCAGCACGGGATCATCCAATAGCCGCCGGATCCACTGGACGCATTTTTCCAGGCCGCCGGGAGCAAAAGGATCGAACCGGATGCCGTTCACTCCCTCCTCGACCAGATCGGCGGACCCGCCCGCTCTTTCGGACATCATAATAGCGCAACCGCTGGCCATGGCTTCATTGACACCCAGCCCCCAGGTCTCACCCGGCCCCCTGGAAGGCAAAATATAAATATCCCCCAGCCGGTACACGACAGGCATCTGCTGCTGGTTCTGAAAGCCGATAAAATGTACACGCGTATCCCCCCCCGCCGCCTCCCGTAACCGGTCCTCCAACACTCCCGTCCCGGCAAAAACGATCTTCAACCGCGGATCGCAGATTAGCTTCGCGATCTCCAACACGAAAAATGGGTCCTTCTTGGGTTCCAGTTTACCCGCAAACAACAACACAAGGTCACGTTCGGCTATCCCAAGCCGGCTCCGCCATTCCGACGCCAACCGCTGGTATTGCGCATCAGGCTCCTCAAACCGGCTGTTATCGATCGCATGCGGTGCAAACACCAACTGCCCTTCCCGGAGGCCATGTGCCAGGAAATACTCTTTATTTTTCACCCCGACATACAGCGCATAGTCGATATGACCATATACCCATCTCAGGAACCACCGCCGCAGATTCCTGCGCAGACCGGGCTGTTCATCCAGCAGCGTAGAGTCGCCCCGGAACAATACCGGGATCTTCCGGTAAAAATGCCGCAGACATTTTAAATGACTATCGAAACTCCACCCGAAGACCAGGATAGCATCCGGACGCCACGCGGCTATCTCGGCATTGAGGGTCGGGTTGACCAACCCCCGGAAATGATGCGTTCCGGGATCGGATGACTTATTTTTTACAAAACGGTATTCGTAGCCGTCCAGCAAAGGGATATCCCATTCGATCCGCTCCTTGAAATCGGGGTCGTATTTGGGACCGGCGGCCGACTGTTCCCATGTATAAAACACTCCTGGATGGATAACCGCACTGCCGGCCAGCATCTTGAACCAGGGCGCGTTATATTGGATCGGATGAGAGGTAACGATGGCAAGCCTTTTCCTGGCTACACTCATGAGACACCGTTTTTTTCCAGCCAGTATTCGAGCACGACGAACAACCAGATCTCCGACCAGCGAACACGCTTGTCACCCGCCAGGAACCGATACCAGTAGCTCACCAACCTCCCTCCGTTGATAAATGGACGGTTGGCCATATTTTTAATTCGCCGGTCACAGAACGCCCTAAGCTCATTCCTCAGCCAAACGTCCCAGGGAAACAGAAACCCCTGCTTCTTGCGGAATACAATCTCGTCCGGCAGCATCGGCTTCAACGACTCTACAAGCAGGCTCTTGGGGTAGATGGGGTTTTTCAATTCGTCCGGCACGGCGAGCACGAACTCAACCAGGTCCTGATCGAAAAAAGGCTCCCGCACCTCCAGGGAAACCGCCATGCTCATCTGGTCGGTATCTTTTAACAAGGTATGCTGCGTGTACCCCAGGTATTCCGCAACCGACACCTGGGATAGTAATGGGAGTTTAGTTATCTCATGCTGCCGCGCTCTTAATTGTTGCCCAACCGCGGAAGTCAGCAAATGTCCGGTCCCGATCCGGGTGAGCCGGTCGATCACTGAAGGCGGCAGGATCTGACGGAAAAGCGGGTAGACATCAACGATGGATGGGGACGGCTGACGAATGAGCTGGCCGATCCTGCCTTTTTTCCCTTCCTGATGCCCACCGGATAAAACCGCGGCCGCCATTCCGCGAAGTCCGGAAGGAAACCGCCAAATCCAGCCGCGTTGCTGCAGTCGCAGGTATTGTGCAAAAAAGGGATAGCCTGCAAACAGCTCATCCCCGCCGGCCCCGGACAAGGCAACGCGCATGCCCTTCTGGCTGATCGCCTTGGACACGACATAGGTGTTGACCCCGTCCCCGCTGGGCGAATCCATCGCATCCAGCGCATTCTCGAGCTCATCCAGGAATACCGTGGGCTTGAGCAGTACGCGGGTATGACGGGTGTTGAATTTTTTAGCGACGATATCCGCATATTCCGATTCATCATAGGCCTTTTCTTCAAATGAGATATTGAAGGTGTTGGCCGGACTGCTGCTGGCCTCCGCCATCAGCCCGACAACCGCGCTGGAGTCAATTCCGCCCGAAAGAAAGGCCCCCACCGGTACGTCGCTTACCAGCCGGCGCCGGATTGATTGCAGCATCAGCTCATGGATACGGCGATGAACGCGATCCCGGTCGGCGAAATCAAAATCTACCGTGTTATTCGTTACATCCCAATAGCGCTCCTGTTCGACCTTCCCGTCTTTGACCCGCATCCAGGACCCCGCTTCCAGCTGCCGGATACCCTTTACTACCGTATATGGGTAAGGGATCGACTGGTCACTGAAATAATCCACCAATGCCTGTTCATCGATCTTCCTGGACACCAGATCGGTCGATAGAATTGACCGGACCTCTGAAGAGAAGAGCAGCTGGCCGCCTGCTACAGCATAGTACAACGGTTTGACACCCATTTTATCCCGGCAGAGGAAGGCCGTCCTTTCCTGCTTGTCCCAAATCACAAAGGCGTACATGCCGCGGATATGCCGGAGACATTTCACTCCCCATCTGATATACGCGGCCAACAATACCTCCGTATCCCCGGAGGTCCGAAAAGGATAGTCAGCCATCATCCCTCTGACTTCCTCATAGTTGTACATCTCGCCATTATAGACCATCACATACCGGCCGGATGGATCGTAGAAAGGCTGATTCGATTCCGCAGAAAGGTCGATGATGGAGAGCCGGCGATGACCCAGACCGGCACTTCCTTCCACAAAAAAGCCTTCCGCGTCAGGACCGCGATGCGCGATGGCATCGGTCATTTTCCTGATTAGGTTAGCATCCACTGAGCCGTGGTTCAGATCGATAATCCCTGCGATCCCGCACATAAAGAACTAATAAGATAAGGTTTTTTTATATATTTCCGCATACCGGCCGGCTATTTCCTCTGCCCTGAACCGCCGGATATTCACCAACCCTTTTTCCACCAGCTCTTGCCGATAGTCCGCTTTTGTGATGACCGACAGAACCCCTTCCCGGATCGATCCGACATCATAGGGGTCTACAAGGCAAGCCGCACCGCCCGCTACCTCCTTCATAGGGCTTAAATCGCTGGTCACCACCGGCCGGCCGGCGGCCTGCGCTTCCGCAACCGGCAACCCAAAACCCTCGAATGTGGAAGGGAAAAGGACAAGATCGGCCGCGGCATACTGATCTGCCAGCTCGCGATCGGTCAGATTAACACGGTGGACATAGTTAATCTTGTATTGCTGCAGGAGCTTTTGATGCTCGACCGGGACCTGGCCGACGATCACCAGCCGGCAGGGGATCCCCTCCAGCGCGGGGATCACCCGTGCAAGATTCTTATTGGGCGTACACCCCAGGAAAAGGATCTCCGGACAGGATTCGCTGAACGCCGCCGGAGTATAATAGATGCCGTCATTGAGCGGATTGGGAATGACCACTATCTTGTCGGGCCGGCAACCGGTATATTTCACAATATCCCGCTTCGTCGCTTCCGAGATCGTCGTGATCACCGGACAATACCTGACCGGCCAATCAAGGAATATCCATTTCAGCAGGGTTCGCTTGAGACCCGGCGGGCGGTTGAGAAAGACACAGTCATGGACGGTGAGAACGGTCCTGTTCCGCGGCAATGCGAGTACCGCATAGTGTACATCACCGGTAACATGATAGATCCCGGCCCTTAACCGTCGCGCGAATCGCAGATTTCGAAAAATGCCGCTGAAGGAAGAATTGTAATAAGGCAGCGTCACCCTTTCCTGCTCATAGGCAGGATCGAGCCAGGCGGAAATAGAAGCAAAGACTCTTTCAATGCTAAAGAATTCCGGGTTCGGCTTTCGGAATATCGAACAAAGAACAGGCATAGACTATGAAGCAAATTCATGTTCAGGTACAATGGCCACTCCGGGGCGCTTCTTCTTCGTGCCAAACCACTGAGGCCACTGCCGGAACAGCAACCAGATGAAAAAAGCCGATTTCGCCAATGAATTGAAGATCTGTAACGAATCTGTTTCGGCGGCATAGGTCACCTGGTAGAACAGCACGGGTATCCAGAATATGAGCAAGGGTATTCTGATCGCTTTTCGGAATACCAGGCAATAGGACCATCGGATCAGGCCGCCCAGCAGGATCATGAATATGATGCCGCCCGTTTTTCCAAAACTTCCATAGGCTTCGCCCAGAGGCCCGACGTTGGTGGACCATCCACTAATGGTCAACCCTGCGTAGTATTGCATATTATATTTTCCGCCCGCCTCCGGCTTATCCGGCCAGAATATTCTCGGTACCAGGGAGGAGACTACATTGACCAGGAGGTTCCGGCCGCCGTCATACGGCATTTTGTTAGGGAAGCGGTTCATCACCAGCGAAATATTGTACCCCTGGTTGATGCGAACATAGAGAGGAAAGAACGCATCGGCCGATTCCAATTGCGGGTCTTTTATTTTATCTACTATCAGGTTGAGGAAGAGCATGCCCTTATTGCCGCCGTATGTACCGTTCCAGGTGAGCTGGCGGTAGGCCGGCTTCACGCTTTGTATCAGCAGCAGCATAATCACCCCCAGTGCGAAAATCACCGCTTTTTTGAAGAGACTGGTCTTCCTGCCGAGGAAAAAGAAGGAAAACAAGGTCAGGCTCATGTAGGCGACGATCGTGAACATCCCGCTGCTTAGCGCTGTCAGAATGATAAAACCGCCGAAGTAATATAAAGCGACGCGGCGCCAGCGAAAATTGTCGAGAAAATAGACGTACAGAAAACCGGCAAAACCAGCGAAAAAGAATAACATGAATGCAAATTGAACCGCCGCCGGCAGAACTTTTGACACCCAGAACATGACCGTCCCGATAACCAGCAAATACACGCCGATGGTCGGACTTTTTTGGAGTGCTAATTTTGCCCGCCCGATGGCTTCCTGCAGAAAAGAACCCTGGTCGCTGTATTTTCCATTGGCGATCGGCCAGCACAGGACCAGAACAAAACCCGCAATGGCCGGTAAGGCAAACCCAAAATACGCCTGTTCCGAAACCATCATGTATTTGTAGAAGATCCGGGCCAGCCTGTTGGTCCGGTCAAACACCGTATATCCCAGGACCGGGACTGCCACACAAACGAAGGTCGTGTGCAAGGCAATGATCTCCCTCAATACCACCCCTTTGCCCAACTTATCGAGTATCAGCAAAATGATACTGATCAATAAGATAATGGCCAGAGGGCGATACCAGTCCGTCACCAACGATGCGATGAATATCAGCAGGTGAACAATGGAGAGAATATTGACTTTCCGCTTCAATTACCTTTTTTAGTAGCCAGGAGCAAGGTACTTCCTTTTGTCATAGGTTGCGACATGGGGAAGAGCCGGGCTCCGTTTCCCACCCTGTAAAGTGCATATTCTTTTGTCAACAGATAGTCTTGTGCGGTCCCCGGCGCCAGTTTGGCGGCATTTTCCGCCCAGTCTTCGAATTCGAAAAGGATATCCGGCGCATCGGATCTGCCGAGCAGTTTTTCCGCTCCCTGGAACACATGGTATTCGTGACCTTCCACGTCTATTTTGATGGTATCCACGCGCGGCAGCTGCAATTGCCCGATCAGGCTATCCAGCCTTATTGTACGTACTTTTGTCGCCTTGTCCGTGTAGGTCGGAGACAAGGAGCCTTTGCCAAACTTGACATCCGGGGCATAAAAATCGATAATCTGATCGTCCTTATTGAAAAGGGCCCGGTTCACCAGGGTAGCATTGCCCAACCCGTTCTGATCGAAATTTCTCCGCAGGTACGGGAAGAGCCAGGGCGCTGCCTCGACACCGACGATCCTGAGGTCCTTTCTTTTGCGGTGCAGGGGAACGCTGATCGCGCCGATATTCGCGCCGAGATCCAGGAACACGCCATTCTGCGGTGATCTTTCGGCAAGGAGATCCGACGTACCCTTTTCGTAGATACCATTGATGAATATTTCCCGGCTCACGTTTTCGATAAGATTGGGTAGCAGATAGCGGCAGCCGTATTTTCCTTCTACAACAACATCTTTGGATCTTTCCAATTTCTTTTTTAGCAGTAGGCCGGCAAGTCTGTTCACACCTCTAAATGGCGGTAAGCTTCTAAACAATGCGTCCATAGTACGAAATACTTAATTAATAGGTATGCATTTTTCGAGTAGTTCCGCCAGTTTGGCTGTTACATTTTTTGCGGAATACTGGTCGAATGCTGTAGTATTAACGTACCGAACGTCGAAATTATTTATAAAATGCAGGAATTCTTGGAAAACAGACAGGAATTCATTTTCTATGTTGCCAATGCCATTCTCTCCGTCGAAAGCCAGTACCACTCCGGCGTTTGCCGTCCGGATAACATTCACCGCCGTGCTTTCCCTATGCAGGACGGCCAATATCGGTTTGCCCGATAATACACCCTGATAAACTTTTGAAGGGGTATAGTGCGGCTCCGTACTGCCGAGGATGAAGACGCCATCCACCCCTTCCAGGTGCACCAGGACATCCAGGTATGGTATCCTCCGGGGGTACTCGAAAATGATCGTTTCCCAGAGGCCATACTTTTCCGCAAGCGGCCTGATATTGTGTCCTTCCGGGTCATCCGTAGTCTTACCGGTGCCGATGAAATGGATCTCCAGCCCCTCTACCACGTCCCGGTTCCGGCTCATCGCCTGAAATATAGCCTCGAGCGGCGCATAGGCCTTGGGCAGCATGGCTCCCGCATACATCAACTGTATCTTGCCCTGTCGCTTATTGAAAAGATAAGGGCGTAATCCCAGCTCCGCAACTTTTTCGTGGTCCGCCTTTTCTCCGCCGTAGGGCATCGCGCCGAACTGACAGCTGTCCTTCAAATGCGGATTCCTTTCCAGCACACCTTTGTAATATCCTTCCGCCACCCCGGTGATCAGGGAGGCCTTCTTTACTGCGATCGGTTCCAGCAGCGCCGACAATTTCATGCTGAACCAGTGGCGTGACAATGGCCGGTCACTACCGGGAAAACGATGGACCCAGGGGTCGATATAGTCGATCCCATAAGGTATGCCCGTACTGGCATGCAGCCAGCGGCCCAACAGGGCAACATAGAAGGAAGGGATTGGAATGTACAGGAAATCGATTTTGTCGCTGCGGATCAGCTGCTTTGCTTTCCGGTAAAGCTGAAAGAATCCCCGCAATCCGATATCGCCAATCAGCCGTGGCCTGGTCACCCGGAAAGCCGCGGCCTTCTCGACCACCAGTCCAGGCGGCAGCAGCCGGCTTAAATTGGCATCAGGCTCTTCTTCGTAGAAGCTCTCATCCACCATCAGGATGACCGGTTCCCACCCAAAGGACGGCAAATGCTGGGCGAACAGCCTGGAACGATGCACTGCTGCCAGGTTGGATGGCGGAAAATGCGGCGAGATAATGAGGATCCTTTTCAGGTTAGAAGTTGGCATACCAATTCCAGTCTCTTTCGTCAACGGAAACCTTTTTGAAGGCGATCATACTGGAATTCAGACTCAGTTCCTTATCGGATCTTAACAATTTAGGATTGTACAACTCAGCCGCAACCTTTTTGCCGGTTACATACTTTAACCCGGAAAATACTTTAGCCGCATTGTCAAATAGCTTTCGCTGCGACGTGATATTCTCATTCTCTACACTGCCGGCGAACTGATAACAGGGATAATTGTACAAATACCGGATTACCTTATTGACGGCAGGCATATGCACATCATCGATAACGATCACCCCGCCGGTCTCCAGCATCCGATTAATGTAAAAAAAATCGATGAGCGTATGATCGAATGTGTGCCAGCCGTCGATAAACCCGAAATTGACCTTAACCCCTTCTTTTGCCAGTGAGGGAAGCGCAAATTCAGAATAGTCCTCAATCAGCCTGAAATTTACAAAACCCGCTCTTTTCAAGTTGCTTATCCCTGTATTGTTCCACTGGGACTTCTGGAAAGGGTCTATAATATAATGAAATGATCCGTCGACACCATCGATCGCCTCGGCGATCGCCAGCGAAGACATGCCCATGGCACAGCCGACCTCTACCGCCCTGGACAATTGATGCTTTTTTATCAGGCTTGAAATAAATTCGATCTCTTCGGTGTGGACGGAAGAGTGCAATTGGACGGTTTTGCCATTTTCGTCCCGGGTAGTGTTTGTAGCAAGTATCTCCGTTAAAATGGGGTTCATATTGACGACAAATTATGATTTATAAGACTATCCACGGCGAGCCGAAGCTTCGCTGATTCCACTTCCCAATTGAAGCAATCCTCCGCCGCTTTTCCGGCCGCGCTTTTTCCTTCCGCAATTGCCGGGATATTGCCGATACAGAAACGCATGGCGTCGGCGAGGTCTTCGGGGTCATCCATCCTGCATATTCTAACGGCGCCGGGAAAGTGCCCGAAGATATCCTTTTGACCATAGGTATCCGTTCCAACAATGAATAACCGGGACATCAGGTAAGAAAAGACCTTATTGGTGACACAGATATTTCTGTTGATGGAAACAGCTGATTCTAAAGCAAGCCCTATATCGAACTGATTGGCATCGCTGATCAGCTTCGCCGGCAGGATCGGTTCATGCAGGAATATCCTTTCCCATAAACCATGCCCTCCAAATCGCTGTTTGAGCCCGTTCATATAGCCCTCACTATATACTTTGCCGCGGAGATGGATCTCGAAAGGCAACGTTATCCTGCTTGCCGCATCCAACAGCAACTCTATCCCCCGGTTGGGGCCTATGACCTGCGAATACCAGTAAAATTTGACCGGCGTCCTCACGGCCCGCACAGCCAGATCTTCCAGCGGAACAACGTTCAAAATGACCTGGGGCAGCCGTATCCCGTATTTATCCCGGTAGGCCTCAGCGATCCCCTTGGACGCGGCGGTGAGGTGATCACAAAAAGGCAGATATTTCCTTTCGAGCCGCCCAATTACCTTCGACGTCCCGGCGCCCGGATCTTCCATCCCGGTATGAAAATCCTCTGCATCGAATCCAAATCGCGCTCTATTGGTTCGCGCCGCAGAATATGCGGCCCCCAGCGCTTCGGCATGATGAGCAATATACAGGTCCGCCCGCTCTGCTTTGGCCAGCCTGACCAACCCGTCGAAGGCCTTTTCCGCCGCCCGCTCGGCAATTCCCCATCTAAGACTGATCTTAGCCATCAATAAATAGAGCCGTTGCTTCACGGATAAAAAGAGCCAATGCCTTCTCTCATCCCTCCGCTCCTTACGAAAGCCGACTGTACGCAGCCGCCATTTCCGTGCCCGCATCAGTTCCTCATCAAAAGCGGCTTGTCGCCCGTCATTACTGATCGTGACGACCACCACTTCGTAGCCCCCGGCATCCAGGGCGTCGGCTTCTTTCAAAACGCGTGGATTATAGCTGATATGCCGGGTGCTGACAATACAGATCTTTTTCATGAGAGTCCTACCCCTTAATAAATTGCTCCACCCGTTCTACCTGCCGGGCGTAAGTGTTGTCCAGCGCGAAACCGATCCGTCCGATCTGTCGATCTTTTCCATTGTGAAAAGACAAGTCCTTTATTGTCCGGTCGAAGATCTCAGGCAGCCTGTCTTCTTCCCCGCTGTCGCACATGACCATTAAGTCCTTTCCGGCATAGCTGGATACATGGGTGGCGATGACCACCCTTCCGGTGCTGATATATTCAAGGAGCTTATGCGCATTGGAAGCGCCGTTAACTTCCCGCTTCGGCGAGTAGATAAAGAGAAAGGCATCCATTTCAAACAGCCTTTCCGCAAGTATCTCTTGTGTTACCACGCCGTGGAGTAAGACATTCTCCTGTCGCTGAAGGAATTCGATAAAGGACAACAGCTCGGGCGGCATTGAATAGCCGACATCGTTGACATTATTATCTTTTACGTTATACGGCCCCCAGAAGTGAAATTCGATCTCCGGATGCTGCCCGATGATCTCCATGGCAACCGCGGTATTTATTCCCGCCCGGAGCAGATTGCCGGTGTAGCCGACTTTGATCTTGCGGCCGGCAGGATGGTCAAAATCTTCCGTCTTTAACCGTTCGCGGGACCTATCGGCGAAATGCTGTCCCAGACCATGCTGGACGAATAGCTTGGGCGGTGGAGTATCCTTATAATAGTCCAGGATGACCTGAGAAACGGAAATTAACGCATCGGCCTTTTCAACCGCCTTGAAAATGTGGCGTCCCTGATAAAGATCATAGAGCAGTACGATGGATTTTTTCGCCCCGAAAGGCCGGAGGTCGACATACTGATTGGCGTTGAAAGACCAGACCGCATCTATTGGCGATCCCACAAGCGCTTTCACCGCACGAACGTAGCGCCGGCTGAGCAGTCTGTACAGGAAAAATAATTTATGTCGCAGGAACAGACTGCCCCGGACAATATTGGTATGGATGACCGTGAGGCTGCCCCCTTCTAATTCTTCCCCGATGACAGCCAGCTTTCTGCCGGCCAATTTCCGGGGCGGGTTGACGAAGTAGACCCTGTTGCCTTTTTTGACCAGCTCCAACGCGAAATGCATTTTGGACAGCAGCATTTTGCCCCAGGGTTCGGTGGAAAGAATGACAATGGTCCGCGCAGCGCCTTTATCCACGGGAGTTCTTTTTAATGGTAGCGCAGACATATTCTATGGCACTGTCCTGCATTTCGGGGTAAAGTGGGAGAGAGAGAATGCTGCTTTGACTGGAGTGAGCGATCGGAAAATCGCCGGGTTTGAAATTCCGATTGATGTAACAAGGAAGGAAGGGTAAAGCGGTGGGATAATGCAAGGCGGTTTCGATACCGGCGTCGCTGAGATTTTTTTGCAGCTGATCGCGATTGGCTGTCCGGACTACATAAAGGTGATAGACATGACGGGCGTCATTCCTTGTCGGCGGGATGCAAACGCCGGCATCGCGCAAGAGCGAATCGTATTTTTTTGTGTGAGCGATCCTGGCTTCTGTCCATTTCCCGAGATATGGGAGCTTCGCAAGCAGGATGGCGGCCTGCAGCCCGTCAAGGCGGCTATTGCGCCCTTCTATGAGATGATTGTGTTTGCCTTTCTGGCCATGCTGCGAAATCATCCGGGCTTTTTCGGCGATAGCCGGATCATTGGTGGCCATACAACCAGCATCGCCATACGCCCCCAGATTTTTGCCGGGGTAGAAGCTGAAGCTGGAAGCATGCCCCCACGTCCCGACCGTCTTCCCGGCAATCTTCGCCCCATGCGCCTGTGCACAATCCTCGATGACGATCAGGTCATGTGCTGCCGCGATTTTCATGATGGCCGGCATATCCGCGGGCTGCCCGTAAAGGTGGACCGGGATGATGGCCCTGGTACGGGGGGTGATGGCCTTTTCCAGCAGTACCGGGTCGATCGTAAAATAATTTTCATCAATATCCACAAACACCGGCGTCGCCCCGACCGAGCTCACCGCCTCAGAGGTCGAGATCCACGAAATGGCCGGAACGATAACCTCATCGCCCTCTTTAACCCCATATGTCTTCAGCAGGATCTCGATCGAATCGGTACCATTGCCGCAGGCTATAACGTGGTCGATACCCAGAAACCCGGCGAAGGCCGCTTCGAAATCCCTGACAGCCCCGCCACCGATATAGGACGACTGTTTGATGGTTGTCTCTATAGCCGCGTCTATGTCTCTCTTTATGCTTAGATATTGGGCGTACAGATCTACAAAAGGTACTTTCATATATTGGTCGCGACGGGCGCCGCCCGTCAATAGGTTTTAAAGCAAACGAAGTAACTGTGCCGGATTACCCGCATATATCCCCGGTTCAGTAATATCCCGCGTCACCACGGCACCCGCCCCGATCACCGCCCGATCGCAAATGGAAACAGGCAGAATCGTCGCATTGGACCCGATGGATACATGATTGCCAATAGTCGTCCGTTTCCACTTTGTCACATCACCGCCCGCCGGTCCGCCGGAAGCAAACAGATCATTGACGAACATCACCCCATGGCCAATAAAACATTC
>DASZJO010000136.1:0-20327 GCA_035948015.1 Puia sp.
CCCCCTTGATCTGTTTAAAGGCTGTCTCAAGCCTCTCCGACAAACTCTCAAACATAGTCTTAAAAATAAAAAAGTGAACGTAACCAAGTTACATTCACCCTTAATAAGGACCACAAAAGTACATAAATGTGCGCGAAATGCGCGAAGTGTAAAATTATATTCCCAAATAACTCCTTAACATTTTAGACCGCGAATTGCTGCGCAGCTTAGTAATCGCTTTATCCTTAATCTGCCGGACGCGCTCCCGCGTCAAATTAAACCTCTCCCCGATATCTTCCAGGCTCATGGGATGATCTACACCAATCCCAAAAAAGAAACATATGACCTCCTTCTGCCGCTCCGTCAGCGTCCTCAAACTCCGGTCGATCTCCTGCTTGAGAGATTCTTTATGTTCGATATTCGAATTGGCCAGCTCCGCATTCGGGTTCTCCAGCACGTCGATCAGCGTATTGTCCTCGCCCTCGGAAAGCGGCGTATCCATGCTGACGTGACGGGCCGCGATCCCCAGCGACGACGACACCTCCTCGATATCCAGTTCCAGCACTTCCGCCAGCTCCTCCGCCGAAGGCTCGCGTTCGAACTCCTGTTCCAGCTGCGAATAAGCTTTCTGAATGCGATTGGTAAGCCCCACTTTGTTCAAAGGAAGCCGCACAATGCGCGACTGTTCTGCCAATGCCTGCAGAATGCTTTGCCGGATCCACCAAACCGCGTAAGAAATGAATTTAAAACCCCGGGTCTCATCAAAACGCTGTGCGGCCTTGATCAAGCCCAGGTTGCCTTCGTTGATCAGATCAGGCAGGGAAAGACCCTGATTCTGATACTGCTTGGCTACGGATACAACAAAGCGAAGGTTCGCCTTGGTTAGTTTGTCGAGAGCTTTTTGATCTCCCTGCTTGATACGGATGGCGAGTTTGACTTCTTCTTCGGGACTGATCAACTCCACTTTTCCAATCTCCTGCAGGTATTTCTCCAGGCTCTGAGATTCACGATTTGTTATACTCTTCGTGATCTTCAGTTGACGCATGCTCATAGGCAGAGGTCATTTAAAGGGTTTTAGGTAGCTTTTAATCGATATAAGGAAAACTATTAAATCGGTTGAAATATTTGTATTACTTCGCTTTCGCCACTTTCACTTCGCTCGTTTGTCTTTGATTGAAAACGAATAATTTAACCTTTTCTTGTATCGATCGCTCACCTAATAGCCCGGAATAAATGTTACTCCCAATTTAATCATTTCTGCCTGTACACCCAATTATATTTAACAAATAATTGACAATCAACACGATAAAGCACAAATTCCCCCTATTATTACCTTTTGGGCATAATTACACATACTTGAAAAAAAATTTTGATACCCCGATTATTTTTTTATTATTGCACAAAGCCGGTTTGAACATCCTTAGAAGAGGTTGTTGATCGCAACGAATCAAAAGCACTAGATGAAGAAACAATTGTTTACAGTAGAGTATCCGGTCAGATGTTCGCCCTCGATCTTATATGAATTCTTAAGCACTCCGGCAGGATTGCAGGAGTGGTTCGCAGATAGAGTAGATGAACGGGATAATGTCTTTAGCTTCTCCTGGAATGGAACGACAGACAAAGCAGAAGTAACCGAAAGCGAGTTTGAAAAATTTATCCGCTTCCACTGGATGGATGCTCCGGCAGAAGAATTTTTCGAATTCCGCATTGAGAAGTCAGAAGTTACCAACCAGACCATTCTCGTCATCAGCGATTTTGCGGGCAAGAGCGAAGTGAAGGACCAGACGCAACTCTGGAGTTACCAGGTGAAGGATCTCTTTCATCGGTTAGGGAGTAATTAATCTCCGCGCTGGCCCGCCAAATTCAGCGTCCGCACCAACACCTCAAACTTTTTCGTAAGGCTCTCTGCCGCGAAATCCCATCTGTCGAATCCGACATTCGCCGACAATTTCAGGAACGGTCGGCCTCCAACGTCTTCCCAAATTCCGGGACTATGTTCATGCTCCCATTCATCCTCCGAAGTCCCCGGCCAAAACCCCGCCGCCTCCAATTCCTCCCGGCGCTCCAGGATAACAGGCCCATATACCCGCAAATATTTCCCCTTCAAATGCAGCGTCACACTAAAACAATGCCCCCACCAAAACATCGTCCGCACCGCCAGCACATCCTCCCTCCCAAAAACCCGCGGATAATCCAGCATCACCCACGGCAGGCCCTTGTATTGCTCGCCCTTCGAGATCTTCGGCTCGCTGTCAAAAACAAAAATCCCCCTCCACTCCCCGCTAAGCTCCCCAAACATCTCCACCACCTTCCGGATGATCGAATTCTTCGTTAAAATCCACGCCGGATCCATCACCAGCTTCAATTCCTCTGCTGAAAGTCGTACATTTGCCGTCATATAATCAATGGGCCTGCAGCCCGCCTAAAGATAGCGAATCTCCGTGTTGACCCGCCTATTCAAGAAACTCGACATCCTCATCGTAAAGGCCTTTATTGGCCCGTTCATCGCCATCTTCTTTGTCACCGTATTTGTGCTTGACCTGCAATTCTTCTGGCTCTACATCGACGACGTGGTCGGCAAAGGGATCGACGGCTTAACCGTCGGTCGGCTCATCCTGTATCTCAGTGCGACCCTTGTCCCGCTGGCATTGCCCCTGGCCGTCCTGCTTTCCTCGATCATGACCCTCGGCAACCTCGGCGAGACCTTCGAACTCGTCGCCATCAAATCCGCGGGGATCTCGCTCCTGCGGTTCATGCGCCCCCTGGCCTTCGTCAGTCTCCTGTTGGCCGTCGTAGCCTTCTTCTTTAATAACAATGTCCTGCCGGTCGCCACCCTCAAACTAAACACCCTCAAATACGACATCATTTATACAAAGCCGGCATTCGATATCCGGGAAGGAGTGTTCTATGACCGGATCGAAGGCTTCGTGATCAAGATCGGGAAGAAGGAGAAGGACGACTCTACGATCCGCGACGTCGTCATCTACGAACAGACCACCGCAAACCAGGACAATGTCATCGTCGCCGACAGCGGTAAAATGCTCGTCACGCCGGACAAACGTTCCCTCGAGTTCATCCTCAAGTCCGGCTCGCGCTACCAGGAAAAGGCTAACGGCAACGTATATAACTCCCAGCTGGTCCGCATGTCATTCGACACGTATAAAAAGGTTATGGACCTGACCTCCTTCCAAATGAACCGCACCAGCGACAGCAACTTCAGGGGCAATTTCCAGGGAATGACCCTCCCCCAACTCGGCCATGCCATCGACAGCCTCCACAAAAAAAATGATAACTATATCTCCCAGGCGACCAAAGTCGTCAACGCAAATATGAAGTTTTCCAACTGGCTGGATTCGACAGGTTGGAACAAGATCGAAAAGGACACGACGCATTCCCGATATCTCCTCTCAACAAAATACGTTACCGACAGTATCCACCGCGTCTGGGCCACCGCACGCCGCCAGCGCGACTCCATCGACAAGGCCGAAGCCGCGCGGGATAAGGCCGTCGCCGACGCGGGAAAAAAGGCCGCCGCCGAAGCCGCAAAGAACGCAGCCGAAGCCGCAAAAAATGCCCCTCCACCCACACACCCTCCCTCCGCCGGCAACGCGACCACCCCCAACCCCGGCCAAACCAGTACCACTACCGGCGGCGCCGTATTCAACAAACCCGCAACCCCCACCCCCAAACCCATCCACCCCATCACCCCCGTCCCCGGCGGCCAGGCGGTCAATCGCCTCGCGACATCCAAAAATCCACCCGCCCTCACCTTCGTAGACCTCCTGCCCGACAGCGTCCGCGCCAACGTCATGGAACACGCGAATTCCGCCGTCAACAACGCCAGGACCAGCGCCGACCAGCCGATCCAGCAATTTACCAGTGAGCAAGACAACCTGCGCCAGCACGAGATCGCCTGGCATGAGAAGATCACGCTTGCCGTCGCCGTCCTCGTCATGTTCCTGATCGGCGCCCCGCTCGGTTCCATCATCCGCAAGGGTGGGATCGGGTTGCCGCTGGTGTTCGCGGTGGTGTTCTTTGTGATATTTTTTTTACTGAATAATTTCGGCCGCAAATTCGTCAAAGAAGGGGTCATGGGCCCTATCGGCGGCATGTGGTTGGCGACCTATATCCTCACCCCGATCGGCATCTTCCTGACCTATAAGGCGCTCCACGACTCCAGTCTCTTCAACAAGGAATTCTATTTCCGCCTTCGCCGCGCAATCGTCAAGGCCTTCCGGCGCTTGCGTTCCCGGCGGGAGAGCCCTGCATCGTAAATTTCCCTACATTTGGCGCCCGTGGCAAAAAGCACTGAAAATATCACCATCCAGCGCTGGGTAGCGGTCATCGCCATCATCCTCTTTCTGTGCAAGCTCGCCGCCTACTACCTCACCCAATCCGTCGCCGTCCTCACCGACGCGCTCGAAAGCACGGTCAACGTTCTGGCCGGCCTCATCGGCCTCTACAGCCTCCACATCGCGTCAAAACCTCGTGATGAGGACCATCCTTACGGCCACGGCAAAGCGGAATTCCTCTCTGCGGCCGTCGAAGGCGCGCTGGTCACCATGGCCGGGATGATCGTCGTCTATGAGGCGATCACGGACCTCATCCATCCTAATCAGATCCAGAAGCTGGATCAGGGCATCTATATCGTGGCATTCACCGCGATCGTCAACCTTATCGTCGGCACCTGGTGTGTCTATAAAGGGAAACGCAACAACTCGATCCAACTGGTTTCCGGTGGCCGGCATCTCCAAAGCGATACCTGGTCCACGACCGGCATCATCATCGGGCTGGCGGTGATCTGGTACACAAAGATCGCCTGGCTCGACGGCGTGGTCGCCTTATTCTTTGCCGGCGTAATCCTCTATACGGGCTATCATATCCTGCGTAAATCGATCGCCGTCATCATGGATGAGGCAGACCTGCAGTTGCTGCAGGACCTCGTCTCCTATGTGAATGCCCATCGCCGTGAGAACTGGGTGGACCTCCATAATTTAAGAGTGATCAAGTATGGCGACGGGTTGCATGTAGACTGTCATCTGACCGTGCCGTGGTATCTGAATGTGCTGGAGGCGCATGCCGAGATCGACGCCTTCACTTCGCTTGTCCGTCGCCGTTTTGGCGAGTCGATGGAATTCTTCGTCCACTCCGATGCCTGCCTGGATTTCTCCTGCCCCATCTGCACGAAGGAGAACTGTGACGTGCGCAAACACGCCTTCGAAGGCCGCGTAGAATGGACCCTTGCGACCGTGACCCCTAACAAAAAGCATCACAGCCCTCGCGCTACGGTGTAGAGCAATGTAACAGTCTCCCAATCGTCTTTATGGATGCCCTTGACGATCGCATTCTTCAGGGTAACGTTCTTTATGACCCTATCATTCGGACCCATCGTTTGAATAACAACTTCAAGGGTTTCACTGGTGTTCAACGCCTCCAGCAATTTCGGCGAAGCGGCATCGGTTTGCTTTCTGATGGTAACGACCCTGGGCGTCTCTACTGGAAAAGAAAAGCTATTGACCACAAACCAACCATCCGATTCCCGGCCGCCTTTGCTGTTTTGACCCTTGAACTGGCCCTGTCTGGAGCCCTTGAAGGACACATAGGTCCTGGAATCGGCGGCGGGGGCCGAGAGGGCGGCGAGGGCGGGCGGGCCAGAGGGCGAAGGCCGGGACGCCAACGCCGCGACGGCGAGAAGGAGGAGGACTATATATTTCATAAAACAAATTTCGCCACCCACCCCTATGTCCCCCAATGATCAATCGACAAATGCCCGAAAAAATCGATGAAACCGCCCTATCTTTGGCCCCCAACACACCCATCTATGTCCACCTGGCAAACCTATCAAGATCAGCATAAATCCCGTTTCTTAAACGAACTCCTCGACCTCCTCCGCATCCCCTCCATCAGCGCCCGCAGCGAACACAAAGCCGACATGCAAACCTGCGCCACTGCCGTCCGCCAACACCTCCTCCAGGCCGGCGTCGACAAAGCGGAAGTCTACCCCACCGACGGCCATCCCGTGGTGTACGGCGAAAAGATCATTGACCCCAAACGACCCACCGTCCTCGTCTATGGCCATTACGACGTTCAACCTCCCGACCCCCTCGAACTCTGGAATAGCGGACCTTTCGACCCGGTCATCAAGGATGGAAAGATCTATGCCCGCGGATCGGCCGACGACAAGGGGCAGTTCTTTATGCATGTAAAGGCCTTCGAAACGATGGCCGCGACCAACACCCTTCCCACGAATATCAAATTCATCATCGAAGGCGAAGAAGAGATCGGCAGCCCCAACCTCGCGACGTTTGTAAAGTCACATAAAGACCTCCTCAAAGCCGACGTCATCCTCATCAGCGACACGGCCATGTTAAGCCTCGACACGCCCAGTATCGACATTGGCGTCCGCGGCCTCAGCTATATTGAAGTGGAAGTGACCGGCCCCAACCGCGACCTGCACAGCGGCGTCTATGGCGGGGCGGTAGCCAACCCGATCACCATCCTCGCAAAGATGATCGCCTCCTGTCATGACGCCAATAACCATATTACTATCCCCGGCTTTTACGACGACGTCGTCGAAGCCACGTCCGCGGAACGCCAACTCATGGCCCAAGCTCCCTATAACGAAGCGGAATACAAAAAAGACCTCGGCGTCAAAGCCCTCTGGGGTGAGAAAGGGTACACCACCAACGAACGCACCGGCATCCGGCCAACCATCGAACTCAACGGCATCTGGGGCGGCTATACCGGCGAAGGCGCCAAAACGGTCCTCCCCTCCAAGGCCCATGCCAAGATCTCCGCGCGCCTCGTTCCCAACCAGTCATCAAAAGTCATCACGGAAAAACTGCTCACCTGGTTCCGCGCCGTCGCCCCCGAAGGCGTCACCGTCAAAGCGGAAGAGCACCACGGCGGCGAACCCTATATGACCCCCATCGACAGCAAAGCCTACCGGTCGGCCGCCAAAGCCATCGAAGCGACCTTCCACAAAGCCCCCATCCCCGTCCGCGGCGGCGGCAGCATCCCCATCTGTGCATTATTTGAAAAGGAACTCGGCATCAAGATCGTCTTCATGGGCTTCGGCCTCGACAGCGACAACCTCCACTCGCCGAACGAGAAGTTCAACCTGGAAAACTTCTACAAAGGCATCTCGACGATCCCATATTTCCATAAATTCTTCGCAGAGGGGTAGGCGTGCTACCACCTCCCTATGAAATCCCAAAACAAATCCGTACTTTAAGTTCACCAACCACCAACTAAACCATGAATACCACCCCCGACCTTCCACCGCACCCCGGCGACACCAACGCGTCAGGCGCCCCCACCGAAGACATCCTCGACGACGTCCACTACACCCTCTTCCAGGCGAGCGGCGGCAAACGCTTCATCAACTACTTGATCGACTGGGTCGCTTTCTCCCTGATCTGGCAGTTCTTGTTCGCCCGGCTGATCGGCGAGCTGCTGGTGCTGATCAATTTTCCCATCGACAACACCGCTGCCCTCTATTCCTTTTCCTACCTATCCTACTTCACCTTTTTCGGGGTGCTACTTGGTGGCGTCGAAGCAGCTACCGGTGGAAAAACGCTCGGCAAGCTCGTCACCCAAACCCGCGCCATCAACGACGACGGCTCGCGGCTCAAGCCTGGCAAAGCCTTCCTCCGCTACCTCGTCCGTCTGGTCCCCTTCGAAGCGTTCTCCGCACTCGGCAGCCCCAGCTACCCCTGGCATGACCGCTGGACGGGGACGCTGGTGATCGACGAGAACCTGACCACCCTGCCCCCGCAGCCCTAAGCGCGACACCGCGGCACCCCCGTCAAAACAACACCCCCCTCAAAACAACGGCCTCAAAACAGGAAAAATATGGCTGACAAAGGTATCCGCAACCGGCAGCGCCGGATTCGCGGCCTGATGGCAATCAAAACAATTGGTTCCGGTCCGGACGAACGTATTCCCCTGCACAAAAGTCTCCATCGTCACATTGGCAAGCGAACTGGTCCCCACTTCATTCCCGCCAAGCGCAAATTGTCCTGGTGGGATAGGGGTCGGCGGGCCTCCCGTTGTCCAGGTGGCGCCACGGAAAATGTAGTTCTTTCGGGGATCGCCCGCGATCAGCGTACCCTGCACACTGTTATTGACCGAAATGATTTCCGCATTCGACGCCGCGGGACTTCCATCGATGGGGTTGGGAGAAATGTCCGAACCCGCGCCCCAGGGTTTCATCGTCAGGATATTGCTGGGGCCGATCGTGTTGCCCGACGTGGCAACGATATTACCCGTAGAGAAATCAAACGATTGTCGCATCTGGTTATACGGCCCTGCGGCTCCATTGGCGCAAAGTACCCAGCTCCCGCTGGTATTGACGGGAACGAAGGCGGTTGCATTGCTGAAATTGGTATAGGCGTAGGTAGAGTCCGGGGCGATGCTGTCATGAACGAAAGTGGCCCAGATCATTTCATCGTGACCGGCCACACTGCCGACGACATGGATACCGGTCATGGCCAGCTGCACGGTGTCCATCACATTCGGCACCACCGTCCATTGGGTCGCCGTTTTATTGTAACGCGGGACGGCGGCGGTGATAGTAATATAGTCGGCCGGATTGGGAATACTCGAGGCGAGTACCCAGGAGCTTTTGACCTCGACGGCAAGGGCGACGGAGTCCGGCAAGGTTACACTTTTAGTGGCGGCGAGGGCAGTAATCGGGCTGAGATCGCCAGCGGCCACCGGAAAATGAAACGTGGAAATATTGCCATCATGGGTCCCGGTCCTGAAATACGCATACACATCATTGACCAAAACAATATAATAGATGAGCGAGTTGCCCTGTGACATCAGGACCCCGCTGTCGGCCTCTCCTTCCTCAACGTCCACAATGTCACCGGCTGAATCCAGGAAGATGGGTCCCTTTCCGACCCTAAAACGTTGCACGATCGACTTAGACGCCCTATCCGTCTTAAACAACGGATGCGCCCCCTCAATCGGCTTGTGATCTTTATCGAGGAAGACTGGATGGCCGTTTTCGGAAGGCCTTATCTCTTCGATCTCTATCGGCTGACCCGCCCGGTTGAGGATCAGCGGTTTGCCGGTTGGTCCGAGAGGCGTTGGCTCAATCTCGATCAATCTTCCGGCTTTGTTCAACAAGGCGGGCAGGTGATGCGGCCCGGCTTGTGCCGCGCGTACGGCCATCGCCCGGATCAGCCCCGGCGTATGCGGGATCAGGGTGCGCATCCCGGACGCGTCGGGAGGACTGACGTCAAAGAAAGCGGGCGACTCAAAGATCCGGCCGCTCCCGCCATAGACCGAAGTGGTGGGGGATGTCATCCACAGGAACATTTGCTCGGACCATTGATAAAACGAGCAGTTGGGAGTGCCCGGGAACGTAATACTATTGGCGGGGTTGACCGTGCCATTCAGCGTTACCGTACCCGACTGGAACCAGGTTGCGATGGTGGAGGCCGGGATCGAACAACCGGTTGTTTGCGGGTCGGTGGGGACTTCCGCAGGGGGGTTGCAAGAGACAATCAGGAGGGGAACGATCCACAACAGCCGGGCCGTACTTTTAAGAACGATGGTGCTTTTCATACATGAGGTTTTGGTCTGCACCAAAATAAACCTCTTCCCCAACCCGGCCAACGGTTAAAACACCCATTTTCACCCGTGAAAACACGGGGCGGTATGGAAATTGTATCTTACCTGCCAATATATGAAAGTCCTTACTATAGCCATCCTGTCTCTCCTGATCCCGGTAGCCTGGATCGAATTCAGCGTCCTCCATGCCACACACGGTACCCTCGCGTATCCCCTCGATGACACTTTTATTCACATGGCGGTAGCGCGGAATCTCGCTTTCCAACATTACTGGGGCATCGCCGGACATGCCTTTGCGAGCACATCATCCTCGCCGTTTTACACCATCCTCCTCGCCGGGGTCTTCAGGTTATTCGGTGTCCACCTCGTCATCCCGCTCTTGCTCAACCTGTTGGCCGGCGTCCTCGTGCTGATCGTCATGCATCAGTGGCTAAAACGCCAGGGTCTAACCGACGTCGCACAACTCCTGATCCTGTTAGCCGTCAATTTCCTTACTCCGTTGCCATTGCTCGTGATCAGCGGGATGGAGCATACCTTTCAATTACTTTTTACTTTTTTGTTCATCTTTTCTTTTGCTGAAACGCGAAGCGTCCTTCGCTGGCAAATTTTTGCATACGCGGCGCTCATGATCAGCACCCGTTACGAATGTCTTCCCATTCTCGGTCTCGCCTGTCTCATTTTATTGGTCCGCAGAAAATGGCGCGACTCCATTATCCTCGGCGCCGTCAGCGTCCTGCCCATCACCATCTTCGGGCTCTACGCCATGTCTAAAGGAAGCTACTTCATGCCAAATTCAGTGCTGCTAAAGGCCGCCCTCCCCCATTCAATTAGCGGCTGGGCGCGGTTTGTGGCCGACGATATCTGGTTCAAGATCTTTTTTTCGCCCCGCGATTAC
Source organism: Puia sp. (assembly GCA_035948015.1). Classification (GTDB taxonomy): domain Bacteria; phylum Bacteroidota; class Bacteroidia; order Chitinophagales; family Chitinophagaceae; genus Puia. The sequence continues at coordinate 10,457 of DASZJO010000136.1, forward strand.
AACTTCCTGGCCGCGCAGCGGCTGTTGCTATTACTACCCTTAACCTACCTCGTGTTCCTGAAACAACTCCGCGACCAGCCCGCATATAAATATATCCTTCTCATCCTGATGGGCGCCACCCTCGCCCATGTCGCCTTCGCCTATCCCAACAATTACCCACGATACGAAGACTACCTCGTCGGCTGCAGCACACTTATGATAGGTACGCTGATCGCCAAATATCGCCCCGCCCTCCAGACATCGCGCTTCAAGGACGCGCAATGGATCGTCGCCGCACTGCTCATCCTCCTCTTCATCCCCCTCTTCATTCGCAGCGAAAAAACCTTCCAGAAGTCCCGACAATATTGTCTCAACATCTACGAACAGCAGTACCAGCTATCGCAGTTCGTCCATACTTACTACGACAGCACCCCCGTCGCCTTCAACGACATCGGCGCGATCTCCTTCTACTCCAAAGGTGACAAACTCGACCTCTGGGGCCTCGCCAGCCTCGAAGTCGCCCGGGCCAAACGCTCCAACACCTGGACCCCCGACTTCGCCGACTCCCTTATCCACCAGCATCAAACCCGCGTCGCCATGCTCTATGACACCTGGTTCGATCCGGCCCTCCTCCATCGCTGGACAAAAGTCGCCTCCTGGCACAACCAGCACAACGTCATCCTCGGCGATGACAGCGTATCATTCTACGCCATCCGCCCCGAAGACACGACTACCCTAAGAAAAAACCTGGAATCGTATCAGCCGAAACTGCCGGCCGATGTCAGCGTGAGCTATTATTGATCATAATTCACCGGCGGCTGCGTTGGCGGGATCACCAACTCCGTGCTCACGTTAGGCAGCAACTGACGCACATCCTCGAGCGTCTTATTATGCGTATCCACAAACTTCCAGTGAAGCCCGTTGTCTCCGGAAATCCCGATCAGGGTCGATGTCGCCATGATCCGCCCCTGGCCATGCTTCATCGTCGTGTGTTGCCGGATCGTCGCCTGCACCTGAGTCCCCGATTTGACAAATTCGCTCAGGCTATCCACGGTTACCGACTGGAAGCTCAGCCCCGAGATACTGAACTGGCGGGACATCTGCTGCAGCGCCTGCTTTAGGGCGGCAGCCCCACCCGCAGCTTCGACCACTCTGGGGTGAATATAGTGGATGAACGTCGTGTAGTTCCCGGTGGTCAGGCCGTTGACCATCCGTCCTGCCTGGGCCTTGAGGCTGTCAGCCGCACCGGGAACCTGGGCCATCAGCAGCACTCCGGGAAATAAGATTAGTACAAAAAGTAAACGTTTCATAAACTAAATATAAAAAGAATCCGGTACTTTTTGATAATGTACATTTGACGGATAGCCGATGAAATATCTTATAGCCACAGTACTATTGCTTTCAGGAACGATTAACACAATTGGTCAGAAAATCCGCGCTGATAGTGCCCGTGAAAAAGAATCTTTCGCAGTCTTCGAACTTGGTGGCGCCGCCGGCTTGAGCCTTTCCAGCGGCCGATGGAATTTCGGCCCGTCGGTTGCCATCGAAGTTACCCCCATAGAAGACTGGCTCGAGCTGGAGTTAGGGGTTACGCCCTCTTTCGGCGCAAACTTCAAGGAAGTGGATATTGACCTCTTGGTCAAAAAACCCTGGACCCTTTCCCAAAAAGTTGAATTTATGTTTGGCGCCGGTCCGGTGTGGACCCGCGAAAACGATTCTAAAGCGACAACCAACTCCCTTGGCGGCGAACTCGCTCTGGATTTTATGTTTTGGCCCGCCGCGAAGCATCGCCTCGGCTGGTACCTTGAACCGGAATACGAATACAGCTTTAGCCGGGGCCACGAACGATCAATCGGTTTAAGCGGCGGTTTGTTAGTTGCAATTCCATGAGCGGTTTTAGAATGAGCTATTTTTTCAGTAAATTTCTATTGCTAAATCGAACTATATGCAAATAAATCTGGCAAATAGAACTTTGATTCTATCAGCAATGTATTTGATAGTTACATTAACTCTATTATTTATAATGGATATCGGACTCTACTTTTTCATTTTTTATTTTTCACTAAAAATTCTTGATTGGTTTAGGTCGCTAAGCCTGCTGAGCAGCTTGGCTATTTTATGTACTGCAGGTGGATTTTTTCTAATGATTATTTTTCTATGGAGGAAAAGTTCGCATGCGTTGATAGGGGGCGTATTTTTTAAATACCTCCCTCAGAATGCGTTTACCATTATTTCAACTTTTCTCTTATCAATCGCTAATGCGGTCCTGGGCATTTTTTGGCTATGGCGAGTGCCAAAACATTATGACTTAATGGTGATTTTTGAATTATTGGTATTGTCCCTTTTCATTTGGGTCTTATGCACCGTCGCGATGCCTGCAAGGGAACAATTAAAGAATTATGAATAACTATCGTCTTCCTGATTTAATGGGCAGTTGTCGTACAATGTCAGCTAAGGTTGAAATATCGTTTCCAGTAAACCTGCTAAAAATAAAATTTATAGTAGGCCTGCAATAGTCAATATTCGGGGTGCCGTATGATCCACAATTTACACAGGCGCTCCTATTCAGAAAGATGAACTTTCCAATGACAAATACATCTCCACCAACATCTGGAGGCACACAACTCGAAGCGACTATAGTACGCCAGGAACTTTTATAACAGTAAGAAGAATCTTTAATATCGAAAATTTCAAAATCGATAGCCGGCGCCCTGGCCTGAACATACAATCCAGGGTCGTTCGAAATGGGCTTAGTTCTCCAAAAGCTTATATGTCCGATAGGTTTCACCGAGTCCTGAAATCTGGTAACGTAAGGTGAATCCAATTGATAATTCCAAAGGCTAAGCGTGTCAATATTTTTCAGGTCTGTTCCCAGGCGATGATAGTCATTGGGTCTGTGGATCTTATAATCAAGATGCTGTCCAAATGACATTGCTGTTATTGTTAGAAAAGCTAAGATGAGTCCTATCTCTTTCATAATCCTTGTCCAATTTTTACCATCTCGATTGTTATAAGGGGGGAAACTCATTCAATTTCTCCAATCTGTTCGTATGGAAAAAACCATTGTCAAAGCCTGCGTCGCCATCCTGATGGGTATAGCGATCCTTATTATCTCCCTGTGGCATCTTGCCAACTATATCTGGGAGGAATGAAATTGTCCTGCCGAGCCCGAACCCAATCCCACCCGTCATTTCTCCATCCACTCATTATCCTTCTCATTCGCATCCATAAAGATCCCACCATCCAATTTGATCGACTTCACCGCCCGCCGGGTTTTGATTTTCACCAGCGTCTCCTTCTGATCGTGCTCCCAAACTTTTGGCGTCTGATGAAAAGTCTCGGTCGATCCGTCTTCATAGGTTGCGATCACGTCAAAAGGAACGGCAAATCCGCCAATATTCTTGATCTGAAGCGCATAGCCTTTTCCAGCTTTGTCAACCATAGTCAGACCGAGATCGATATAGTCAGGAGTAAAAAACCAGTTATAAAAGAACCAATTCAAGTCTTTCCCGGAGCCTTTCTCCATCGAAAAGAAATAATCCCAGGGGGTGGGGTGTTTACCATTCCAGTTGTTCATGTATTGGTGCAAAGCCTTCTTAAAAAGCTTATCCCCCAGCAGGTCCTTCAATGCCAAATAGCTTAAGGATGGCTTGCCATAACCGTTGTTGCCGCCGCCATAGGTAACATCGGGGCTTGGGGTAATGATCGGGTTCTCGCGTTCATGCGAGCTATGGATCCAGCCGTTAACCCGAAATTGTTTATAAAATCGTTCGGCCTCTTGCTGGCCCCTTTCCGAAATGCCGATCAGGTATTCAAACGTGGTAGCCCAGCCTTCGTCCATGAAAGCGTAACGGCTTTCATTCGTACCCATGTAGAAGGGGAAATACGTATGCGCCTGTTCGTGGTCCTGCACCAGTTCGGCAAACGACAGGCTACCGAAATGACTGTCGTTCATCATCATGGGATATTCCATATCGGCGAATCCCTGGAATGCCGTGGATTTCGGATAGGGGTAGGGAATGCCCGGCCAGTTGTTCGAGAACCAGCCGAGAGAATAGTGGCCAAACTTAACGGAATGATGAAAATCCGCCGACGAGTCAGCAAAAGCAGCCTGCATACTTACGCGACGCTGTGTTTTATTGTCGACAACAACGCTGCCCGCATCCCAGTCGTAGTGGTCGCTGATGCCCAAAGCGACATCGCTCACGTTCGTGGCCGCCCATTTCCATGTGTTGGCTGAATTTTGCGGGGTGACTTTTTTATCAGCCATCTCCTGCGCGGTAGCCACATGGATGGTAGAGTCGCTGGTCATGGATTGATTCAACCGCCCGGCGAATTCCGGCTGAAGCACCGCTTCGGGATTTTGCAGGATGCCGGTGGCCCAAACGATGAAATTAGCGGGAACAGTGACGTTGAATTGGTAGTCAGAAAAATCGTTATAAAACTCCAGCGGGCCTGTATGTGGTTGCATGTCCCATCCTTTGTAATCGTCATACACCGAAACGCGCGGATAGAAATAGGCGATATAAAAGCTGGTCGAGTCGATTACCCCTTCGCGCCCCCGCTGGCGCGACAGGGCAAAGTGCCAGGTAATGGCGAGCTTTAGCGAATCATGCGGCATCAGCGGCTCGGGCAAATTGACCAGTTGATTCGTGGTGATGGCTTCATTGTTGTCCCAGGCCACCTTCGCCCCGCGTATCGTTATCTCGTCCACCCGGATGCCCGCCGACGTATCCGCGGCTCCGCCACGCCCGCCGGCCCGGTGAACATTCTGGATCAGTTTCATGTTCAGGCTCCGCAGCGTATCCGGGCTATTGTTCGAATAAACGATCTCCTCAACCCCGCTGATGACCCTGCCCGGCGGCGTCACCGTTATCGAAATCACGTACCGGCTATGATTTTGCCAGTAACTTTTGCCCGGCCTGCCGTCAAACGACCTGGTCCCATTATCGTAGGCCTTCTGGATCTCCGGCGGCATCGTCAGCGTTTGCGCACCGGCCATTGAAAAGCTAAGGGCGACACAACCTATGAAGAGGATTAATTTTATCATACATAAATGTACGTGATTACCATCTTTTAGCCGAAAAGGGACTTAGATCAAACGCCACCGGCCCGCCCGTCGCCCAATCGCTCGCGATCTTTCCCACCACGCTGCTGAACTTAAACCCATGCCCCGAGCAAGGGCTCAGCACCAGGATCTGCGGACATCCCGGGTATTCGTCGATGATAAAGTCCTCATCCGGCGTATTCGTGTACATGCAAACGGAAGCCGCCTCAAAGACGGGATCGATCGCCAGATAAGTACCGGCAATTTCCCTGATCGCTTCGATCTCCGCCGCTTCTGCGTCCTGACGCAATTCGTCGGGTCTTATGTGCCGCCCACCATGATGAAACCCGATCTTAATGCCCTGCCCCAAATCCGGGAAGCCATAAAACAATTCTCCCGCCGCATACTCCCAGATATAAACCGGCATCCGGTCCGGCTGCAAAACCCCTACCCCGCCGCCCGCCCCACCTGCCCCCCTCGATCCCGCGCCGCCCGCCCCGCGCAATCCCGCGCCTGCATCCTTAAACCAGCAAACCACCTGCCGTTCGATATACAGCGGCAGCCTCAACTCCGGCAGCAACTCCCCCACCCAGGCCCCGGCGGAGACAATAACTTTCCCTGCCAGGTACCGCCCCTTCGACGTTTTGACCTCCACCCCATCGCCCGAAGGCATGATGCTTTCTACCGTCTCCTCACATCTGATCTCCGCCCCGCGGGCCGCAGCCCCCGCCAGATGCGCCTTAATACATTCCTCCGGAAAAAGGATCCCCGCCCGTCGCTCATACACCCCGACCGTGTCGTCGGTTGGTCGAAAAGCCGGGAACCGCCGCCGGATATCCGCCGCCTCCAACCATTCATGCTCGAGCCCATATGTCTCTGCGCTTAACCGCGCGCCGCTGACGACCATCGTCTCCGGCCTACCCAGCAGAAGCCCACCCGTCCCCACCAGCAAGGTCCGGCCAGCCTCCCGCTGAAGCTCATCCCATAAGCCGTAGGCGGTCTGGACAAAAGGAACATAGACCGGATTTTCATGATAAGCCTCCCGGATGATCCGGCTTTGCCCATGCGAGGAACCGTGAAGATGCGGGGGAGTGAACCGGTCGATGCCGGCAACCCGCTTACCCGTTTGTGCGAGATGATAAAGCGCCGAGCTGCCATGAGCGCCCAAGCCGATGACGAGGATTTCGAATGATTGATGCATTGCAAAATGGAATGGCTAATAAAGTTAGCAAACTTACAATTCTGTTGACTATATTTGTCACTTAAATATACTATGGAGAAGTTTGAAATACTGTTGTATAGTGTGCCGGAAGGGAAAGCGACCATCGAGGTATTCTTCGAAGAAGAAACTTTTTGGCTGTCACAAAAGAAGATGTCTGAATTATTCAATGTTAGCGTGCCAACCATAAACGAGCATTTGCAAAATATATTCATTACCAATGAGTTGGATAAAGATTCAGTTATTCGGAATTTCCGAATAGCTGCCTCGGACGGAAAAAAATACAACACCCAATTCTATAACCTCGACGCCATCATTGCCGTCGGCTACCGCGTCAATAGTCTTGAAGCAACCCGCTTTAGAATCTGGGCCACCAAGACCTTGCGGGAATTTATCATCAAAGGGTTTGTGTTGGACGACGAGCGGCTGAAGCAGGGAAAGAACTTCGGCAAAGACTATTTCGAAGAGTTGCTGGAGCGCATCCGCGAGATCAGAGCAAGCGAGCGCCGGTTCTATCAGAAGATAACCGATATTTATGCCCAATGCAGCATCGATTATGACCCCAAAGCGGACATGACCCTGACTTTTTATAAGACAGTCCAGAATAAGCTCCACTGGGCAGTAACCGGGCACACCGCCGCAGAAATTATACAACAACGTGTAGATGCTACCAAACCCAATATGGGGCTAACCACCTGGAAGCATGCACCGGAAGGAAAAATCCTCAAGACAGACGTGACTATCGCCAAAAATTACCTGGAAGAAAAGGAGATTAACGAACTAAATAGAGTGGTAAGCATGTACCTCGACTACGCGGAAAACCAAGCACTGCGAAATATTGCTATGAGCATGGCTGATTGGGTTCAGAAGCTGGACGCTTTTCTCCAATTCAACGACTACCATACCCTAAAAAATGCGGGAACCATCAGTCACGATATAGCGAAGAAACTTGCAGAAGAGCAATATGACCAATACCGGATTGTTCAGGATCAGAAGTTTGAAAGCGATTTTGATAAGCTGACAAAGAAACTGCCGCGTACTTGACCAACCCCAGTATTTCAAGGACATGCCCCTGCCCCGGTGTTTTCAGCAGAAGGTTCCGACGTTTCCGTTGAGCTTAATTCTTATCGGCCGAAGTCTGTGGAGAAGTCTGTGGAGAAAATTGTGGAGAAAACTACTGACCGCATCCTCGCACAATTTGCCCGGGACGCTCAAATAATAAATTTACACTTGCAAAAATACTATGCCTCAGCCGAAGAGGAATCGAACAAAATGGAGCGGGTAAGTTTGTAGGGGGAACATTCATTGTCAATAGTTTACGTTATAACACACAAATTTTAAGATTTTACATATTTCTTCCATTATAATGGAACTTTTCATCCTCGGCATGGGTATCCTTTTTCAGCCCCTCTTGCCAGATCTTATCATAGGAAATATTTAGTACATCTGAGTTGAATGAAAAGGCAACTCTTCGAAATTTCCGAACAGTTCAAACAGAAGGGCGGAAATAGGCGACTAGGATGCCAAGCGGTCCGGTGCCGGGCGAGGTAACGACACCTTTGTAAAGGCTTTCCAGCTTCCGCGCTAGATTTTGACCAATGACTTGGTTTTCCTACATTTAATTTGGAATAACCTCAAACCCAAATTCTAAACGACATGACTGCCAAATGTAAGCTGCTCCTGTTAGGCTCGATTTTTATCTCTTCCATTGCGGTTAGCCAACATGTGGATGAAGGCTATTATAATGATTGGGACTATGGCCCGCATGGCGTATACGGGAATTTACGCCTTTTTAAAATAAAGGATAGGACCTGCTATAGAATTGAGAAAGATGGACCGCAAAAAGTAATTGTTCGGCAGTTTAACCCTTCCGGTATTGTTATAAATACGATTTCCGTGAGTTTCGTCAATGGTATCCTCAGCGAGGTCGACCGGACCGATCAGTGGGGCGAGATATACGAGTATCGCAATTACCAACCAAAGGAGGAGAATGTATTTCAGGTTACCGATCTCGTACGCGGGAAAAATATTTCCTTACCCTGTAAGTATGCGATCCATATTTATTCAAAGGAATTATTAACGGAAGTCCAGAATTACTCTTTCACAGGGCAGTTGATGGAAGATATGAACGGAGTGGCGATCATCCAATACAAAAGGTATGATGATTCCATCCGGTTTGGGGAAAGAATCGAAACATCTTTCTTTGATGCGCAGCGACGCCCGGTGATATCAGCTCCGGCGGGATATCACAAACTTGTGACCCGATATGACGAGCACGATAACAAGATATCAGAGTTTTATTTAGGAATTAACGACGAACCGGTAACAATTCCCAACGGTGTTTCGGGCGTTCGAGGTTCGTACGACGAAGATAACAATTGGATCAAAATTGAATTCTATGACCGTAATGACAAAAAGACATGTAGTGTCGGTGGGTTCGCCGCGGACAAAAGGGAGTTTCAGCAGGGGTATTTGATAAAAGACACCCGGTTGGACAGCCTTGGTAATCCGGTTAAACCCCTTCCTTCCTCAGACGGCGTTGCCATCATAACTTATGAATATGACACGGCCGGAAACAGAATAAGGGAAGAATATTTCGATCAACTCGGTAAACCAACCAACAGCCAATCCGGCGTACAGGAAATAGCCAGCTTCTTTTCTGCCGGGAATATGCGGACGCGAGTTTCGTATTTTGACGCGTTTGGAAATCCATGCGTGGATAGGGACGGCATCAATACGACTTTATTTATCAAAGATGACAGGAATAGAACTGTACAGGAATCCAATTACGATGTCGATGGTCATCCGATAAAGACTCATACAGAGAAAGTCTTTATGCTAAAAACGAAGTATGACAAATACGCCAGAGTTATTTCCACTTCCTATTGGGCGGATAGCAGCACCCGAATGCCGCATTGGAATGGCAGTTATGAAATCACTACAAAATATGATGAAGACGGACAACCGATTGAGTATGCGACACTTGATGCCAATGGCCAACCTTTCCTGGCCGAAGATGGCTCTTCTGTCACGAAATTGATGCATAACTCCGACGGCAGGCTGGGAGAGCGGCATTTCCTACATGACAATAAACTGGTTAACAGGAAGCGCGGGGTAACCAGTCAATATAGCATCATTAAATATGGCTACGATCAAAATGGCAAAGTAAATGAGCTGACATTTTGGGGATCCGACCGAACACCGGTGAATGCAAGGGTCTGGATCGTCGATTCGATCGCAGTGCATCGAATAGTTTTTATTTACCGCGGAAATAGAATTATTGGGCAAGAGTATTATAAAATCGATGCGTCGAAACCCTTTCAAATAGTAGACTGTTTGAAGAACGATTATATCGGCCTCAACGGTATTAGTACCGGGCGTAAGAATGCAAATTGACGGACCGTTATCATTAGAAATATATCCTTTCACTCCGACCTTAAACTCTCCACCGGATTCATCACCGCCGCCTTGATCGCCTGCAAGCTCACCGTAACAATCGTAACCACAACCGCCGCCGCCCCAGAGGCAATAAATACTCCCGGCCCGATCCCGATCCGGTAATCATAGGTCTGTAACCAGCCGTGCATGAAGTAGAAGGCAATTGGCGCCGCGATCAGACAGCTCAG
>DASZJO010000137.1:0-11051 GCA_035948015.1 Puia sp.
TAATAATGAAACGCGTGAAATATATACCTTCCCGCCACAACCGCCACCGTCCAATCGAACTTCAGCCAGAACCACTTCACCGGATTCCGCGCACCCGGATTCCCCGCTCCTGGATTCCCCGCCCCTGGATTCCCCGCCCCCTGATTCCCCGTCGTGATCTTCACCATCGCCGTCCCGCCGATCGTATCCCGTTCCTCGCGCGTGATCGTCAACGGTAGCCCCGGATCCCCCTCCGATCGTCTCGCAGCCACAACCTCCGACCTCAGTTCTCGACTCACCCGCACAAACCCTTCCCCCACCGTCGGCGACCCCGGCAGATCATAGGACCCCGCGTAATCCACCATCCCATTCTTCATCGTGATCGGCGGCAACGGATCGCCGCTTGCCGCCCACAGCACCGCATCCCGCAACAGCGTCGCATACGCCGTATCCTGCAACAACGCCGGATCATGCCCCGGTCCGATATACACCATCCTCCGGTACCGTTCGTTTGTCCAGATAATCGGATGATCGCCCATCGGCTTGTTCGGATGATAGGTCGATTCGTCGACCGTAGCCAGCACATGCACCCGTCCCCTCGGGTTCGGCGTCCACTCATACCATTCATCCGGCCAACTCACCCGGGCAGGCATATGCGCCATCAGCGGATGATACTGATCATCGACATGCAAGGTCGCTGTCTGGAAGGCCGGATGCGGACTATACAGCACACCCCCCATAAAGTTTTCGAACCACTCCCAATACTCGCTGGTCGGCGCCAGGAACTCGCGACCCGTCAAACCCGCCGCATGGATTCCCACCCAGCCCTTGCCGTCCTCCACGAACTGCTGCAACGCGGCCTGCTGCGCAGGCGACATATCGAACGGCGCCAAATGCAGCATTACAAAGACGGCATACCGCCGCAGGTTGATCGTATTGATCTCACTGGTATCATCGGTAAAATCCAACCCGAAATGATTGTCCGCCGCCATCTTCTCAAAAAAAGGCCGCGCCGCCGCAATCATTCGTTGATGGTCCTTCGCCCGCGACGCCACCACCAACACCCGGAAACGCTCCGGTCCGCCGCTCCCCGCAAAACTTTCACCCCCCGGCTCGCCGCTCCCCGCCCACACCGAATTCACCCAACCCACACAAATAAATAAGAAACAATAAACCTTATGCATAAATGAAAAATCGCCATTTTCGAATAAAACTAAGTAAAATTTGCCGTCCGCCCGCCCCCCCTATTTCCCGCGACTTTCATTTTTCAGCTAAATATTTTATCTTTCATAAATGATTTCCAATGAAATCAGGGCTTTCATTGTTGCCGCCTGAATCGCAATCCCTTACCAGAGGTGGGGAATCGAAGATTTTTCTGGATGTGATGAGAACCACAATCACATTTTGTCTATTACTAACAAGCGTTTTGTCATGCTTCACTTGCGTGGCCCAACAAAAAAAAGACACAACTCTTCTCACCAGAGATAGCCTCGTAGGCGTGTGGCAGCGGGACACAAAACGCGTGGGCAATGGGCTCTGGCAGAATTTCCGGTTTTATGCCGATAACACCTTCGTATTGCATTTTAACAATGGAACTGAAGACTTGCGCGTGATATGGGGCCTAAAAGGAAGGTACAGGCTGATCAAAGACGAACTTTATCTTACCATCGTCTACCGGACTGTCGTCGATGGCGGCCATATCGAGAGCTCAGGCTCCAATGAGGACTATTATAATTTCATGATAGCGGGGGGCCTCGTCAAAGACATCCGGGAGAAGGAGATAAAGGAAATGCCTGACCCGCTATATGTCAAGCAGACTGAAAAGGGACACATCGAGATCGGTAATGAGGATTATTACAAGATTAGCAACGAAGACATGCAGTCCATCGAGCCCGGTCCTCCCGACTCCACTGCATTGCCTGCGCTCAGCTATGACAGCATCGAGACCCTCGTCGACCGAATCAACAAGGAGGTGCGTCAAATAGATGCGGACAGCGCAGCCTGGCGAGCTGTGCAAGACACGAAGAAAAATTTCCGGAGCGATCCTGCCGAGGTCAGGAAATATTATAAGAGCGACAAACTCTGCAAAATGGTGACCGCCTCATCAGGAATGTCATTGCCTACGGTCACAACATATTATTTCAAGAACGGGATGCCGCTTTTTATCCGGGGAATTACAAAGAGTAGTACGCATACGTTTGAAAGCAGGTATTATTTCCAAGGACCTCACCTCATCAAGGAGGTATATGATGGCCACGACGTGGAAAGCCGGGATTTTCCCGGGACGGAGGCGTTTATTCAAAGTGAACTAAAGCGGATTCAATAACTTGTAATGCTGACTATTCTTACCTCTCCCAAAAACATTATAATAATCAATATTTCATAAATAATTGAAAATTAAACATATAATTTTTTAATTCAGTCACTCAGTACGATTTTCCTCTTACCGTCGTTTATAAAAGGATAATCCGGCCCACCGTACACCGCCGGCAACCCAGTACCCTAATACGAAGACTCTATGAAACACATAGACTACCTCTACTTTAATATCTATAGCTATTGCTATCGGTTAAGCCAGTACAGGGAAAGTTTCAACACCCGGATCCAGACAATGTATCTGTTCTCCCTAGGCTCCGGCGGCTGGCTTCTCTTATTCGAATCCATCTATCTGCATTTCGTCAAGCATCACCGCTTTAATTCGCGGTTCGAATCGATCCTTTTTGCACTCGCGATTTACGGTCTGACGGCAATGATGTTTCACTATATCTTTATTGTCAAAGACCGCGACCAGAAGATCGTAGATAAATTTGTGCGGCAATTCGAGGAGAATCCAAATCGCAAATGGCACCTGGGCGTTTCTCTTGGCATACTCGCGCTGCCCTACCTCGTGCTGATGGCCTTTGCCCTCTGCCTGCCCAGACACCTGGCATAATATCCTGCCCGGGGACCATCGCCCTGCCCGGCCCACACGCCCGGCCTGCCCTGCACTTTTACCCGCCAACGGTCCTTACCTTGATCTGCGGGCCGCCCTTGGCCTTCAGCCCGGATTTGTTCAGACTATAGGTGAAACTCAGCAGAAAGTACCGTTGCAGTACATTGTACCGCTCATCCTGCACACTTCCCTGGTCAATGCTCCGCGTGATCCCGGTATTCTGATCCAGCGCATCCATTACACTAACCTTGATCTCCCCCCGATCATGCCTGAACAGCGACTTCGCTACCGATATATTCCACAACGGAGTACTCGTATTGTAGCCGGGTGGCCGGCCGGTATTGAAAATGTAATTGAACTCATTGTGTATCGACACTCCCGCCGGCAAATAATTTGTCATATTGACCCCATAATGCTGCCGCACGTAATTGGTATTCAGGTCGGGTTGCAACGAATATCGCCCCGAGTTCAGCGAAACGGCAGCCGTTAATTCCAGGTCAAGCTTTTCGCTCCCATTATAAGTATAGGAAACTTCGGGCCGGAAAGTCGTGCTGTTGATATTGTTTTTGACGCTGTTAATAAACGCGGCATTTTTGCTATAAACGAATGACGCCTCCACCTCAAACTCTCCATGCCATTTCCTGACGGGAAAGCCATAATTTATATTGCTCAGCAGGTTCCCAACCCCGTTGGTATTGACCGGCATTGTCATCCTCGTGCCGAATGCAGTGACCGAATCGCTTTGTACGATCGCATTAGCCGCGTCCGACGCGCCGAACATGAACAGTAAATGCCTCCGCCTTGCAAATTGTGCGGCAATATAACTCAGCGTCAGACTTTGATTGTAGGCTCTTTTCAACTTCGGGTTTCCCATCGAAATATCCAACGGATTGCTCAGGTCCGGGACCGGCTGCAATTGAACGACCGACGGCTGCGTCGTGAAGGTCTCATAATCGAGCCTTACATTTTTTGTTTGTGAGATGCTATATTGGATAAGGGCGTTCGGTAACACATCTGTAAAACGTTGTTTGACCCCGTCACCCCCCGACAGATTCATCGCATTCAATGTCGCAGCCTGCACCGTCGCTCCAGCCGTCAGGTTCATCTTTCTCAGATTACTTCGGATGCTTAGGCCGCCGCCGCCATACCGGTAATCGCTGCTGAAATGATTGCTCAACACCGAATCCGGCAGATCATACTTCCCCGAGACCGCGTCAAAGTCTGTGGTCGACTTATCCGTGCTACCCGTATTGATATTGTAAAAGCCGCTAAACGCCACCAGCGACCGCGGCCCGGCCGGCTCGGTATATGTTAAATTCCCGCCGATACTTCGCGTGACGGCATCCCGATGATATTGTTGATTAATGACCGAAAAGGTATTGTCGGATAGCTGACTTCCTTGATCTGTACTGTGATTATAATTGACATTCACATCCAGAGACAGCGTTCTTCCTTTTTTAGCCAGCTTCTTTCTCAACAGCAAATCCGTGACAAGATTCAACGCCCCCGGGGCGGCCCCCGTCTGATTGACCCCATCGTTCAACAAAGAATCTCCCGAGACGCTGCGGTAACCCTCCGTCTGCGATTTGTTCGTATGCTGCCAGGTTAGGGTGGGGGTGAGCCGGAAGGAGAAGGATGGGTCGACCGTCTGATCGAGAATAAGCCCCAGCCGCTGCTGCGTAATATGGGTCACCGTATGCGTAGTGTCGAACGTGCTATACGGATTGTCCCCCACATTCTGGATCAATGATTGCCTGTCGGTGACCAGCCGGATATCATTGGCCGTATAATTGCTGTTCAACGAAGTCCGTCCCTTATCCCAGGCATTGTTAAAGTTCACCCCACCGGCAACCGTCTGCGCAATGCCCTGCTGACTCTGCCCCAGACCCGTCACCGGCAAGCCATTGTTATTCCCGGCGTTACCTGTCTGAATGCTGATACCGCCGCCGCCATTCCGCATCCCCTTCGAAAGCTCACCCGTAAAATTCAACACATCCATCAGCGTGAAGCCCTGCCGGTTCGTATTATTTCCCATCCCCAGGAACGACAGTTGTTCATCTCCCCTGAACCGATTGATATTTGCCTGCCCGTCATACCGCCCATCACTACCTGCCCCGGCCCCCGAGCCACCGTCGCCCCCGAGCCCAGCCCCGGCTCCCACTTTCCCGAACGTCGCAAAATTCCGGTCCTTTTTCAACTGAATATTGATCGTCTTCTCACTATTCCCGTCATCCACCCCCGTAAACGCCGCCTGATCACTCTTCCGGTCAAAGACCTGCAATTTATCGACCGCATCGGCATTCAGATTTTTCGTCGCCATCTTGATATCTCCGGTGAAGAACTCCTTTCCGTTGACCAATATCCGCCGTACCGTCTGCCCGTTGACTTTCACCGTGCCATCACTCTCCACCGTCACCCCCGGGATCTTCCGCAACATATCTTCCACCACCGCATTCGGCTGCGTTTTGAAGTTCTCCGCATTGAATTCGATCGTATCGTTATTGATCTCCACCGGTGGCCGCCTTCCATTGACTTGCGCCGTCTGCAATAATCCATTGGGGACCAGAACGATTTTTCCCAGCTCATGTTCCCCATTTTTCAACGCCCGCCATACGGGCTGATATCCCGTATAAGAAACAGACAGGAGATAGGGCCCGCTTCCCGTCAAAGGCAACCGGAACTCCCCCGCCGAATCCGCGATCCCGAAAGTCAGCAGCGCCGAGTCCACCGCCCTCACCAACGAGACCGTCGCCGATGTCAACCCCTTTCCGGATAAAGAATCCACCACCCTGCCTTTTAGTACAAGCCGCTGCCCGTTTGCAACGGCCATCACGGTTAACAATGCCCCAAGCAGAAGAATTTTTGGCATATTGCATCTTTTGCCAAAAGTAATCTCGCACTGTGTGCCATCGGGTTAATCAACGCATCTCTAACGTTAACCGACGTTAAAATCAAGGTAGCACGAACCGATACCCAATTCCTTTTATGGTTAAGATCTCCACGCGCTCATCGCCTTTCAAATACCCGCGCAGTTTCGTCACATATACATCCAGATTTCGGCTGTTTAGGAAGGAATCATTACCCCAAATCGCCTGGAGAATATCTTCCCGCGCAATAATATGATCCCGCCCCTGCCAAAGCTGTCGCAGCAGCTCATTCTCTCTATACGACAACTTCCTTTCTTCTCCATCCCCGACCAGCACCTGCCGGTATGGATGAAAGGAATAGGACCCGATCGCAATCACCTCCGCGGCCTTGCCCGCCGAAGCTTCAGCGTAGGAGGGCCTCACCCGCAACGTATTCTCGATCCGAACGATCAGCTCTTCCATGCTGAAGGGCTTCCGGATATAATCGTTCGCGCCCGTCCGGAATCCCCGCACCAGGTCCTCCGTTTGTGTCTTCGCCGTCAGAAAAATGATCGGAATATCCTCATCCACCGCACGGATATCCTCCGCTACTTCAAACCCATTCCGGTCCGGCATCATGATATCCAGCACGCAGATATCCGGTTGCGACGTTTGATAGGTGGGCAGCACCGCCGCGCCGTTGGTCACCATGATGACCTCGAACCCCCGGCTGTCCAAAGTCTCCTTGACGATCTTGCCTAAAAAGATCTCGTCTTCCGCATACAGTACTTTAATCCTGCTCATGCCGCGGGTAATTTAATGGTGAACGTACTTCCTTTTCCTTCTTTACTTTCCACCCCGATATTCCCCTTGTGAATATGGACAATATCATGCACATAGTTCAACCCCAGTCCATAACCTTTGATATTGTGATGATCGCCCGAGGGCACGCGGAAGAATTTATCGAAGATCCGGTCCCGATAAGCCGCCGGGATGCCGATCCCATTGTCGGTCACGGACATCACAACCATTCTCTCTTCCCACCCAACCTGCACCGTGATCACCGGGGCCTCTTTACTATACTTCAGTGCATTGTCCAGCAAATTCGAGATCACGCTGCCGACGTGTGCCCGGTCCCCTTTCACCTGAAATCTGCCTTCCTCCGCAATCAGCTGCACCACCGCTCCCGTCTTTTCAAACGGAAGCCTCATACCCGCTATCACCTCCGCCGCCAGCTCCCGCAGATCGAACACCGTCACATTGAATTCGACCTCTTTATTTTCGAATTGCGACAGCTTCAGCACCCTATCCACCAGCATGGACAACCGCTGCAGCTCAAGTGCCGAAATATCGAGATACTCCCTCGACCGCTTTGGATCGTCGAGCGCATCGAAATGCCGCAACGCCTCCACCGCCACCTTGATCGTCGAGATCGGCGTTTTCAGCTCATGGGTCATATTGCTGATAAAGTCGTTTTTATACTGTGCGAGGCGCTGCTGCTGCTGCAAGTTGCGGTATAGCACGACAAATGCCATCGCCGTGAACCCCAACAAAAACAGCCCCAGCCCGATCGGCCACCCCATCCGGCCCAGGATATACCGGACCGGGCTGCCAAACGATGCCTGATACGCATACGCCTTCGATAATCCCACATACAGGAAATTGGTCTGTAATTTGTCCGGCGGCGCCGGTTGATCCAGTTGGGCTTCCGGCCCCTGGATCCGCTCCATCCGGAACGGGACGGTGATATGGCTTTTCGCCAGCTCTATCTTATAGGCGGAATCGATCTGTGCGACCGATAGAGGAGGCTCCGACCCCATCCGGGAATTGAAATATCTCATTACATGTGGCACCCCGCTGTCCCCCGAAGCGAATCGGCCTTGCATCCGTCCCCCGGCGGTGTCCCGTACATCGATTGCCTCAATGGAGACAGTCAGATTACGCTTATCCCCAAACGGCGGCCGGGAGCCGAAGGAATCGATGAACCGGGTCCGCACGCTGTCCAGCAAATTGAACACGAACAGATTGGGCGGGAGATCATGCTTCGTGAAAAGCGTATCTTTCCGAAACTGCTGCATTTGCAGCTTGTAGACCGCATCCCTGAACGCGATATCCGTTTCCTTCCTCAGCTCTGCCCATTCCTGCACGTAAAGGTTTCGCATCCAGTATGCCTGGAAGCTGGCGATACCGACGATCGCAAGGATCATCAGCGGCGCCGACAGTTGAATGGTCCTTCGAACACGCCTGGCCATGCAGCAAATATACGCGGCCGGACCACCTGAAATCCCCCTTTAACCTTAATTAACCTTATGCCAGCGTTGATTAACGTCGATGCCCGTTAGATTTGTTTCAAACATTCAGTCATGATCCCTCGTTTCCTCCTCCTCTTATCCGGCTTCACCGCCAGCTTCTCCCTCTCCGCCCAACAACAACAGGGAACAATCTTCTACGAACGCAAGATCGACGTGCACCGCCACATGGACGACGATCAAATGAAAGCGATGGTCCCCCAATATCAGACTGGCCAGTATCAGCTGTTGTACCGCGATAGCGTATGTTTCTACAACGCCGTGCCGAAAGACGAAGCGCCGGATCCCTTCGACAATCCGGGCGGAGGTGGCAACCGGATCGTTATGCGTTTCGGTGGCCCCGGCGATGGGGGCGTGCTGTTCCGCAATTTCTCGAGCGGTCAGCTGCTTGAGCAAACCACTCTCGCTGACGTTCAATATGTGATCGCCGACAGCATTCGCCCCCTGACCTGGAAGCTATCTGCCGACACGCTTACCATACTTAGTCATCTCTGCAAAAAAGCCACCGCGGTTTCTCCCCGCAATAACGCCCCTCTCGTCGCATGGTACTGTGAAGAGATCCCCTTGCCCGTCGGCCCCGAACGATACGGCGGCCTGCCCGGCGCCATCCTCAAACTCGATATGGACAACGGCGCCTTCGTCTTCACCGCCACCCGGCTTAGCGCCGCCATAGAAGCAAAAAGTATCAAAACCCCTTCCGGCAAGATGATCACCCGTGCCGCATTCGAAAAGAAGATGGACGAGATCCTCGGCCCCGCCGACTCCCACGGCCGCCGTATAATCCGCAATTAAAATCATACCCTTCACCGCTGCTCCCACCAGAACAACCCCTTCTTATTCGCTACCACAATATCCGGCTTCCCATCCCCATTCATATCCTTCACCAGCACCTGCTCACCCACCCCCGAATTCGTATCGATCAAGTGCCTCACCCAAACCGGCCGCGCCCCGGGCCGGAATTCATACCAGTTCAGGATCGCCGGGTCATGGCCACCAGGGTCCTCTCCATTGTGCGCATAATACCGCTTACCCGTCACCAGATCCGGATGCCCATCCCCATTGATATCCGCCATTGCCAGCGAATGCGTCTCCGAAACGCTGCTGTCGATCAAATGATGGACCCATATCCCTGGATTAGCCGTCGGCTCGTGCCACCAGATGCCATACCGGTGCGCCGATGAAGTGATCAGGTCTTTCACCCCATTACCCCGAACATCGAAGGGATATATCTGCGCGCAATCTTCCCCCAGATCGGCCGGATGAAAGACCCAATTTTCCGTAGTCGCATCCGCCGGCCGCTCCCACCAACCCTTCGTGATCACCACATCGGCCCTTCCATCCCCATTCATATCGAAAAATCCCAACCCATGCGTATACCGGCCCGTTCCCATATCCCCGCGGGCAATTACATGTCGCGTCCACACCGTATCCCCCTTCACCGACGGCGACTTCATCCAGATCATCTCTTTAGCAACCCAATCATTACAAAGGATATCGGGCCGGCCATCTCCGTCGACATCCACCAACATAGGCGACTCATTGCCCGCATGCGCCAGTATCGGATGCATCCGCCAATACCTCTCCGCCTCTCCGCGCCCCGCACGTCCCGCCGGGCCCCCCGAAGCGCCGCCCGCCCCCGGATTCTCATACCACACGATCTCTTCCCCCGGCAGACTAACCCTTATCAGGTCCACCCACCCATCCTGGTTGACATCCATACGAAAATCGAGAAAGGAATTGCTGAATTGCGTCAACGGATCATAGCGCCGCGGAGTGTCAATCTCATGCTTCACCCAATTTGGCGCCTCGAACCAATAGGCCCCCGCGAGAATATCCGGCTTGCCGTCATTATTTACGTCCGCGACCGCGACACCCTCAGAAATAAATTCGGACGTAATAATATGTTTGATAAAACGCTTGTCGGTCACCTTTGTATAGACAACCTGAGCGGCAGCTGTCAACGTCCAACCCGTCAACACCGCAAACAAAAATAGCTTAACATTTGCCATCCCGGAATTTACCGATTTTCCGCGATATCGATGTCCCTCACACCTGTTCTCTCATTCGAAACTATTGGCCACCCCCCTACATCGGCACTCCACCCTCCACCCCAATCTCATCCCCATGCTCTCCATTGAATCCCCCAACCCCGCCAACACATTTCAACGGCCGCCCGAATATTTTAAACCAAAAACCCATAGATTGTGCAAATATGAAAGCCGCTCACTACATCGTCACGGCCTGGCTGGCATTGGCCGCCACAGCCAACGCCACCGCACAAGCCGACAGTGCCACTCACCTCCAATATGAGATCCGCAACGGTCAGGCCTATCTCACCTCCACCGGCGCCGCCCACTTCGCCGATTTGCCCCTCCGCTGTATGCAGCGGGAGTTCCCATATAAAACCGGCATCACCTTCACCGACAGTACCCTTGCCGTGAAACCCCATCTTTATCATCCGGCATTCTACGGCTGCTTTGACTGGCATTCCAGCGTCCACGGCCACTGGATGCTGGTGCGGCTACTCGAACTCTTCCCCGGCATGCCCCGCGCGGAAGAGATAAGACAGAAACTGAAAGAGAACCTTTCCCCGGCCAATATCCGCGGCGAAATGCGCATCTTCGCCACGCATGACAACGAAAGCTTCGAGCGCACCTACGGCTGGGGCTGGCTCCTTCAGCTACAAAACGAACTCCTCAGCTGGAACGATCCCCTCGGCCACGAGCTTAGCAGCAACCTCGCCCCGTTGGCCCACCAGGTCTCCCAGCTGTTTATCGCCTATCTCCCCAAAATGAACTACCCCGTTCGGGTAGGCGAACATACCAACCTGGCCTTCGCCCTGCGGCTTGCCTGGGACTACGCAGCGCGTACCAACGATGACACGCTCAGAAATTCCATCCTGCAAACCGCCATCCGATTTTACAGGAACGACGTCAATTACCCTATCTCCTGGGAACCCGGCGGCAATGACTTCCTCAGCCCGGC
>DASZJO010000138.1:0-27552 GCA_035948015.1 Puia sp.
AAATAAGCCTTTTTGTTGGAATTTCACTAAATTCTTAAAGGGTGAATTTCCAATCTTACCTTTGCACCATGTTTCCCGAATATGATGTTATTGTCGTAGGCGCCGGTCACGCCGGTTGCGAAGCAGCCGCAGCGGCAGCCAACCTGGGCTCGAAGGTTCTCCTGATCACCATGAACATGCAGACCATCGCTCAAATGAGCTGCAACCCGGCCATGGGTGGAATTGCCAAAGGCCAGATCGTGCGGGAAATCGACGCCCTTGGCGGCTACTCCGGGATCGTCAGCGATAAGAGCATGATCCAATTCAGAATGCTCAACCGATCCAAAGGTCCCGCGATGTGGAGCCCCAGGACCCAAAACGACCGGATGCTCTTTGCCTCCACCTGGCGCGAAATGCTCGAACAAACCCCCAATGTCGATTTCTATCAGGATATGGTGCAGTCCCTCATCCTAGATGGAGATACGGTTTCCGGCGTCGTAACCGGTCTCGGCCACCATATCCCTGCCAAAGCAGTCGTCGTTACCAGCGGCACCTTCCTCAACGGCGTCATTCATATCGGAGAAAAGAAATTTGGCGGTGGCCGCGTGGCCGAAAAAGCAGCTACCGGGATCACCGAACAACTCGTAAGCTTCGGCTTCGAAAGCGACCGCCTAAAGACCGGTACCCCTCCCCGCATCGACGGCAGAAGCCTGGATTACTCTAAGATGGAACAACAAAAAGGCGATACCGATATCGTCGGCTTTTCCTATCTCGATACCCCAAAACCTGCCGAACAGCGAAGCTGCTGGATAACCTACACAAACCCGACCGTCCACGATGTCCTGAAAACTGGCTTCGACCGGAGCCCAATGTACACCGGCCGCATCGAAGGAGTAGGCCCCCGCTACTGCCCAAGCATCGAAGACAAGATAAACCGCTTCGCGGAAAGAGATCGCCACCAACTCTTCATCGAACCCGAAGGCTGGAATACTATCGAGATCTATGTAAATGGATTCTCAACCTCTCTTCCCGAAGAAGTCCAATACGAAGCCCTGCGGCACGTTCCGGGATTCGAAAAGGTCCGCATTTTCCGCCCCGGGTACGCCATCGAATACGACTATTTCCCACCAACCCAATTGAACCATTCTCTCGAAACCAAGTCGCTCCAAAACCTTTTCTTCGCAGGCCAGATCAACGGGACCACAGGCTACGAAGAAGCAGCCTGCCAGGGTCTCATGGCAGGCATCAACGCCCATCAGAAGATCAACCGGCTGGAACCCCTTATCCTGAAGCGCAGCGAGGCTTATATAGGCGTTCTTATCGACGACCTGATTAGTAAAGGGACTGAAGAACCATACCGGATGTTTACCTCCCGCGCCGAATACCGCACCCTCCTCCGGCAGGATAACGCAGACCTGCGACTAACCGAACTTAGCTACCGACTCGGCCTCGCATCCCAGGAACGAATGCAAAGGACCATTGACAAGAATAATGGAGTCATTGCCATCAAATCAATCTTAAACCAATTCTCCCTCGAACCCGAAGAAACCGCAAACTACCTGCTCGAAAAAAATACCACCCCACTCACTCAAAAACAAAAGGCCGCACAAATTCTCCTCCGCCCAAACATCGATCTCCTGTCCATGACCAGGTCTATCCCAAAGCTCGGTCACGCGCTCCAAACCTATACCCCCCAAACCCTCGAACAAGCAGAGATCCAGATCAAATACGAAGTCTATATTGGAAAAGAAAAGGAACTGGTGGAAAAAATGGCTCAACTCGAAGACCTGCTCATCCCGGACAACTTTAACTATGACAAACTCTCTTCCCTATCCAACGAAGCACTGCAGAAATTTAAAAAAATAAAACCACGCACCCTCGGCCAGGCAAGCCGCATAAGCGGCGTCAACCCCAGCGACGTCCAAATCCTCATGGTCTATATGGGCCGCTAAAATTTCCTATTCGCACGTTCACAACTACCTAATTATCAACAATTTACAACGATATACAGCCGAAGGCGGACTCACAATCCATGCCTTGCACTGATCTCCAGCATCCGCTCGATCGGCTTCTTCGCCGCCGCCATCAACTCCGCATCCATCAATAACTCCGGCTTTTCATATTGCATACACAGGTACAACTTCTCCAGCGTATTCAACTTCATGTGCGGGCAATCATTACAAGCACAATTATTCGTAGGCGGCGCAGGTATAAAAAGCTTCTCCGGCGACGACAACTCCATCTGATGCAAAATACCCGCCTCTGTAGCCACAATATATTCCCTGGAACTGTCCCTCTTCGTATAATTCAACAACGCCGTCGTAGAGCCAATATAATCCGCCAACCGCAGGATAGGCTCCTCACACTCGGGATGCGCGATCAACTTTGCCTCGGGATGCCGCACCTTCAGCTTCGTGATCTTTTGCAGGCTAAAGATCTCATGCACCATGCAGGCGCCATTCCATAACAACATATCCCTCCCCGTCTTCTTTATAAGATAAGCACCCAGATTCCGGTCCGGCGCAAAAATGATCTTTCGATCCTTCGGTATACTCTCCACGATCTTCTCAGCATTCGACGACGTA
This sequence comes from Puia sp., assembly GCA_035948015.1. GTDB lineage: Bacteria > Bacteroidota > Bacteroidia > Chitinophagales > Chitinophagaceae > Puia. The sequence continues at coordinate 2,565 of DASZJO010000138.1, forward strand.
CAGATGATATCGCTTAACGCTTTCACCTCAGCCGAACAATTGATATAGGAAATAACAATCTGATCGGGATGCTTTTCCCGAAAGGCCTTAAACAAATACCCCGGCGCAGAATCCGCCAGCGAACAGCCCGCCCTGAGGTCCGGTAATACGACCTTCTTCCCCGGATTCAGGATCTTGGCGGTTTCCGCCATGAAATGCACGCCCGCAAATACGATCAGATCGGCCGTGGTCTTCTCCGCCTGCTGCGCCAACCCCAAACTGTCTCCAATATAGTCGGCGACATCCTGAATATCGGCTTCCTGGTAATAATGTGCAAGCACTACCGCATTTTTTTCCCGTTTCAATCGTTCTATCTCAAAGAAAAGATCGAGCTCCGGGGAAACCGGAATATCCAAAAAGCCCTTTTCAAGCATGTTGATTTCTACCATAGTATTTAATAATATTCAATTATTTATAAAAAGAACTACTACTACTATCCGTGTGAATTGGTGGATAAGAAGTTTCACCCGCCCCCGGAATCATGAGAAACCATTACTTATACACGATCATCCACACTGAACTAACAATCGGCTTTCCAGTTTTGATTAGCGTTTTCCCTGCTTTTCCACCGCTGTGGATGGATAAGGTATCCGGACAACTTATTTCTACCTTTTCTGTCAACGGCTGTGGAATAACTGCGGGATTATGCACGCCTGGCTGGGACCGATCTCTCGCGCAAAAAGTTGTTATCCAACTATACCCCGGTTCCGCGATGCTCCGGACCCGCCTTTTGCACGCTGAAACACCGTTTTCCACAATTTGTTCATAAACGTTTTTTACCCTATTTTCGCCCTCCGTTTGTCCGAAAATACAACGGAGAATCAACAATTATGTCAATTATTCAGTCAATTCGGGAAAGGGCGGCGTGGCTAGTTTTTGGTTTGATTGCCGTCAGTCTCATCGGCTTCCTTCTGATGGACGCGCGGCGGAGCAATTTTTTTGGTGGGAACGACCGGACAACCGCCGTCGGAGTTATTGACGGTAAAAAGATCCTGGCGGAAGACTTTGACCGGCAGGTCTCAGCTATCGAAGAGGGAATTAAAAGGCAGCAGCAGGGCCAGACCACCGTTTCCGACGAAATGCGCCAGCAGATCCGCGAAGAAATTTGGCAGAAAGATGTCAGGGAATCCCTCCTGGATAAGGATTACGCTGCCACCGGAATCGACGTAGGAAAAGGTGAACAAAACGATATGCTCGTCGGCCAGGACCTCGCTCCTCAGATCCGCCAGTACTTTTCCGATAGGAGAACGGGATACTTCGACGCCCAGGCCGCGGCCCAGCAGATCAACCAGATCTACACGATCTACAAGGCGGGCCCGCGCAAAGGCGCCAACGCCGACAATGGCAACTACGAGATTGCCCGCTCATTCTGGGAAGACCAGGTGCCTCAAATAGTCCAGCAGCGAATGGAGCAAAAATTTGTAGCGCTCATCGCCAACAGCGCCTATGTCCCCAAATGGATGGCAGAAAAGGTGAACGCGGACAACAGCCAGATCGCCTCGATTTCGTTTGTCAACACTCCATATATTACTATACCCGACAGCGCGGCCAAAGTGAGCGACGCGGAGATCATGGAATATGTGAATCAGCACCCCGACGATTTTCAACAAAAAGAGAGCCGGAGCATTGCCTATGTGATGTTTGACGCCAGTCCGACCTCTGATGACAGCCTCCACATCCGCCAGCAGATGATCGAACTTTCCAAAGACTTCGCCGCTGCCAAGGACCCCGGAGCCTTCCTAACCCGCGTTCAGAGCGAAACCCCTTACCCGGATACCACGGTCGCAAAATCCATGACCCGGGTGCCATTTAAGGATTCCATTTTTGCGCTTCAAAAAGGCGGTCTTTACGGACCCTACCTGGATGGCGGAAATTATGTGATTGCCAAGCTGATCGATGAACACCAGGTTCCCGACTCTGTGGAAGCCCGCCATATCCTCGTTTCCATGGTAGACCGCGAGACCAATCAACCCACCATGGACGACAGCACGGGAAAAAAGAAGATCGACAGTATTCGGAATTTGATCGAAAAAGGTGGCCAGCGCTTTGACAGTGTTGCCGCTCACTTGTCTGACGATGGCTCAAAAATAAAAGGCGGTAAGCTCGGCTGGTTCGGCCCCAATCAAATGGTGAAACCCTTCCAGGACTTTGCTTTCGGTCACAAGGTCGGCGACAAGGGTATAGTAAGAAGCCAGTTTGGCTACCACTATATCGAGATCACCGGCCAAAAGAACTTCGAACCGGGCTATAAGGTGGCCTATATGACCCGGAAGATCGACCCGAGCCTGGAGACGGATCACGCCGCATCCGGCTTCGCGAGCCAATTCGCCGGCGAAAGCCGCGATGCAAGGACCTTTGAGGATAATATCGAGAAAGGCCACCTGCGCCGCTTGGTAGCCCCCGATATCCCGCCGGCTGCCATCAGCATCAACGGCGTCGGCACAAATCGCCAGCTGATCCGCTGGGTCTACGACGCCGAACCGGGCAACGTCTCCGAACCTTTCCCCGTCGCCGATAAATATGTGGTGGCCCTCCTGACAGAGATCAATAAGGCGGGCGCCATGACGGCAGCCAAGGCCCGGCCCACCGTTGAACTGATCCTGCGCAACAGAAAAAAGGCCGAACAGATCATAAAGAAACTCGGTAGCCCGGCTTCCCTCGATGCTGCGGCAAGCACCAGCGGCCAACCGGTCATGCACGCCGACACAGTCAACTTTTCAGCCGGATTTATCCAAAATGCCGGAAGGGAACCCAAAGTCGTTGGGGCTTCCTTCGACAAAGCACTCATCGGTAAACCCGCTTCCCCGGCCATCGCCGGTACCGGCGGCGTTTTCGTCATCCGCGTGGAAAAAGTAAGCGCGCTTTCCAACCCCAACGGGGACATCCAGCAACAACGTATCCGGCTGGAACAGGAACAGCGCCAGACCGCTTACCAGGTCGTGGATCAGATGGTGAAACTGGCCAACATCACCGATAACCGCGGGAAGTTCTTTTAGGTCGTCACAGCAACTTTCACTCGTTTCTGAGTCGTACCTTTGCCCGGATGGGCGAAGAAATTATCAATAAAGTAGCGCAAAGCGGCCTGCTGACACTTGACCTGGAAGACTACTACCCCCGGGAAGAGGTGGCCGTTTTTGACCTGAAGCCATTGCTGTTCCGGGAAGTGATCCTAAAAGAAAAAGAATTTCGTGCTGGCCTCCAGGACATGGACTGGAGCCGGTATGCCGGGAAGATCCTCGCCGTCACCTGTACTGTCGATGCCATTATCCCGGCATGGGCGTATATGCTGGTTGCCGCAAGCGCCAGGCCCTTTGCCCGCCATATCGTCCTCGGCGATCCCCGGACAGCCCTGCAGCAGACCTTCCTGGCCAATCTGCAGACGGTCGACCTCGACACCTATGCAGACAAAAGAGTGATTATAAAAGGATGTGGCGACCTCGCTCTGGGCCCCTTTGCCTACCTCGAAATAACCCGCCTCCTGCAGCCCGTCGTGAAAAGCATAATGTATGGAGAGGCCTGCAGCAACGTCCCCGTGTATAAGAAAAAGTAATCCGCGATCGCTGCCAAAAACTCCGCCCCACGGTCGCAACCCGTGAACGGATCAAACTCACCGATATGGATGTCGAAATCTTGGCCAGGATCCAGTTCGCCTTCACCATTGGCTTCCATTACATCTATCCGCCGCTCAGCATCGGCCTGGGCCTGATCCTCGTCATCCTCGAAGGCCTTTACCTGAAAACTAAAGACAAACGGTTCGAGATGGCCGTCCGCTTCTGGATCCGCATCTTCGCCCTGATCTTCGGGATCGGCGTAGCCACCGGGATCATCATGGAATTCGAATTCGGCACTAACTGGGCCGTCTACTCGAAATACGTAGGCGATATCTTCGGGAGCGCCCTGGCCGCAGAAGGGATCTTCGCCTTCGCCCTGGAATCGGGCTTCCTGGGCATCCTGATATTCGGCTGGAACCGCGTGAAACCCCCGGTCCACTTCGTTTCGACTATCATGGTCTTCTGCGGCTCGCTGTTCTCCGCAGTATGGATCGTCGTCGCCAACTCCTGGCAACAAACGCCGGCCGGCTTTCATATCGTCGGATCGGGAATGAACGCGCGTGCCGAGATCACCGACTTCTGGGCCATGTGCTTCAACCCCTCGAGCGTCGACCGCATCCTGCACGTCTGGATCGGTGCCATCCTTGCCGGCGCCTTCCTCGTGCTGAGCGTCAACGCCTGGTACCTTCTTCACAATAAACACCTGAATATCGCCCGGCCAACCTTCAAAATAGGCCTCACCGTCGCCGCTCTCTTTTCGGTCTTGCAGCTCTTCGTGGGCTCTAGCAGCGCCGACAAAGTCGCGCGCTATCAACCCGCGAAACTGGCAGCCATGGAAGGCCATTTCGATAGTAGCTCGAAAGCCGATATGTATCTCTTCGGGTACGTAGACAAAAAGAAAGAAAAAACCAGCGGCGTGAGTATCCCCGGCGGACTCTCCTGGCTGGTGCACGGTAACTTTAAAACCCCCGTGACCGGCCTGCGCGCCTTCGCCGCCGAAGACCGCCCTTCCCAGGTCAACGCCGTCTTTCAACTGTATCACCTGATGATTATTCTGGGCGTCGCAATGATCTTCCTGTCCCTCTACGGCTGCTGGCTCTGGTGGCGTAAACAACTGTTCGACCGACGCTGGCTTTTGTGGATCTTCGCGTGGAGCGTCCTACTGCCCCAACTGGCAAACCAGGCCGGCTGGTTTACCGCCGAAATAGGCCGCCAACCTTGGGTGGTATACGGGTTGCTGCGGACATCGGATGCCCTGTCGAAGGCTGTGTCTGCAGGCCAGATCGTCTTTTCCCTGATCCTTTTCACTATTGTCTATCTCGTGCTGTTTGCCCTCTTCCTGTTCCAGATGAATCGCAAGATCCAGCACGGACCCGTGGACTACGGCACAAAAGAACCGATTGAAGAGGGTGCCCGGCGGGATAACCCGCTGTTGGAACATAGTCATTAAAACGGCGGCCCGCAAACCGCCCCCGCAAAATTTCTTTGGATATGCAAACCTTTCTGGGTCTCGATTACCAGGTTTGGTGGTTCATGGTCTTCGGCGCGATCATCAGCGGCTATGCCATCCTCGATGGTTTTGACCTGGGCGCGGGATCTCTACACCTCTTCCTCCGTAAAGAAGAGAGCCGCCGGATCGCCATGAATGCCATCGGTCCCATTTGGGACGGTAATGAGGTCTGGCTGGTGATCGGCGGCGGCGCGTTGTTCGCGGGCTTCCCCGTTGCCTACGCCGCGATCTTCTCAGCCTTCTATATACCTTTCATGGTCTTCCTGATCGGCCTGATCTTCCGCGCCGTCTCGATCGAATTCCGGAGTAAGGAACCGTGGCTTTGGTGGCGGAAAAGCTGGGATATCATCTACTGCGTGGCTTCCATCGTGATTTCATTGAGCCTGGGCCTGATGCTTGGCAACGTTGTTGGAGGCCTTCCCCTGGATGGCAATCATGATTTTGCCGGCGGCTGGTCGACCTTTTTCAATCCTTTCGCCATCCTCGTCGCCATTACCACGCTCGCACTGTTTATGATGCACGGCGCTATCTTTCTAACCATGAAGACCGAGAGCCGTCTCTTCGTCAAACTCCACGTGCTCGCCAATAACTTCATCGTGTTCTTCGTGGTCAGCTTCGTGATCACCACCCTTTACACCCTCCTTTACATCCCCCACCTGAGCGACTTCTTTAAAAGCCAGCCGGCCCGCTTCGCCATCCCCCTGCTGATGGTTTTCTCGATCGCCAATATTCCCCGCCAGGTAAAAGTTGGCAAATATCGTTATGCCTTTATCAGTTCGGCAGTTACCATCGCCTTGCTGCTGATCATGGTCGCATTGGAAGTTTTTCCCTATCTGCTCTATTCTCCTCAACGGCCGGCGAACAGCATCACCGTATACAACGCAGCCTCTTCCACCCGGACCATGCGCATCCTGCTCGTCATGGCATTGATCGGTACCCCCCTCGTGGGGATCTATACCTCTTTTGTGTTCTGGACCTTTAAAGGGAAAGTCAGACTCGATGAAATGAGCTATTGAACACAGGGGGCCCAACGACCCGGCCCCTGGCTAGACGCCGTGTCCCGCCATGATGACGGAGCCCACCGAAAAATAAATGATAAGCCCTGTGACGTCTACCAGCGTCGCTACAAACGGCGCCGACGAAGCCGCCGGATCGGCGCCAAGCCGCTTCAGGACCAATGGCAGCATAGCGCCCGCAAAGGTCCCCCACATTACCACACCGATGAGCGCGAAGAAGACAACCAGCCCCACCTTCATCCATTGTGCGCCATAGCTGAATATATGGAGCTCCTGCCAGATCGAGATGCGCAGAAACCCGACCAGCCCGAGGATGAGACCAAGTGTCAGCCCGGAAAGGATCTCCCTTCGCATCACCCGCCATACGTCCCGAAAACCGATCTCACCCACAGCCATCGCCCGGATGATGATAGAAGAAGCCTGGCTTCCGGAATTGCCGCCGCTCGAAATGATCAGCGGAATGAACAAGGAAAGCACCAGCCACTTATCCAACTCCCCCTGAACACCTTGCATGACCGTAGCCGTGAGCATCTCACCCAGGAACAGGATGACCAGCCAGCCCGCCCGCTTGCGGATGAGCATGCGGAAAGAGATCGACGTGTAAGGTTCATCCAACGCTTCAGAACCCCCGATCTTCTGAATCTCACGCGTACCCTCTTCCTCTGCCAGCCTCAGGACATCATCCAGCGTCACGATCCCAAGCAACACCCCCGAGTCGTCGACGACCGGCAACGCATACCGGCTGTTATTCCGGAAAATATTGACGACCCCCTTTTGCGAGTCATTCACATTCAACGCCAGGAACTGATAGTCCATGATCTGGGACACAAGGGTTGATGGGTCAACCACCAGGAAATCCTTGATATTGATGTCGTCGATCAGAACGCCTTTCTCATCCACAACGAATAACCAGTTCAGTGTCTCCGTCGCCTGCCCACGCTGCCGGATCACACCCAGCACGTCCTGGCAGGTCTGCTCCTTCGTGATCTCCAGAAAATCCGGGGTCATGAGCCGCCCGACGGAACCTTCCTTATACCCCAGCAGCTCCAACGTCTCTGCACGTCGCTCGGGAGTGAGTACCTTGAGCAGCTCCTTTACATGGCTACGGGGCAGCTCTTCCAGGAAGGCTGTCCGGTCATCAGGCTGCAAGGCATTGAGAAGCTCCGCCGCCTTTTCCTCCGGCATCTCGTTGATGATCTCCTCCCGCGGCTCGTTCTGCAATAGCTTAAAGGCCTTCGCCGCTTGTGTCGGATCGAGGGCCTGAAATAGCCTTGCCGCCCATTTGGTATTGCGGTTCGCAAATTCCGCGATATCCTTCGGGGTTAGCTTGTTCAGCTTTACAAACTCGGTGATCTTGTTGTGCTGGAGCAGGTTCTTGATATCATTCATTTTGAGCATAGCTCAAAAGTAAGTAACGGCGCCCTTTTCGCGGAAATGTCAACAAGTTATTTTAATGTTATATGTGAAGTCGCGGCCAGACCAGGCTCCCCCCGACGATCCGGCCGCCGCCCTCTAAGGCGAAAGTATCCCATCCGTCCGGTGAACCACGATATTGGAGCCCGACACCAGATTGCCACTCAGCCAATTCACCGGAACCGTATTCCCGCTGGCGGAAAACTGCAGTTTACCCCCCGACCGTCCAACCGTCACGGCATTCCCCAGCACATCGAAGACCGGGCCGGGGACCGGGAACGAATTGGTCAGATAAGACCCTTTTATGATCTGCCCCTGCACCAGCGCGATCAGCGTATTCACATTTGCCGAATCGATAGCGCCGATACTATCGTACCCCGCCGCCATAAATGCCGAATTGATTGGCGCCAAGATCGTGTAACTGCCGGTCAGCAGCGTGGAATCATAAAGGTTGGTGATCGCCAGCGCAGTTGCAAAAAAGCTGAGCGTACTGTCGGATTGCAAAAGCGCGGGCAACGAATCCACGGCCAGCGGCAGCAACGTATTCAGAAAATAGACCGACGCCTTCCCAACCGCCAACGGCGTACTCCCTGCCGTCGAACCGCCGTTCAGCAACAAGAGCCCGGAGGCGGTGTCCCGCTCGATATACAACGGAACGCCCAATGCCGTCGCATAGGAGGTATACCCGCTATCTGGAGAGATCGTGGGGGATAGAACATAATTGTACCGCAACATCTCATCCAATACGAAAGAGCTGGTGGAGTCGATGATGAAAGCTGTAAATCCGGCCTGCAGGAGGACCTCATTCGTAGGGATCAGCAGACTTACCGTAGTATCCTTCAACATCCCGACATCATTGGCATCGATAAGCATTTGATGAAAAAGGGTCAAACTGGAATCGGAATTGACCAGCGTCTGCAATGGAGTGATCGGGATCGGTTTGGCAGGCGCCGCCTTCTTACACGAAAGCAGGCCCAAAAGGAAAAGCCCCGTCAGAACCCCTCCCCATATCCAAACGAGTTTTTGCATAACTTCAATTTCTCGCCCCTTATAATCTCTCATATAGCACCCTGAGCCGGTCGCGGGTCATGATCCTTTCCCAATCCTTCCCGAGCGCATTCTCCCACAACGGCTTCATGACTAAAGAAACGTCAATCATCGCGTCGAATTGTTTATCCGTGAGCCCTTTTGTAATATGTTGCGGGATATCTATCCCGTTCTTTTCCACCATCTTTTTGAACTCTATCACCCCCTCGGGATAGAACTCCTCCAATTTGTCAAAAACGATGCAGTTCCCGATCCCATGCTTCGTCCCCAGGAGATACGACAACCCATAACTGACAGCATGCGCAACCCCGACCTGGGAATAGGCGATGCTCATCCCCCCGGCATACGATGCCATCATCAGCTTGTCATCACACTCCTCATCCCATCCCTGCTTCCTGACATACACTTCCCGGCACAATTGCAACGCCTTTTCACCATAGGACTTGCTGAATTCATTCAGATAGGTGCCCTGCAAACTTTCTATACAGTGGATATAACAGTCCATCCCGGTATAAAACCGCTGATTGACCGGCGCATCGGCCGTCAGCTCCGGGTCGAGCACGATCTGGTCGAATGGCGTATAATCTGAATTCATCCCCAGCTTCTTGGTGGGCCCGGTCAGTACGGTAGTCCGCGAGACCTCCGCCCCCGTCCCACTTAAAGTGGGAATCCCGACCTTATAAACACCCGGGAGCTTCACCAGGTCCCACCCCTGATAATCCGCCGAAGAACCCGTATTGGTCATCATAAGCGACACAGCCTTGGCCAGATCCATCGACGATCCACCCCCGATTCCAACGATCCCGCTGACCGCGCCGAATTCCTGCTTGAGCTCAGCCGCCAACTGATCCACATAAGCGGTCTTGGGCTCATAGGTGACATCCACAAAAATGATCTTATCTTTTCCCCGCAGCGGGATCCGCCGCGCAAGCGGTTGGTGCTCAAAGAAGTGGTCCACAAGAAAGACCATCGGAGCCTCCCCCTGCCGCCGCGCAGCCAGTATCTCATCCAGCTGATTGAAGCTGCCGCGGCCATAAACGACATAACCCACCATTTTGAAATTCCGGAATGCCATAGCGAATAATTTTGAGCCGCAAATTTACGGTAAATTGGCCACCAACGCCGCCGCCCCAAAAACCCCCGCACTGTCTCCCAATGAAGGCTTCAACAACCGCACCTCCACCCGATTGTTAAAAATAAACCTCCCCAATTCCTCCCGCCCCCGAAAATAAAGCTCATCAATATTCCCAACCCCGCCCCCCACCACAATCACATCCGGATCAAGCAAATTCGTGATCACGGACACAGCCTTCCCAAAAAAATGGCAAAGCCGCTCAATAGTCCGCGTAGCCGCCGGATCCGACCCCGCCCGGTACCTCGCAACGATCTCTTTCAACGAAAGTGGCTGCCCGGTCAACCCGAAATAAAACCGCTCCGTCGCAGGCCCCGAAATCACCGTCTCCACACACCCGCTCCGACCGCAATAACACGGACCGCCGCTCTCATCCAGATAATTATGCCCCCACTCGCCGCCAATCCCATGATGCCCTCCCCAGATCTTGCCGTCTATGACCAAACCCCCGCCCACACCGGTACCCATAATGATTCCAAACACCATCCGCGCCCCCGGCGCTTCCTCGCTGACAATGCCCCATTGCGTTTCCGCCAGGGCAAAACAGTTGGCATCATTGGCCAGGACAACCGGGACACCCAGCCGCAGCGCCAGGTCATCCTGCAATGGCTTGCCGTTTAATATGACGGTATTGCAATTTTTCAACGTCCGTAGCGATGGGTCCAGGATACCCGGCGTTCCGAATCCGATCGCCACCGGCCGAAGCCCGGACCGCTGCTCCATCTCCTGCACCAGCCGCAAGATCTGGTTGAGAAGGTGATCATAGCCCTTGGTAGCTTCCGTATCGATTCGGGTGCGAAGAATGGGTCTGGGATGACAGATGGACTCAAGGATAACACCTTCGATCTTCGTCCCCCCAAGATCGATCCCCCATAAAGCTTGGTTCATTCTTAAAAGTAGCGTTTACCCATTTTAGCAAATCCGGAATTTTTCGCCGCCGCCGTCACCGGCTATAACAAACGCGCCGCCCGCTCCAGATCTTCCGGCGTATCGATCTCCACTCCCATATAATTCGTGATCGCCATCCGGATCGGTACCCCATTCTCCAGATACCTCAAACACTCTATCTTCTCCACGGCCTCCAGCGGACTCACCGGCCACGCCGTAAACCGGAGCAACGCCTCCTTGCGGAACGCATACACCCCGATGTGTTCATAGTACAGTACCGTCGCCGCCGGGTCTCGCGGATACGGGATCACACTGCGACTAAAGTACAACGCATTGCCATACCTATCCATCGCCACCTTCACATAGTTGGGGTCCTGAATGAACCGCGGGTCTCTTAGCTCCTGCACGAGTGAAGCTACCTGGACCTCCCCTCCATCCGGACCCCCGAACAGCTTCAACAACATCTCGCGCGGCTCCCGACGGACGAACGGCTCATCCCCCTGCACATTGACGACCAGATCGACTTCCATGCCGGCCGCAGCCTCAGCGATCCGGTCACTGCCGCTCTCATGCTCGCGCCGGCTCATCACCGCAATGCCCCCATTATCCACGATCTCCCGATAAATAAGCTCACTGTCGGTCACCACCACCACCTGGTCGAATAGTCCCGTCGACACCGTATTATCATAAGTATGCCGGATCACGGTCTTCTTCCCCAGCACCTGCATCAACTTGGCAGGAAAGCGGGTGGCCGCATAGCGGGCGGGGATCATCGCAACGGTTCTCATATTATTCGAAAGGTCAATTTTGCCCGAAAATAAGTATATTTAATTATCTAACGTCCTGCCGGCCTTTACCCCCCAACTACGTATGCAAACCACTGAATTGCTTAACAACTACCATGTAGACGCCCGCACGTGGGATGAAATGTACTCCCTGAATGCTGTCCGCCGGCAGTACGAAGGCGTGGTCGGCTTCCTCCAGCAAATGAGCATCGAAGAGCTGAACAAAAAGGAAGAGCTGGCCAAACGCCTCTTCATGAGCCAGGGGATCACGTTCACCGTTTACAGCAGCGGCGAAGGCATCGAAAAGATCTTTCCGTTTGATATCATCCCCCGGATCATCACCGCATCGGAATGGACATATATCGAAGATGGGATCCGCCAGCGCCTGAAAGCCCTCAATCTTTTCCTGAAGGATGTCTATAACAACCAATTCATCCTGAAAGATGGCATCGTCCCCTGCGATATGGTGTATAGTTGCCCTCACTTCCTCCGGGAAATGCACAATTTCCCCGTACCCTACGACATCTATGTCCACATCGCCGGTATCGACCTGATCCGCGACGCGGACGGGACATTCTATATCCTCGAAGATAACCTTCGGACACCCAGCGGAGTAAGCTATATGCTGGAGAACCGCGAGATTACGAAACGTCTCTTTCCGGACCTGATCCCCAGGAACAACGTCCGGACCGTCACCGAATATCCGGCTATCCTCCACCGTAACCTCGTCAGCCTGTCGCCGCGCCAGACCTCCCAGCCGACTATCATCCTGCTGACCCCAGGTATCTATAATTCCGCCTACTTCGAACATACGACCCTGGCCCGGCTCATGGGCGTGGAACTGGTCGAAGGCCGCGACCTCGTCATCGACAACCACCGTGTATACATGAAAACCACTGCCGGCCTCCAGCCGGTTGATGTGATCTACCGGCGTGTGGATGACAATTTCCTGGACCCCCTCGTCTTTTCTCCCGACAGCCTGCTGGGCGTCGCCGGCATCATGAGCGCCTACCGGAAGGGCAACGTGGCCATCGTTAATGCCGTAGGCAACGGGGTGGCCGACGATAAGGCGATCTACGCTTATGTCCCGGCCATGATCCGCTACTATCTCAACGAAGAACCGATCCTGAAAAATGTCCCAACCTACCAGCTGGGCAATCCGGAAGAACGGGAATTCGTATTTGCCGATATGAACCGCATGGTGATCAAAAGGACCAATGAGAGCGGAGGCTACGGCATGCTGATGGGCAACGCCGCCACGGACGAAGAGATCCACCGCTATCAGCAGGAGATCCTAAAAGACCCCCGCCAATTTATCGCCCAGCCGATCATCAGTCTGTCGTCAGCCCCCTGCTATATGAATGGCCAGCTGAAACCCCGGCGGGTCGACCTTCGGCCTTACGCGCTTTGCGGCCCGGAAGGGATCCAGATCGTCCCCGGCGGACTGACCCGCGTTGCACTGCGCGAAGGATCGCTGGTCGTCAACTCCTCCCAGGGCGGCGGGAGTAAAGACACCTGGGTACTTGCGAACTAAAACGAAACCCCCGATAACACAAATGCTGAGCCGAGTAGCCGACAGTTTATATTGGATGAGCCGCTATATGGAACGGACCGACGGCATCCTGCGCATGCTGCGAATCAACTATGCCTCCTCCCAGGATGACCTGCAGAATTTCTCCTGGAAACCCGTACTCTCCATCTTCACCTACCTCGACCCGGACCGCGCCGCGATCATTGCCCACGATTCCCGCGCCGTTCTTCAATACATGGTAACCGATAGAGAAAACAGCAATTCCGTGCTGAATATCATAACTCATTCCCGGGAGAACGCCCGAAGCGTCCAGGATCATATCACCAAGGAACTCTGGCAATGCCTGAACGATTTTTATCATACCATCCGCGATCAACAGGTGGTCCGCGGCCTCTATGCGGACGACCCCATCAGCACCCTGGACGTGCTGATCCGCCAGGGCCTCTTGTATTACGGCATTACTGATATCACCATGGCCAGGGGCGAAGGGTACGCCTTCCTCAATATCGGGAAGTTCATCGAACGGGGCGTTCAGTCCGCCGATATCCTCGACGTCCGGTTCGGCGATACCCATTTCGATTTTGCCCGGACCGACCCGTCCTACTTGAAATACCTGTTGCTATCGATCTCGGGATTCGAATATTATCTGAAGACCTATCGAAGTGGCTTCGACGCCCGCAATGTCGTGGAGCAGATCGTGCTGAACGCAAACTTCCCCCGCTCGATCCTTTACTCGGTCAACCGGCTACAGCTCCATTTCCAGCGGCTTAAGAGCGATGGGAATCGCGAAGCCTACCAGCGGATCGACTTCTTGATCGGAAAGATCCATAGCAAGGTTCGCTATAGCACCGTGGACTCGATCCTCGGGCAAGGTCTCCACTCTTACCTGATCGGCATAAAAGAAGATCTCTACGGAGTGGGAAATGCACTCAATCAGCATTATTTTGCATACTCATAGTAAATAAAAATGCCCCGCTTCAACATCGAGCATATTACGAAGTATACCTACGAAGGCCCTGTCCGGGACAGTGCCAACCAGATCATCCTTTACCCGATCAAGGACGAATATCAGGAAGTATTACACCAGGAATTGTCCATCACCGGCAATCCGGCAGTAGAAACATTTAAAGACTATTACGGCAACGAAGTAGGTTCCTTCACCCACGCCGCACCCCATGACTCGCTCGTCATCGACAGCCGGATCGAAGTGATCACCCGCCCGCACCCGCCGCTCCGGGACACAACCGGCGTGGAACAACAATGGGACTGGCTCGAACAGGCGCGCTGGAAAATGCCGTTTGTCGACTTCCTGCATCAGGAACCCTTTGCTTACCTCTCCGAAGTGCTCAGCACCCTCGGCAATATCCGCTCACTGACGCCGCTACAGGCCGCCCGGCAGCTGCGGACCTATGTTTTCGAGCAATTCAAGTATATCAAAGGGATCACAACGGTCGAGACGACACTTGATGAAGTCTGGCGGCTGAAGGCGGGGGTCTGCCAGGACTTTGCCCACATCCTCCTGGTCTTTTTAAGGCAGATCCGGATTCCGGCCCGCTACGTCAGCGGCTATATTTGTCCCAACCGCAACGGGATGCGCGGCGAAGGGGCCACCCACGCGTGGATCGAAGCCTTCATCCCCGACAATGGATGGGTAGGATTGGACCCGACCAATAACTGCGAAGCGGACGACCTCCATGTGCGTCTGGCCGTCGGCCGCAATTTCTCCGACTGCTCCCCCGTAAAAGGGACCTATAAAGGATCGGCCGGTCAGCAGCTGGAAGTAGGGGTCTCCGTATCATATGAAGACGGGCGCCGCGCCGAAACCCCCGACATGACCCTGGCCCCGCAACCCCCCGTGAACGGACAGGAACAAAATTCGTACCGGCGTTACCTGGAAATGATGCAACAGCAGCAACAGTAGTCAGCTGTCCGCCGACACCCGCACCGGGCACCCTCAACCCTCGGGTTGATCCAACACCCGCAACGCCCTCTCAACCTGCGATTCCGCCACCATCAGCTTAATGCCCCCCAGCGCCGGACTTAACAGCGGATCGATGGTGATCGTATACTCATCCTTTAAATGACAGCTGATACCGGAGTCCTGCAGCCTGGCCAGGACAATATGCGCGTAGATATAATTGTCGTATGCTTGTATCTCGATAAACTTCTCCACCTCCTAACTGTTGAGCATCAGCGGCATCACCAGCATCAGCACTTCTTCGTTCTCGTCCTCTTCCATGGGCTTGATGATCCCGGCCTTGGTCGGCGTGGACAACTCCATTCTCACCTCATCGGAATCCGCGGACCCCAGCATTTCGATCAGGAACCGCGCATTAAAGGCAATCGCCAGATCTTCGCCGTCATACTGACACTTCATCCGTTCATTCCCTTCGAAAGAGAAGTCGACATCCTGTGCGGTGAGCTGTAACTCGCTGCCGTGAATATTCAGGACCACCTGGTTGGTGCTCTTATTACTAAAAATGCTTACCCGGCGCAACGCACTCTGAAAATCGTTCCGCCCGACCGTCAGCTTGTAAGGATTGTCAACCGGGATCACTACCTTATAATCAGGGAACCGCGCATCGATCAGCCGACAGCTCATCTGCGTTGTCCCGTGGCTGACAAAAAGATGATTGCTGTTATAGCTGATGGTGATCTCGTCTTCATTGGCCGGAAGCGCCGCCTTCAGCAGATTCAACGGCTTCTTCGGAACGATCAGCGAATCACTCTTCGGACAGCTCACATCCTTTCGCTTATATCGGACCAGCCGGTGCGCATCCGTAGCGACGAATTGCAACCCTTTTTTATCCATCTCAAAAAATACACCCGTCATGGCCGGCCGCAAATCATCATTGCTGACCGCAAAAAGCGTCTTGTTGATGGCGGTTACCAACGCGATAGAACTCGTAGTGAAGGAGGTCGTCTCATCCGCCGCGGGCTCCTTGGGAAAATTGTCGGGATTTTCGCCCATCACTTTGTATTTCCCGTTATCGCTGGTAAGCTCGACTGCAAAATGTTTGTCTATATTAAAGGTTAAGGGCTGATCTGAAATATTCTTCAGCGAATCCATCAGGATCTTGGCAGGGATGCAAACCTTGCCGGAATCTTTGGCCTCGATCTCCAAATGAACCTTCATGACCGTTTCCAGATCGGTCGCAACAACGGTGAGCTTATTCTTCTCCACTTCAAACAGGAAGTCCTCCAATATCGGTAGAACGGTATTCGCATTGATCACACCACTAATCTGTTGCAGTTGTTTCAATAGTGCCGACGAAGAAACGATAAACTTCATGGAGTATGTCTTTGGTGGCGAAACTACTGATTTTTGCGTAATAGCCAAGATATTAGGAGACCCCGACGCCCCCATGGGACCAATTGTTAATTACTTGTGACTAACCACCCGCCGGCTTTCAACTTTACTTGTAAATTTACGTTTATCAATATAGTATGTTGAAGCAACGCTCTTTATCTCCCGAACAGGCACTACAAAAATTGAGGCATTATTGCGGCTACCAGGAACGTTGCCATCAGGAGGTGAGGGATAAGCTCTATTCATTCGGACTGCGGAAGCCCGACGTCGAAACCGCTGTCGCCACCCTCATTGAGGAAGATCATTTGAATGAAGAGCGTTATGCCATCCAGTTCGCCGGCGGCCACTTCCGGCTGAAAAGTTGGGGAAAGATAAAGATCCGCTACGAACTGCGACAAAAGAAGATCAGCGAGTATTGCATCTCAAAAGCCCTCGCTGCGATCGATGCAACGGAATACACCCGAACCCTGATCGACCAGACCAACCGCAAATGGGAAACCCTCGCCAAAGAGCCCGATCCCTTCACCCGTCGCCGGAAGGTTCATGACTACCTGATTCAAAAAGGCTATGAACCCGACCGGATCGCTGCCGCCATCGCCGCGCTCTAAAAAACCCGTATCTTTCACCCATGTCCACGCTCACCGTCACCATCATCCAGGCCGACCTCCAATGGGAAGACAAGCCCGCCAACCTCCGGCGACTGGAAGAAAAGATCGACGGCATCGGCGTACACACCGAACTGGTGATCCTCCCCGAAATGTTCAGCACCGGATTCAGCATGCGGCCGGAAGCCTTCGCCGAACAAATGGACGGCCCCACCGTCGCTTGGATGCGGTCCATCGCCGCCCGCAAAAAGATCATCCTCACCGGAAGCCTCATCATCGAAGAAGACGGCAACTATTATAACCGGCTCGTCTGGATGCTGCCCACCGGCCAGTATGGATGCTATGACAAACGCCACCGGTTTGCATACGCGGGCGAAGATGACCACTACACCGCCGGTCAGAAACGCCTTATCGCCTCCGTCAAAGGCTGGAAAGTCCTCCTTCTTGTCTGCTATGACCTCCGCTTTCCGGTCTGGAGCCGCCAACAACCCCCTGATCCCGCTTCGCCCGCCTCGGCCGCCGAAGCCCCAGCGCAGGCGGCCCTCGAATATGATTTGATAATCTGCGTCGCCAACTGGCCGGAACGCCGGTCCCACGCCTGGAAGACCTTGTTGCAAGCGCGCGCCATCGAGAACCAATCGTTCGTCATCGGCGTCAATCGGGTAGGGGCCGACGGCAACAACATCGGCCACTCCGGCGACAGCATGATCATCGACCCGCTTGGCGGGATCCTCTACCACGCCGAACAAAAAGAAGAGACATTCACCCTTACCCTTGAAAAAGAGAATCTCGAGACCACCCGGCAACGCTTCCCCTTCTGGCGCGACGCCGACCATTTCTATATAGAACCCTAAAACAATCCTTCAGCATGTCGACCGCCTTCATCGCCCCCGGGATCTTTACCGGCCATGACATCCAAACCGGCAAAGCCGTCCTTGTCCGGGAAGGCAAGATCGCCGACATCGTCCCCCTTGCCGATATCCCCGCCGGATACCGCATCCGCGAGCTGCCGGGCTATATGCTGGCGCCCGCCTTTATCGACCTGCAGATCTACGGCGGCAACGGTTTGTTGTTCTCCGCCGAACTGTCGACCGCCGCGCTGGAAGCCACCTACGAATACTGCCTGGAGGGCGGCTGCACCCAGTTCATGATCACCCTCGCGACAAACTCCATCGACAAATTCCTCCGTGCCCTCGAAGTCGCCCGGGAATACCGGAACAATGGTGGGAAAGGCCTGCTGGGCGTTCACCTGGAAGGACCCTATATCAACCCGGCTAAACGCGGCGCCCACCTCGAAAAATTCATCAAGACCCCCACTCCGGACGAGATTCGAACGCTCCTGCAGAAAGGGAAGGACATTTTCCGGATGATGACCATCGCCCCCGAACGCTGTGACCGCGAATGCATCGAATTGCTGCTGCGCAGCGGGATCATCGTCTCGGCCGGACATAGCAACGCAACCTACGAAGAAGCCATTGACGGATTCTATCAGGGTATTCCCGCAGCCACCCACCTCTTCAACGCTATGTCACCGCTCCAGGGCCGCCAGCCCGGTATGCTCGGCGCTATCTATGACAACAACGACGTTCGCTGCAGCATCGTCTGCGACGGCGTTCACGTGGACTTTGCCTCCGTGCGTATCAGCAAAAAGATAATGGGGGACCGGCTGTTTTTCATCACGGACGCCGTAACCGAAGTGCAATACGGAGAATACAGTCATATCTTCAGGGGAGATCGTTATACCCTCCCGGACGGTACGCTTTCCGGCTCGTCACTTACCATGCTTCGCGCCGTCCGCAACGGAGTGGAACACGCCGGCATCCCCCTGCCCGAAGCCCTCCGCATGGCGTCATACTACCCCGCCGCCGTCCTCGGCGAATCGGAAAGACGCGGCTGCATCCGGCCGGGAGCCCGCGCAGACCTGATCTTGCTGGACGAAGAGCTGAACCTGGTGCAGGTGATCGTCGACGGGGAAGAGTAGTAGTTTCCATTTAATCATTCCTTCGCTTTATCTTATTCGGGCCAAAAACCGGCGTGATCATTTCAGTTTTAGCCTCGCCAGGCGTTAATATCGCATTACCTACTATGGAAAACTCAATCAACTTTTCGAAAGCTTACCCCCTAAGCATCCTGATCGCGGAACCCTCCCATGACTCGCAATCCTCTGCAAATGATATCCTGATCCAGATGGGATACAAACCCGAATTGGTGACAACCAGCCGGGAAATGCTGAACATGACCAGCCAAAAGTCCTATGACGTCGTGTTGATGGACATCCGGATGCCCGAAGCAGAAGATATCCTGGCCACCCGCCTGACCGATAGGGACAACCGCCGGCCGATCTTCATCGCCATGACCGTCAGCGGCCGCTCAAACTTCAGGGAAATGTTCCTCAGCGAAGGTATGGATCATCTTATCAGCAAACCCCTGGACCCCGCCGAGTTGAGCCTTCAGCTCATGGCCTGCTCGGTCCTCTCCGGTAACCGCCGGATCCGCAGCTAACGGGGCAATCGAAAACCTGGCCTGCCGGCCCAAATCCAGCCTGCCGGCCCTAACGCGGAGCCCCGCTGTCCACCGACTTCAGCCGGATAAGCTCCTTGACTTTGGCCGTTTTGAAATCAAGCCCCTTGCTAAGCGCCTCGACACTGGGGAGCGCCGGCACATCCGGCAACACGCCTCGCCCATCCTTTACCCGCTGCCGGTCCACGACGAGCCTGTAACGCGGAAGCCGGAAGCGAACACCCGTCTCCGGTAGCGTGACGTCCGGTATCATCCAGGCCGTGTTGCCATAGTAACCTCCGCCCGTCTCTTCCCCCACCAGCGTAATATTGGACTGCCCTTTCAACGCGCCCGCAAATAAACAGGTAGCCGAAAATGAATAACCGCCCGTAAGGATATAAACGGACCCGTCAAAATGATCCTCCTTTACCGGCGAATAATAGTGGTGCTCGAAATAGCCAAAATGATAATAGCCATCTGACCGCCGCCTGCTGGTGAAAAAGGTTAGAACATCATAAATAAATCCGTGCTGGACATACCGGTCATAACGGCTGTGCCGCCGGATGGCATACAACGAATCCGCGATCTTGAAATTCCTGTCGATCAGATAGCGCGTAAGCTGCGTCGAGATCCCTGCATCCCCTCCGCCATTGGTCCGCACGTCGATCACCAGGTTCTTTACCTGCTTTTCCCGGAGCGTGCGGAAAGAAGTCCCGAAGAAGCGCTTGAGATGATAACCGCGCTCAAAAGTATTGAGGGTCATGAAGGCAGAATGGCTGGCGCTGTCCAGCTGCAAACCGCGCGTAAATAATAGCTCCCTTGCCTTTCGGGTACGATGACCGGGCGGCCTCATTCGCCGCCGTTGACCGGGCCTGGGTTGCTCCGTTCCCGGCATCAGCACCCTTCCCAGACTTCCCCGCACCGTATCGGCATGGGGATCGTAGATCGGAATAAAAGTCTCCCTCATGTCACCAGCCGTATCCCGGTACTGGATATCGTAACCCGAATCATACCCGAAAAGATCCTTATACCAGGAAGAGAAATGGAACCCCGAGCTAAGGTATTGATACTTACCCGTGAGGTTGTAGCCGTCAGTGACGATATAAGGAAAGATCGTATCGGTGAGGTCCCTGGCCGTCCTGCCATTGACGCTGCAAATGATCGTCCCCCGCCTGAGGACGCTGTCACCCTTGTTTAGATTGTTGGCCACGACCATCGTGTCACCCCAGAACTTGAGGATCAACGGGAACTGCCGCAACCTGGCCGTATCCAGGTACCGGGAATAGGCTTTGGAAGCGCTGATGGAAGTGTGGCCGCACCTGACCCTCGCGATCACATAGCTTAGCAACTTCCTGAACTGCGGCTCGGTCATGGAGTCTCTGAGGGCCGCATATCCCTCGTTAAAATAATAGTCCATGCTGTCCCGGGAGGTATACCAATATAAACTGGGATGCCAGGCCTCCAGCGTTCCGCGAAACACCCGGTAATCCCGTTGAAGTTCCGCGGACGAGTATTTACGGTCGGGCCGGAACCCCTTATTCGATGCTACACAGGATAAAAGCAGCAAACAATGGACTAATATAATGAATGACAGGCATTTATTCATTCGTGGCTCATTTGGCGGCAAAGGCATTCCACCCTTGCGCGGTAATATCAAACGTATTGCCACCCTTGGTAATTATCTTTTTTCCATTTTCCGGCTCGGTCATATAGCCGATAACGCTGACCTGCTCATTGAGGACCAGCTTGTCGTGGTCCTCCTGGGCGATCGTGAAAAGCAGCTCGTAATCCTCCCCGCCGCTGAGCGCACAGGCAGTCGGATCCAGCTCGAACTTAAAGGCCGCTTTTCGCGTCTCTTCCGAAATAGGAATTTTTTCTTCATAGAGAACACAGCCCAGACCGCTTTGCCTGCAAATATGCAGAACCTCCGAACTCAGTCCGTCGCTGATATCCATCATCGCCGTCGGCATCAGATCGGCCTGCTGGAAGAATTCTATCAGATCCTTTCGGGCCTCCGGCTTCAGCAACCGGCCGATCACATATTTTTCTCCTTCCAGATCGGCCTTTACGTCAGGGCTTTCCAGAAAGATCTTTTTTTCCCGCTCCAGCAGGATCAACCCGAGATAGGCAGCACCAAGATCGCCCGTGCAACAAATCAAATCCCCTTTTTTCGCCGTACTGCGACGGACGAAACGATCCGGGGCCACCTCCCCGATCGCCGTCACCGAAATAATGAACCCCTTTCCCGAAGAAACCGTATCGCCTCCCACCAGGTCTACACCATACGCCTCACACGCCGCATACACACCTTCATAGAATTCATCGAGCGCTTCAACGCTGAACCGGCTGCTGATCCCCAAACCCATCGTGATCTGCGTGGGGATCGCATTCATGGCGTAAATATCGCTGAGATTCACGATCACTGACTTATAGCCCAAATGCTGCAACGGCGTATATACCAGGTCGAAATGAACCCCCTCGACGAGCAGATCGGTGCTGATCACTGTTTGCCTGCCGAAATGGTCGATGACGGCGGCATCATCACCCACCCCCACCAGCGTGGATGCATTCCTGATCTCGATATTCGCCGTCAGCCGGTCGATCAATCCAAACTCTCCCAGGGACGATATTTCGGTTCTGGTCTCACTCATATGATTTGTCATTGCACATTGCGCCTATTTAAATCTCCGGATGCCGGTCATTGACCACCTGCACCAGCTCGTCATGGATCTTGCCATTCGTCGCAATAATATGCGGCTGATAGGGTGAATAATTGCCTCCCTTGAAATCCGAGACCCGTCCACCCGCCTCCTCGACGATCAGGAACCCTGCCGCACTGTCCCAGGCATTGAGCTTGTGCTCATAGAACCCATCGAACCGGCCGGCCGCCACCCAACAAAGATCCATCGCCGCCGACCCCAACCGCCGGACCGGCACCCCCGCCCGGATAAGGCGGGAGAAAACCTCCAGCGGCCCGTTCGGCTGATCCAGGTACGTGTAGGGGAAACCTGTGACCAGACACGACTTCATCACCGAACCCTCATCACTGACTTCAATCTTTCGGTCATTCAATGTGGCGCCATACCCCCGCTGCGCAAAATAAAACTCTCTTATGAAAGGATTATACACGGCGCCCATGATCATCTCCCCATCCTGCTCGATCCCGATCGAAACACAGCAGATCGGCAACCCATGCGCGAAATTGACCGTTCCGTCGATCGGATCGATGATCCACTTGTAGCTGGAGTCCGTCACCACCTCACCCGTCTCCTCACTCAGGAGAAAATGATCCGGAAAATCGTGCCGAATGATCTCGAAAATCGCCTTTTCTGAAGCATGATCCGCCTCGGTGACCAGATTGTTAACGCCTTCCTTGTGGGAGATCACAAACTCCCCCTCGAAATACCGTTGCATTACCGCAGCCCCCGCCTCCACCGCCCTGATAAGTGTTGATTTTAGCATGTTGCGAAGATAGGCAGCCAAAGCCTTATTGCGTAGTTACTTTATTGCCTTCCAGCCTCTTTAACGCCTCGAGATAATCATTCAACACCGCGCTATTCAATGTGTAAGTATAATTCCTGCCTTCCTTTTCTCCCTCGATCAATCCCGATTCGACCAGGATCTTGACATGATGGGAAATAGAAGGCTGAGCCAGATCGATGACGCCCTGCAAGGCCGAACATTCGCCGCAACCGCCTTTGCCGGCGAGATAATACAAGATTTTGAGCCGGTTACCGTCACCCAACGCTTTCGACACTTTTTCGATCTGTTTAAAAGAAATAGACATATTAAAAATAGATTTAACATCGAAGGCCGGCTATTAATGGCCGACCATTAAATTGACAAATGCAAATGTATCAATTTTTCTCCATGTCCAAAAAAAAATCGTAATTCGCAAATCCATGATCCTCTCCGTCATCATCGTCAATTACCAGGTGCCATACTTTCTGGAGCTTTGTCTCCATTCCGTCCGATTAACTCTGCAAGGCCTGGACGCCGAGATCATCGTCGTGGATAACAATTCCGCCGACGGAAGCGCGGAACTTCTTCGCCCGCTATTCCCCGAAGTGCACTGGATCGTCAATACCGAAAATGAGGGATTTTCCCGTGCCAACAACCAGGGCCTCGCCGCGGCCGCCGGAGAATATATCCTCTTCCTCAATCCCGATACCGTCCTCCCGGAAGACTTCGCCCGGGATTGCCTCACGTTCCACCAATCGACCCCCAATGTTGGGGGCCTCGGCGTCCGGATGATCGACGGTAACGGCCAATTTTTAAAAGAATCCCGGCGCGGCTTCCCAACCCCCTGGGTTGCCTTTTGTAAACTCTCAGGCCTGACCTCTCTCTTCCCGCATTCCCGCCGCTTCTCCCGATACTACCTTGGCTATCTCCCGGCCGGTCAACCTCACCCGGCAAGCGTCCTCTCCGGCGCTTGTTTTTTGGTAAGCCGCACAGCCCTCTACCAAACCGGCCCCTTCGACGAAACCTTCTTCATGTACGCGGAAGACATCGACCTGAGCTTTCGCCTCGAGAAAGCCGGCTATACGAATTATTATTTCCCGGGTACCACTATCATTCACTTCAAAGGCGAAAGCACCCATAAAGACATCCGCCACATCCGCCAATTCTATAAAGCCATGATCCAATTCCGGCGAAAACACTTCAATGCCGGTTTGCTGCGTCTGTTCCGGTTCATAGCCGAACCTGCCATCTGGCTGCGCGGAGGATTAGCCGCGATCGGCGGGACCTTCGCCCGCCGCCCAAACCGCTCAAAACTCCACCGCACCTGGCTGACAGGCGATCCCGCAGGGATCGCCCGGATAAATTCCGCCCTTGCCGCTTCGCCTGGCAATTCCTCAGCGAAAGCGGCCGCCTCCCGGCAACGTACACCCGCACCCGACGAACTCCACGCCGACGAGATCATATATTGTGTGGGAAATGAATTTTCATTCGAATCCGCCATCCGGGCACTGGAAAAAAAATCCCCGCACTGTACCGCGTCATTCTATTTCACCGGAAGCGCCGGAAAGCCCGGAAGCCACGCCGTCATCGGGAGCTCCAGCCGCACAGCGAGAGGCGAGATCTGGATCCTATAAGGATAACTCCCTGATCAGCCCCTTTAAATAGCGCCGCGTCAGGAAGAAGCCGACCACAAGCAAACCAAACCATATACCAGTATACAGATATATCTGCATCTGCGTCGTCTCCGATCCGATGAACCACCGGTTCAATTCCTGGTTCCACACCCGGACCAGCCAACCCGGAAGTAGCAAAAACAGCGGGAACGCGATCGCTTTGCCTTTATAACCGGGTAACCGGAAAAAGGCCCTCACCACCGGTAGCAGGTTTAACAGCAGCACAATCACTAATCCAAACCCCTTTGCAAAATGCACGTTGGAATTGTAGCCATGCCGCTGAAGCCATCTAACGGTATCCGTGATATCACCACCGCCATTAAAGGCCCCGATGAGGTTGTTCAACGGGAGCGCGGCAAAGACCAGCGCAACACCTACAGAGTTTTCCTCCACCGGATTCTCGGGATGCAGGAGGGCCCAGCCGGTCAACAATAACACTACATTGATCAACGGACCGGCGACCGAGATCAACGCATGCTGACCGGGGGAAGGACTGCCGCAAAGCACCCAATTGCCAAACGCCCTGA
>DASZJO010000139.1:0-11987 GCA_035948015.1 Puia sp.
GATCTGTCTTTTTAAGGTTGGTGTCGTGTTACCGTTCATAGATAATGTTGTGGCACAGTCTGCATCAAAACGTTGGCAAAATTCCCGCCAATCGGTTGTATATCCAAACTAAAGGGTTCGTTTTAACTAAACTATATTAATATGAGGTTCAATAATCCAGCTCCAACCGCAGGCGATCCTTTAACTCTTTTACCAGCGGATACTGATCCACGATCTGCATGAACTGCTCCCGCTTGTTCAGTGGTCTGTCCGCGGGTTCTTCCGCCGGCGCCTTTTCTTCCACGACCACCGTGAAACTGATCGCCTTATTGGCAAAAACCTGTTGCAAATGCTCGGATAGCCCGCGTTTCTCCGCCTCGATGAAACGCTGCTCCAGGTTATTGTTTGTCGAAACTTCAAAAGTCTGAGCATCGATGATCCGAAGCGCCGCCAGTTCCAAGCTTTGTACGGCAGGGTTTCGGTTTTCCCGCAGGGAATCGGCATATTGCTGCCATGCCAGATGAAGAGATTCGGCTTCAAGCGCCCGGCTGCTCTCTGATTCTTTGTCGCGCGCCCGTTCGGCAATTTGCTGGCGGATCTTTGATAAAGAGGTTGATGAGCCGGCTTGCTTCGCTTCCTGCACCGGCTCCGCGGCGGCGGTCTCGATTATCAACCTGGCGCCCGCAGCCTGCTCCTGTCGTTTGCCCCGGCTGACCACCGGTTCCATCGGGGGAATATTCCGAAAGGAAACCGGTCTTAATGATTCAGCTGTTTTCTTATTTTCCTTCGACCCCCCGGCTACCACCTGCATAGCCTGTGCCAAATAACACAGCTTGATCAGGGCCAGCTCTACATGGAGCCTTTTGTTCCGCGCAGATCTGTAACTGATCTCTGCATCATTCAGGACATTCAGCGCGCTCACCAGGTAGACCGCGTCTGCTTTTTTCCCCGCGCTAATATATCGGTCCCTGAAGCTCTCCACTGCTTCGAGCAGCGAAGCTATTTTTTCGTCCTTGCAGACCAGCAGGTTGCGGATGAATTCTGCCAGCCCGTTCAGTACCAGATCGCCCTCGAAGCCCTTTCGGTTGATGTCGTCGTAGATCAGCAACGCCTCCGCCAGGTCCTGCTGCTGCATAGATTCAAGGATGCGGAAATAATAGTCGGCGTCGAGGATATTCAGGTGCTCCAGGGTGTTCTTATAGGTGAGCTCGCCGTTGGTAAAGCTCACGATCTTATCCAGGATGCTCAGCGCATCCCGCATACAGCCTTCGCTCTTTTGCGCGATGAGCTGCAGGGCAGCCTTTTCCGCATGGATCCCTTCCTTCCCGCCGATTTCCTCGAGGTGTTCTACAGTATCCGCTGCCGTGATCCGTTTGAAATCGAATATTTGACAGCGTGACAGGATCGTAGGCAGGATCTTGTGCTTTTCCGTGGTCGCCAATATGAAGATTGCGTATGGTGGCGGCTCCTCCAGTGTTTTTAGAAAAGCATTGAACGCCGAAGTACTGAGCATGTGGACTTCATCGATGATATATACCTTGTATTTCCCGGCCTGGGGAGCAAACCGCACCTGTTCCACCAGGGTCCGGATATCGTCCACGGAGTTGTTGCTGGCGGCATCCAGCTCATGAATGTTCAGTGAAGTACCTTCATTAAAGGATACACAGGAATGACAGTGGTTACAAGCCTCCCCATCCGGACTCACATTTTCGCAATTGATGGTCTTTGCCAGGATCCGGGCACAGGTCGTTTTACCGACCCCGCGCGGGCCGCAGAACAGGAAAGCATGCGCCAGCTGACCGTTCTTGATGGCGTTTTTCAGGGTAGTGGTGATATGGGACTGGCCGACCACCGTCGAGAAGTCCTGGGGCCGGTATTTTCGGGCCGAAACGATGAACTTATCCATTTTAGCAAACCTAGCACAAATCCACAAATCCTAGGCACCCAATGCCCCGTTTGACTATCTTTAAAAAAAATATCACCAAATATTTGGTTTATTTACATTGTTAAGTAAATTTGCATTGTAAACATGGGAATACAGGAACGAAAAGAGAAGCAAAAGCTGGAGATCCGGAAGCAGATCCTGGACGCCTCGATCAAGCTATTCAGCGACGAAGGTTTCGGCAACGTCACCATCCGCAAGATCGCTGATCTGATAGAATACAGCCCGACTACGGTCTACCTGTACTTCAAAGATAAAGATGAGATCTTCGCCGCCTTGCATGATATTGGTTTTCAGAAGATGACCGAATTCAACCGGAACCTCGCCTCCATTCACAATCCGTTGCTGCGGCTGCATAAAATGGGCGAGAACTACCTCCATTTTGGTATGGAGAACCCGGAATTCTATAACCTCATGTTTATCATGGGGGAACCGATGAAAGTATTCTCCGAGATGGGCTGTGACTGGAAGCCCGGCGACGCTGCTATCAGCGTGCTGAAAGCCACGGTGACCGAATGCATGGAAAAAGGCTTTATCGCAAAAGCAGACCCCCAGCTCGTAAGCCTTGCCATCTGGAGCTTCGTCCACGGACTGGTCTCCCTGGCCCTCCGGGGGCGCATGGAGAAGTTCGTTGAGCAAAAGGAATTGCTGATGCCGGTTATGAAGGAGGCGGTGAACTGGCTGATCAATAACATCGAGTATACCGGAAAAGAAAACTGATCTCAATTACAGCCCTAACAGATTTAAAAGGGCGTTTTTTTTGGTCGTTAACTAAACAATGTTAATATTATTTACTTAACACATAAACAGAACGTTATGCCAAAAAACCTATTTCCGCTCCTGCTGGCCGGGCTGATCTTCTTCCAGTCAGCAGCTGCACAGTACGCGGCGCCGGCCTCCGACATCCTCAATAGTTATATCAGGCTGGCGCTCGACAGCAATCTCGCCCTTCACCAACGAAATTTTGACCTTCAAAAATCCCAGCTTGACCTTCGGCGTGCCAAAAGCCTCTTCCTCCCGCAAGCAACGGCCAGCTCACAATATACCCTGGCCGACGGCGGCCGGAGCATCGGCATCCCTGTCGGCGACCTGCTCAACAACGTCTACTCCACCCTTAACCGGCTCACCGCCTCCGATAAATTCCCGCAGGTAGCCAACCAGTCCGTCCAGTTCCTGCCCAATAATTTCCAGGATACCAAAATGGAGATCTCCATGCCCATCCTGAACACCGACTTACAGCACAACAAGGAAGTCAATATGGAACGGATCAATGGCAGCCGCGCCGACCGCGATATCTATGCCCGCGACCTCGTTCGCTCCATCCGCCAGGCCTATTATCAATACCTCCAGGCAGGTAAGGCTGCGGAGATCTATCAAAGCGCCCTGAATCTGGCCGAAGAGAACAGAAGGGTCAGTGAAAAATTCGTGGAGAACCAGATGGCTACCCGCGAGATCGTTCTCCGCGCCCAGGCCCAGATCAGTGAAGCGCAATCCTCGCTCATCGAGGCCCGGAACAATCTCCGCAACGCCGCTGCCTGGATCAATTTCCTGCTCAACCGCCCGCTGGATTACCCGATTTCGACCGATCCAGCCCTGATGGACGGTTCGCCTGATCCCCTTTCAATGGTCCATCCCCTTTCCGATCCCCTGTCATCGGATCGCCGCGAAGAATTCGCCCGGCTTACCAGCTATCGGCGTATCCTTGAATCCAATCTGAAATGGGACCGCGCCTATCTTATTCCCAAGCTCAACGCATTTTATGATGTCGGATACCAGGGCTACGGCGTGCATCTTAACAGCTCCCAATTCTATCAGCTCGCCGGGGTTCAGCTGGTCTGGCCCCTGTTCAAGGCGAACGACAATAAATATAAGATCCGGCAGGACTTTATCGATATCCAGTCGGTACACGAACAATACCAGCAGCTCACTGACCAACTGAACCTAGAGCAGGCTACCGCCGTCAACAACTATAACTCGGCAATCGAGGCCGTTCAAGCCCTGGCCGACGAGGTCAGAAGCGCCCGCGAAACCTATCGTCTGGCCGAACGACGCTTCAACGAAGGGCAGGCGCTGCAGATCGAGCTCATCGATTCCCGAAATCAGATGACCAACGCCGAGCTCCGCTATTCCTTCGGCCGGCTCGCATTGCTGAATCGCGCCGCAGATCTCGAACGCGTTAACGCCGCATTCCCACTTAATAACCAGAAATAAAACACGATATGAATACGCTACTGCTCATCCGATCCGCCTTCGCCGCGATCCTGGCATTCTCCATTGTTGCCTGCAGCGACAATCAGGCCGCCGTCATTCGAAAAACGCCCGCTTCCGAAGACGCCATCCCCGTCCGGCTTTTCCCGGTGGTCATCAGCCATCAAAGCCGCCTTCTGCAATATTCCGGCCTGATGGCGTCCAACGACGAAGCCCGCTTGTCCTTTAAGATCGGCGGCATCATCTCGAGGATCTATGTAAAGGAAGGCGACCATGTGACCGCCGGTCAGTTGTTGGCCACGCTCGACCTCACAGAGATCGACGCCCAGGTACAGCAGGCTTCACTCAATGTCGAAAAGGCACAACGCGACGAGAACCGGCTCCGCAATCTGTACCGCGATACCGTTGCTTCTCTCGAACAGTTGCAAAACAGTCATACCCAGCTGACCGTGGCCGGTGAAGCCCTGCGTATTGCCCGCTTCAATCGCCAGTATGCCCAGATCCGCGCGACCTCGGACGGAAGTATCCTGCAAAAGACCGGCAACGAAGGCGAATACCTGGCGGCAGGGACAACTGTCCTGGTATTTAATGGGACCGGCAACAAGGATTGGGTCGTTCGATTTGGCGTATCCGACAAAGACTGGGCTGTCCTGCATCGCGGTGATAAGGCCTCCGTTGCCATTGACGCCTATCCCGACCATCGGTTCTCCGGCGTCATCACCAAGCTCGCGGAAGCCGCGGATCCCAGCAATGGCACTTATGCCATGGAAGTCACGGTGGCTCCGGCAGGGCATAAGTTCGCTCCGGGATTGTTTTGCAGCCTCCAGCTCCAACCGCCGGCCGGCCGGGCCTACACGCTCATCCCCGCCTCGGCCCTGGTCGAAGGAGAAGGATCGGGCGGATACGTCTATACCCTTAATGCGGACAACCGCACCGTCAAAAAGCTTCCCGTTCGGATCGCTTTCTTCCAGGATGACCGGATCGCTGTCAGCAGCGGCCTTGACAGCGTTCAACAGGTGATCGCTGACGGAGTAGGGTACCTGACGGAGCGTTCTGTTGTGAAGGTGCAAAATGTTAATCGCTAAAAACTCCGCCATGTCAAATCCAAAGAATACGCCGGGCACCGCCGCAACGCAGGACACTGCCGCTACGCCGGGCACCGCCGCAACGCCGGCTGCGCCCCGCCGCCGCAGCCTCACCGAATTCGCCGTCCGTAATTATCAGTTTACGCTCATCGTCTTCATCATGCTGGCAGCCATCGGTGTCAATTCGCTGCTCACCATGCCCCGCGGTGAAGACCCGGATTTCGAAGCGCCCTCATTTGCCGCCATCGTAATATATCCGGGCACGAGTCCCAAAGACATGGAAGAGCTGGTCGTCAACCCGATGGAGAAACGTTTAAATGCCATGGACGACATCAAACGCATCCGCTCCACCATCGATGACGGCCTCGCCGTCATCCAGATCGAATTCAAATACGAGACTGACCCGGATAAGAAATACGAGGATGTCATCCGCGAGATCGACGCTGTCCGTGGCGAGTTGCCCCGGGACATCCTGCCCATCGACATCCAGCGCTTCACACCCTCGGACGTCAACATCCTTCAAGTAGCCCTGGTCAGCGAGACCGCGCCTTACAAAGACCTGCAGGAATGGAGCCGGAAGCTCAAGGACCGGCTGGAAAAGATCAAAACGCTAAAGAAGGTTGACAACTGGGCCTTCCCGCGCCAAGAGGTCCGCGTCGCCCTCAACCTCGAAAAGCTGGCCCAGAACAGGATCCCGCTGAATACCGTCCTCCAGGCCATCCAACGGGAGAACGTCAACATTCCCGGCGGCAGCGTGGACATGGGCACGCGGAAATTCAACATCAAAACGAGCGGCGACTATAAGACCATCGAAGAGATCCGCAACACCATCGTCAGCAGCGCCGCCGGAAAGATCATCTATGTGAAGGATATCGCCGACGTGGATTTCAACTATGAGGAACAAAGCTATATTGGTCGCCTCAACGGCAAACGCTGCGTATTCGTGACCGCGAGCCGCAAATCCGGCACCAATATCTTCGCCGTCGAAAAGGAAATGAACCCCGTCCTCGACAAGTTCAAATCCGACCTGCCACCGGATATCGCCTATGTCAAAAGCTTCAATAATGCCGAAAGCGTCCACACCCGTCTCGGCCATTTCGCGCGGGATTTCGGTATCGCCATCTTACTGGTGCTCCTCACTCTGTTGCCCCTCGGCCCCCGGGCCTCCATCGTGGTCATGGTCTCCATTCCGCTTTCCTTACTGATCGGGTTATTTCTACTCAACCTCTTCCATATCACTATCAACCAGCTCAGCATCGTCGGAATGGTCGTGGCTCTCGGACTGCTGGTCGACGACAGCATCGTGGTCGTGGAAAACATCGAACGGTACCTGCGAATGGGCTATTCCCGGGTGGACGCCGCCATCGCCGCCACCCGGCAGATCGGGCTGGCCGTCGTGGGCTGTACCGCCACCCTGATATTCGCTTTCCTGCCGCTGATGTTCCTGCCGGAAGGGGCCGGTGATTTCATCCGGAGCCTGCCTGCCGCCGTCGTTACCACCGTGCTCGCCTCCCTGTTCGTGTCCCTGACCATCGTCCCCTTCCTTTCCAGTCGCATTCTCAGCGCGCACGAGCACCCCGAAGGCAATCTCTTCCTACGCGGCCTCAAGCGGCTCATCAACGGCTCCTACCGGCGGCTGCTCCATGGCGCGATCGCCCGCCCCGCGCTGACCCTGGTGATCGCCCTCGGCATCTTCATCGGCTGCCTGCTGCTTATCCCCCGCGTAGGGTTCAGCGTCTTCCCCTCTTCCGAGAAACCGATGTTCCTTGTCAATATCACTACCCCGCTGGGCACGAGCATCGCCGCCACGGATTCGACCACCCGCTGGGTCGAAAGCCAGATCGATCATCTCCCCGACCTGAAGAACTATGCCACCAACGTGGGCCGCGGCAACCCCCGCATTTATTACAATGTGATCCCCCAGAATGAAGTGAGCAATTACGCCCAGATCTTCGTTCAGCTGAATGAAACCCCTTCAGCGCGGAAAAGACAGCTGATCGACTCGCTTCGCACCCGGCTCTCGGCCTATCCCGGCGCAAAGATCGAGGTCAAGGACTTCGAACAGGGACCGCCGATAGAAGCGCCCATCGCGATCCGGCTCTTCTCCGAGGACCTCGACACGCTTCGCAACCTTGCCTTCCGGGTAGAAGACCTGTTGAAGAGGACCGAAGGAACCATCTATGTCAACAATGAGCTGACCACGCTGATCACCGACATCAAGGTCAACGTCAATAAGGAAAAGGCCGGGATACTCGGCGTTCCCGTCAACGAGATCGATCGGACGGTGCGCCTGGCCATTGCCGGACTAGACGTCGGTACTTTCCGGAAGGATAATGACAAGGATAACGACTATGATATTACTTTGTGCCTGCCCCGCGGAGCTCATCAGACCCTCGATGCGCTCAACAAAGTCTATGTGAATTCATATAACGGAACCTCCGTTCCGCTGAGCGAGCTGGCTACCATCCAGTTCAAGAGCTCGCCGACCAGTATCCACCACTATGACAAGGATCGATATACGACCGTGACCGCGTTTGTCCGTAATGGATACAACACCACCCGCGTCACCGATGGGATACTCAAGCAGCTTGACAGGATGACATTCCCCAAGGGGGTCAGCTATATGGCGGCAGGTGAGGTAGAGAGCAAACAGGAGAGTTTTGGCGGCCTCGGTTCGATCATCCTCATTACAGTATTCGGCATTCTCGGAATCCTTATCCTCGAATTCAAGACGTTCCGCGGCACCCTGATCGTGCTTTCCGTCGTGCCTCTCGGCATTATCGGCGCCGTACTCATCCTGCTGGCCACCGGAAACACCTTGTCCTTCGTGGCCGTCATCGGCATTATCGCTCTGGTGGGGATCGAAGTGAAGAACTCGATTTTGCTGGTCGATTACACGGACCAGCTACGTAAGGGCGGAATGGGTTTGGATGAAGCCATCCAGGAAGCCGGCGAAACCCGCTTCGTTCCGATCATTCTCACCACGCTTACCGCCATCGGCGGTCTGATCCCATTGATCACCGAGAACAACCCCCTGTATACGCCGCTGGCGCTGGTCATTATCGGCGGGTTGCTCAGCTCGACTATTCTCACGCGGGTGGTCACGCCGGTTCTTTATAAGCTGCTGGCGCCGCGCATCGAGCCAGAACGTCAACCCAGTACGGAGCTGGATATTCCTCCGGCCGGATTGATGCCCGCCATTTAAATAACTTGAGGCCACCATTCGGTGGCCTCA
Organism: Puia sp.; assembly: GCA_035948015.1. Taxonomy (GTDB): domain Bacteria; phylum Bacteroidota; class Bacteroidia; order Chitinophagales; family Chitinophagaceae; genus Puia. Next base: position 8,450 of record DASZJO010000139.1, read on the forward strand.
AGCGTCTTTCAGATCTTACGGATCAGGATCTACTTTCCTGCCGATCAACATTCTAAATTTTCAGGTAGCATAGGTAATTCATACATTGTGCCAAATTGATACACCCTGAATATCAATGACTTGTAAAAATGCTGTTTCACGGAACCTTTCCGTATTTAGGAATTCGGTCTGAAAAATGGAAAATTCCCTTATTACGCCAACATGGGATGGGGTTTTATGCCAGCATCGGATGCCGTTTGAATTCCTTGGTCCGGTCGAACAAATACCGGTAGGTTGTCAGCTTCCGGCTGACAAAAGTCTCCCCCAGCGTCTTCGCCACATTCACCATCTTCGGATTGAAATCCCCGATCCACTGCATCTCATAATGCGTATAAAAAGCATCCGGCTGGATCACCTTCGCCGATTCCCCTACCATAAAAGCTTCTACCCCTATCGACTGGTAATCAGGTACTACTGCAAACACGATGCCCGTAAAATGCCGGCAAGCCTTTCGCCACCGAAGCCAGACAAAGTGCAGCTTCTGTAATGGGCCGAACTTCCCGTTAAAATGCTTAAAATACTGGTTCAGCTCCGGAATATTGACAAACATCGCGATCGGCCTTTCATTATGATAGACAAACCAGACCACTTTTTCATCGATCAGCGGCTTCATCCGCTTAAACATTCCCATCACCTGCTCCTTTTTCAGCTCCTTCCCCCCGCCATGCCCCGCATAAGCCTCATTGTATATTCGGAGAAAATCCATGGCATATTTCTCCAGGTTGTTCTTCTCGATCATCGCTGCGCTGTAAGCCGGATCCGCGGCCAGGGCGGCGTGCCTTCTTAACAGCTTCTCACTCAGCGGCTTCAGTGGATCCAAGCCAAAACATAATTGGTGGAAAAAGGGCTGAAAGCCATAGTTTTCGAATAGCGCCCGGTAGTAAGGCGGGTTGAAATTCATCGACCATAACGGCTCATTGAAACCTTCCACCAGCAATCCCCACCATTTATCCCGTTCCCCGAAATTGATCGGGCCGTCCATCGCCTCCATCCCCCGCTGACCCAGCCAATGCCGGGCAACATCCAGCAGCATGTCTGCAGCTTCCTGGCTATTGATGCAATCAAAAAAGCCGATTCCGCCGATCGGAACATCGTCTCCCTTATTCCGGTACTTCTTATTGACAAAGGCGGCGATCCGCCCGATGTGGCGGCCCTCGCGATCCTTTAGTATCCACCGCGCCAGTTCCCCATGCCGGAAAGCTTTATTCTCCTTCGGATCGAAGACTTCCTCGATCTCCTTATCGATCGGGCGGATATAGGATGGGTTCGATCGATTGAGCTCCACATTTATCCGGATGAATTCTTTTCCCAGGGAAGGGGTGTTAACTTCTATCAGTTGCATAGTCGACGTCCAGGTTTTGTAAAGGAACAAAAATAGAGAATTCATTGTTTCTTTACCCCTGTACCCTTACCTTTGCAGCCAAATTTTAAACCCCAACTATCTAATTATAACAATATGGCAAGTACCGGTAAGATCAAACAGATCATTGGCGCCGTAGTCGATGTGCAGTTTGATGGCAAGCTCCCTGAAATTTATAACGCGCTGGAACTGAAAAAGTCCAATGGCGAAACCCTGGTTTTGGAAGTTCAGCAGCATCTCGGGGAAGACAGTGTCCGCTGTATCGCGATGGATGGCACGGAAGGTTTGGTGCGGGGTACCCCGGTGACCGATACCGATGCAGCCATCACCATGCCTATCGGAGAAGGCATCAAGGGCCGGCTGTTCAATGTGACCGGTGATCCGATCGACGGCTTGCCTGCGGTTTCTAAGGTTGGTGGTCGCCCCATTCACAGCAACCCCCCGGCCTTCGAGAACCTGAGTGTCAGCACTGAAATACTCTACACCGGCATCAAGGTGATCGACCTGATCGAGCCCTATGCAAAAGGGGGTAAGACCGGTCTGTTCGGTGGCGCCGGCGTCGGTAAAACAGTATTGATCCAGGAGCTGATCAACAATATCGCCAAAGCCTATGCGGGTGTGTCGGTGTTTGCCGGTGTCGGTGAACGTACCAGGGAGGGGAATGACCTGATGCGCGAGATGATCGAAGCCGGGATCATGAAATATGGCGATGACTTTAAGCACGATATGGAGAAAGGCGGCTGGGACCTATCCAAAGTCAAAATGCCGGAATTAGCCGAATCAAAAGCAACTTTTGTCTTCGGTCAGATGAACGAACCCCCCGGCGCCCGCGCCCGGGTTGCGCTTAGCGGTCTGACCATCGCGGAATATTATCGCGATGGCGATGGTAAAGGCCAGGGCCGTGATATCTTGTTCTTTATCGACAACATTTTCCGCTTTACCCAGGCCGGCTCGGAAGTTTCGGCGCTCCTGGGCCGGATGCCCTCCGCGGTGGGTTATCAGCCGACGTTGGCTACTGAAATGGGATTGATGCAGGAACGGATCACTTCCACGCGCAACGGCTCCATCACTTCCGTACAGGCCGTCTACGTACCCGCGGATGACCTGACCGATCCCGCTCCTGCGACGACCTTTGCGCACCTCGACGCAACCACCGTATTGAGCCGGAAGATCGCCGACCTGGGTATCTACCCCGCCGTCGACCCGTTGGACTCCACCTCCCGTATCCTGACCCCGCTCATCGTCGGTGACGCGCACTACGATTGCGCTAACCGGGTAAAGCTTATCCTCCAGCGTTATAAGGAACTGCAGGATATCATCGCCATTCTCGGTTTGGATGAATTGAGCGATGAAGACAAGATGACCGTCGCGCGTGCCCGCAAGGTCCAGCGGTTCCTGTCTCAGCCCTTCCATGTGGCGGAACAGTTCACCGGGCTAAAAGGGGTTCTCGTTCCCATTGAAGAGACGATCCGCGGCTTTAACATGATCATGGACGGCGAGGTCGATGAATACCCGGAGGCTGCGTTCAACCTTGTGGGTTCGATCGACGACGCGATCGAAAAAGGTAAGAAATTGTTGGCTCAGGCCCGCCAATAAATTGTCAACGGCCCTCAATAAACCGTCAACGTATGAACCTGGAAATATTGACACCCGAGAAGAAGCTTTTCAGCGCCGATGTATACGGCGTTCAACTGCCCGGTGTGATGGGGCTTTTCGAAGTGCTCAACCGGCATGCCCCGCTGGTAAGCGCGCTGAAGGAAGGGAAAATAAAAGTACTGAAGGATAAGAATAACCATCTGGCATTCTTCACGATCCAAAGCGGGTTCGTGGAAGTGCTGAATAATAAGGTCACTGTATTGGTTGAAGGCGCAGTACCTGTTGAAGGCAAGTCCTAGTTCAATTGCGGATCGATCGGGAAATTTACCATCATTTCATATTCTCCGCCCAGGTCGCGAATCGCATCCTTCCAGATCTCTGAAGGTTTTTTATGAAAGACCAACCGGCGGCTGGCCGGTACCGTCAACCAGGATTTCTCCTTCAGCTCATCTGCCAACTGCCCGCTGCCCCAACCGGAATAGCCGATATAAAACCGGATCTTCCCCATGTCGATCTCTCCCGTCCGGATCAAATCGATAGCCG
>DASZJO010000140.1:0-11611 GCA_035948015.1 Puia sp.
CACCGAAGACCTGGGCTTTTCCTCCGACGCCATTCTTACCATCGCTACGCCTCACGGAGATACAACAAAAAGGATACAGGTCATGGTCAAACGCTTTCGGCAACTCGCAGGAGTCAGCGATGCTGCCGCACAATCCTTTCCCCCAACGACATACGCCCACGCCACGGCTCCCTTGCAGTTTAAAGGAAAATATCAGGTGGACATCCCCGCCGCTCTCCAGATCGCCGACGAGCATTTCATTCCACTTTACCGGATCAGGTTACTGGCAGGGATCAATCTCCGGCCCAAAGACAGCGCGAAGGAAGTCGTCGTCAATGAGTCCATGACCAGGGCCATGGGACTCACGGACCCCCGGGAAGCCGTGGGCAAAAATCTTTTCCTTGGCGAAAGCCCACTTCCCATCATCGGCGTGATCGCAGATTTTCACGAATATTCCTACCACGAGGCCATCATGCCGATCATAATGATGGATTTTCCCGCCCCGCTTGAAGCTATTGCAGTGAAGCTAGGTACACAAGGACAATCCCTGAGCCAGTTCAAAACCACCCTCGGCCGAATGGCGCAGGCATGGAAACTGGTCTACCCCGAAACCCCCTTCAATTATACCTTCCTGGATGACAGCATCGCTTCGATGTATGAAAAAGAAAGGAAAACGGCTACACTCATGAACACCGCCATGGTGATCACCATCTTCATTTCCTGTATGGGCCTGTTAGGCCTTGTCATGTTCACCGCTGGCCGGCGAAAGAAGGAGATCGGCATCCGCAAAGTACTCGGCGCCTCCGTCATCGATATTGCTTTGATGCTGTCCGGCAGCTTCGCCCGGCTTATCCTGATCGCTGTATTGATCGCATCACCCGTCGCCTGGTACCTGATGAATAATTGGCTGCAGAACTTCGCTTATCGTATCCCCATCGGTGGAACGGTATTTTTCCTGGCCGGCGGGATCGCCTTGTCGATCGCGATGCTCACCATCGGCTTTCAAACGTTGAAGCTCGCCTTCACCAATCCTGCCGAGATACTTAGATCAGAATAGCATCCATGCCGCTGCGCGCGGACACTATCCTAATTTTTCCAGCCGGAAATCAAGCCGCTTGTCCTTCCTGAAATATTCCATGATCATGATCGATCCTCCCTTCGCCGGGAACACATGCATCATGCTGGCTTTGGACTTGAGTTCGATCTTGTCGGTAGTGAACTTCTTCCCGTTAAAACGGATCGCATTGAAGGTCTGGCCGTGGTACTCGGCGCTCCGTTCCCAATCGCTATAACAGACGGCAAAATTGGAATTATCGGATTCGCCCGTCGTAAACGCATAGTCAAATGCGCCCATCGCCTTTAAGAGTTCCGCGAGCAAATGCTGGCTATTGTAATCCGATATATTGGAGGCAATAGCCGTATTTTTCGTCTTGTCGTAAATAGTAGCATTCGTCACCTTGTACTTGCTGTTGAACTCCATCATGACCAGGTCTGTGATAACGATCTTAGTATTGCCCATGCTCGTAGTTCCGCCGCCGGCCAAAATGGACAGTGTATTCACCGCTATTCCCGCCGCATTAGCCTGCCGCTTATATCCCTCGCCGACAACGAAAAGCCGCTTGTCGGGAGTCTGGATCAGCTTATGGATGTACAGATACCCAACGTCGTCGATCTTCCCCTTGCTGTTGGTAGGCAGATACCGGGCAATATCTCCCGCCCAGGTATTATAGGTTTTCGTCAGCACTTTCCCGGAGGTCGTTATCTCGTAAATAGCCAGCCCCCTGCTGAAATCTTTCACGATATTCTGATTCTTATCATAATAAGAGGCCATCAACATGAGCTTACCCGAATCCATCGACACGACGCCGGACGGCACAATGTTGTACTGGTCATTGGACCCGTCAATCTCAAATTGCTTCTTCTTGGTAATAAAATTGATGCCTACAAGGTGGGAGCTGAAATCCGTGCCGAGCGTTTTGTTCTTTTTCAGGACCTCCAGAACGATCAGACTGTCCGTGCAGCCCAGGTATTCTGCCATGGCATACTTCTCCGCATCGTCATTCGGAACATATGTCCATTGCTTCTTACTGTCAGAGCCATAATAGTCCACCTCATACGTCCGCTGCTTGCCGTCACGCATCGGCAACACCGACACATAACCCTCATCCCCGATATCGAATACATTCTTGTTCATCCCCTCATCCGTATGCAGCGTCGCATACTGCTTCATCAACTCATCCGTTTTCCTGTCGAATTCCCTGCTGTACGTGTACTTTAACTTGCCGTCAAAATCGTAGATCTTCATGTCCAGCGTCTTGTTGTCCTCATTCTTGAATAAGAACGAAATGCTGTTGCCGTTATATGCCGACTCAAGCAGACTCAGCTTCTTGCTATCTTCAAATTTGATGCTTTGCACCTTGTTGAGGTTCTCATCGAGGATCTGCAGCGTATACTCATTGGTATGCCTGTCGATCTTGTCACTCATGTAAAGGAAAAAATAGCCTTTGATCTGGCCCTTTGCCATAATCGTCCCGCTGTTGCGCAAATACGCGGAATAGACTTTGTCGATACTCAGCTTGGACTGCGCAAGCAGGCCCGCCGCCGGCCAACTCAAGCCAAGCACAGCCATCAGGGTCCATCGGATAAATTGCTTAGAAATGGTCATAATCGGTTATTTATTTGGTTTAAGATTTACATTTTTTCGCCTGTTCGTCCTGCAACCCCAAATTCCCTCAGCCACCCCTCAATCCTGCTCCATCTTATTCTTTGCGCTCTCCTCAAAAACCTTCCTGAATAGCTCATACTGCGAGAACTCCGGAATATGCGCCTTCAGAAAATAGTAACTGATCGAAGCGATATCTTCCAGGTGAAGATCCGCGACAAACTGCAACATCGAATTATAATTCTCCGGGTAATCCGGCGAAGGCAGCTCGACGACCTTGCCGAGCGTATGCCCCTTCTGCGCCTTATACAACCCATTGAGCACCCTGCCCGCCTGCGTCACCGCATAGGCATCGGCGGGACGCTCCTTCATCAGTTCCAGCGCCAGCCAAAAACTTTGCGTATATCCATCCGCCACATAGGCATACTCGATGACCTCATACCGGCAACGCTCCTGCAACTGCCTGAACTTGACCGAATCGACCACAAAGGCCCGACCCGCCCCACCCCCCACCATCGGCGTGATCAGTTTGATCCGTATCAGACAATCCGGGTGCGTCTTGAGCGAATCCGCCAACCCATCCTGGTTATCGCGCCGCAAATGCGCATGCCCCCCAAGCAACCCCTCCTCCCTCGCCAGCCATTTTTTCCTGAACGGATAGTCACTGGAATTGAAAGCCCGCTGCAAATAACCTTCTACATCAAAATCATCCTTGTCGACGGTGTCCAGCATAGCGAGCGTACTCGTCGCCCCCGTCAGCGCAAACGCCGTATGACGCATCAACTCCACTGCCATCGAATCGGCCTGGGACTCATGATCCCGGCTATGCCTCCGGCTGTCGAATGCCAACCCCTTGACCAGGTTCTGCAACTGCTCGCGCTGATGATATTCCGCCCCTTTTATCTTCCGCAGCTGCGCCTGCACTTCCGGCGAATTGATCGTCTTGACATATTTCTCGATAGCGTTTTCCTGATGATGCAGGAAGTAATGCGAGATCTCATGGCATATAACAAATACCGCCTGGCTTTCATCCGTCAGGCGATAAAATAACCCCATATCGAATAGAATGATCCCCTCGCCGATATACGCAGCATTGGGAATATAAGAGCGGGAAAAATAACATTGAAAGGGATAATGCTGTATCTCCGGGTTGGCCTTGACGATAATACTAACCAGCTTGTCGAGGTATTCCTGGGCATCGGCCGCCGTATAGATCTCCTTCTTGTCGAATTTCTGCTTGATATCCGCCCACCGCTCATTGTAGATCTGCTCGTAATCTTTTCTGTTGGTGGATGGCAGTTGAGTGAGATGATCCTTGTACCGCTGTTGATACTGATCCAGCAGACTGGTCAGCAAATTCGTATTTTCCGCTGCAGGGGTAAAATCCTTCTCCTGCGCATGGGCCGCGGTACCTTTCTCCTGCGCGTGCGTCGGAGGACAGGAAAAGCAACAAATGACAGCTACAACAAAGGTATGGCGTAGGTACGCAGGGATATTGGACCGCATAATCGGCTGTAAAATAATACTCAGACCCGGAATTTGCAAGACTGCCACATTAAAATTGGATTTTTCCCATAATATTGCGACATGAAAACCATTACGTCAATTGTTCTATTCGCCGGACTGTCCGGCCTCTTGTCTTGTCATAAGAATAGCGGCAAGCCGCTTACGCCAGGAAATGACACAACTATCAAAGTGTACGGTACGGGTTGGTTCTATAATGGAACAAGCAATACCGCGATGGTCTGGAAAGACGGAACAGGAAGTCTGTTGCCGCCAATGACAACGGCCGATTCCAGCTCATTCGGATGGGGAATCGCCGTCTCGGGGTCTGACGTCTATGTGTCCGGTAGCAGTCCGCACGGAGCAGTTGAATGGAAAAACGGAGTGGAAGAGGTTTTGTCAGCAACGGGACAGGGTTACGGAATGGCACTAGCGGGAAGTGATGTGTATGTAGCCGGGACGCAGCTTATTCCCACCAGCCTGCCAAACACCACAGCAATCTATTGGAAGAACGGTCAACCAACTATTCTCAGTCCCGAATTACCTACCTCCGGGTCTAATGGAGTACTCGTCGATGGGAGCGATGTATATGTTTTCGGCTACGGTCTCAAAAATGGGGTTTATTATCGTGCTTTGTATTGGAAGAATGGCACAGAAGTCTGGATGAACCCTGACACCGCCGGTTCGCCTGAATCGATCCTAAAGAATGGCTCCGATATTTACCTCACCGGAAGCCTAAACGCCAAGGCGGCCGTTTATTGGAAGAATGGTCAGATGACGGTGCTTTCGTCGGATACCCTCGAACAGGCTGACGCCAGCGGGATTGGCATTATCGGAAATGACATTTATGTGGCCGGCACGATATATAACCGATTGATTGCAGATTACAACGCCGTTTACTGGAAGAATGGGCAAATGATCTATCTTACCGATCCATCTGTTCCGTCGCAATCTGCATCCATCACTATTTCGGGCAATGACATCTATATCAGCGGCCAGGCAAAAGGGACTGACGGCCACATCCATGCGGTCTATTGGAAGAATGGAAAGATGACGCAGCTAAACTATGCCGGCGCCACAGGCGATGAGAACCTCACGGGCATCGTGGTTACTGCAGGGTAGAATCGCCTACTACATCTTCTCCAAGTCATCCTTCGTAAAAAGGTGGTCCCGGGAAATGAAATTGCTGGCTGCCTTCGGATCGAACCTTTTCAGCTTGTCTTTCTTCCGTATCCGCCGGAAAAATGCCACCGGAACGACGACGAATACAAACAACACCGACAACAGCAATCCATTGCTGATCCAGCCAAGCCCCCGCGCCAGCCCCATCCAAACCCTCGCGATCCGTGCGCTCAGCCAACTGGAAAAAATGCCGATCCCCCCAAACACAAATGATAGATATAACCCCGCCTTCCATCGGAATACCACATAAGCAAGCAGGCACCCCATGGCCAGTACCAACATGGTCTCAACCGGCTTTTCCTTTTTATCCATATTAAAAAAGGGTATATATGAATGGGGCAAGCGCGGAACTACCCCCCAACACAACCAGCAACGCAATCAATACGATCAGGATGATCAGCGGCACCAACCACCATTTCTTTCTTTCCTTTAGAAATAACCAGAGGTCCCTTAAAAACTCCATATTCGATCGTTGAATTTTATTCGCGTGCCTTCCCGGCCCATCAGTCAATCGCCAGCGCCCCTTTCTCCCTCCAATGAGCAGCCGCCGATTGATCTTTCTTAAAGATAACGATATTCTCCAACACCAACACATCCATCCCCGTACCCATGAAACAGGCGACCGCCTCCTCCGGGGTGCAAACGATCGGCTCGCCACGCACATTCATGCTCGTGTTGATTAGCACCCCGTCCCCCGTCAAAACCTCGAAAGCCTTCAACAGCTCCCACAAACCCGGATTTGCCTGCCTCGATACCGTTTGCCAGCGCGCCGATCCATCAACGTGAGTGATCGCCGGGAACCAGCTCCTGACCACCGCCAGTTTATCCTGCATCTCGAGCCCTTCATATCCCTCCGGCAACGGACAATAAAAACGGTCCGCCAGCCGAGCCGTCAACAACATATACGGTGAAACCACAGCCCCCTCAATATATTCAACCGCCTTCTCCTCCCGGCACACGGGCGCAAACGGCCGGAAATCCTCCCGGTACTTGATCGACAAATTCAACCTCCGCTGCATATCGGCCTTCCGCGGATCGGCCAAAATACTGCGATGGCCCAACGCCCGCGGCCCGAACTCCATCCGCCCCTGGAACCACCCGACAATATTGCCATCGGCAATCGCCGCGGCCACCACACGTGCAAGTTCCTCTTGGCTCTCATAACGCTCCCCAACCAATCCATGCACACTACAAACCTTCGCAATTCTCTCTCCCCCGAACTCCGGCCCCCAATACGCATCTTTCATGATCATCCGGACTCTTTCACCTCCATGCCAAATATAGTACCCCGCCAACGCCGCCCCCAACGCCCCACCCGCATCCCCCGCCGCCGGCTGGATAAAAATATCCCTGAAAATCCCCGATGCCAGCAGCTTGCCATTCGCCACGCAATTCAGGGCGACACCCCCGGCCAGAACGATCCGCTCGCAACCGGTGAGTTCCCGCGCCGTCGCCGCTAACCGAAGGACAATCTCCTCCGTGACCCGCTGGATCGCCAGCGCAAGGTCACAATAGGCCTGCTGCATCGCAGCCTCAGGCTCGCGGCGCGGCACCCCGAACAACTCCTCCCATTTCCGGTCGCGCGCCATCCGCAACCCCGGCAGATAATCAAAATATTCCTGATGCAGGAAGAAGCTACCGTCATCATATACCCGCACCAATCGGGAAGTGATCTTCTCCCGGAAAGACCGGTATCGCTCGGAATCCTCGTTTCCATATGGCGCCAACCCCATCAGTTTATATTCCCCGGAATTCACCTTGAAACCGCAGTAATACGTAAAAGCGGAATACAACAACCCCAACGAATGCGGATACCGGATCTCGCGAAGGAACCGGATAGCTGCACCCTTCCCAACCCCGATCGAGGTCGTAGCCCATTCCCCGACCCCATCGATCGTCAGGATCGCCGCCTCGTCAAACGGTGAACAATAAAACGCGCTGGCCGCATGACTGAGATGATGCTCGGTGAATAACAGCCTGAGCTTGCGCCTGTCACAAGGCCCCAACCCTTCCAGCTCATCCCGGATAACTTTTTTAAGCATCATCTTCTGCTTCATCCAGACCGGCATCCAGCGCAGGAAAGACCCCCATCCCCTTGGCGCCTCCGAATGATAAGACTCCAGGATGCGTTCGAGCTTCAGCAACGGCTTGTCATAAAAGACAACCGCGTCGAGCTCGTCCACCGTGGCCCCCGCCGCCTCCAGGCAATACCCGATGGCCCGGACCGGGAACCCCGGATCGTGCTTGACCCGCGTAAACCGCTCTTCCTGTGCCGCGGCCACTACCTTGCCGTCCAGCACGATGGCAGCGGCAGAATCATGAAAAAAAGCGGAAACCCCGAGTATCAACATAAGGGCACAATTTAAACAAAAAAGCCACCCCGGTTTCCCGAAGTGGCTTTGCGTATTTATTCATCAGTTAGCGGAGCCTGATTTGTATGCCCGGTCGTCCCGGCCACCCCCCACTAATCAAACTTCAGATCCAACCCTAACCCCCTCAATTCATGGACCAACACATTAAAGGATTCAGGTATACCCGCCCTCGGGATATTATCGCCCTTGACGATGGATTCATAGGTCTTTGCCCGGCCGATGATATCATCCGACTTGAGCGTCAACAGCTCTTGCAGGATATTCGACGCGCCATAGGCTTCCAGCGCCCACACCTCCATCTCACCAAACCGCTGGCCGCCAAATTGGGCCTTACCGCCCAAAGGCTGCTGAGTAATAAGACTATACGGTCCGATACTCCGGGCGTGCATCTTATCATCCACCATATGGTGCAATTTAATGATATAAATGATGCCAACCGTAGCCTTTTGGTCAAAACGATCCCCGGTCTCTCCATCATACAGATAGGTGTGACCAAAACTCGGCAAACCTGCCTTACTAATATGGTCGGCAATCTCTTCCACCGTCGCCCCGTCAAAGATCGGAGTGGCAAACTTCACACCCAGCTTTTCACCGGCCCAGCCCAGAACGGTCTCATAAATCTGTCCCAGGTTCATCCGCGACGGCACACCCAGGGGGTTCAGTACCACATCCACCGGCGTTCCATCAGCCAGGAACGGCATGTCTTCCGCACGGACGATCTTGGCTACAATACCCTTGTTACCGTGACGACCAGCCATCTTATCGCCAACCTTCAGCTTGCGCTTGACAGCCAAATACACCTTGGCAAGTTTTAACACGCCGGCAGGCAACTCATCGCCAATCGAAATATTAAACTTTTCCCGTTTGTATCGGCCGAGCTCTTCATTGTACTTGATGCTATAATTATGCAACAGCACGTTGATCGAATCGTCCGTCTTCGCATCTCCCGTCCAACCCAGCGGATTGACATTGAGATAGTCGATGCTGGCCAGGTTCTTGCCCGTGAACTTCGCGCCCTTGCCAATCTGAACCTCACCGAAATTATTGTTTACCCCGGCGGAAACATGATCTTTCAGGAGCGTCGTGAGCTTGCTGAGCAGTACATCCATCAGGTCTGACGTATTCTTCTCATGTACTTTCTCGATCTTCTCCAGCGCCGCCTTTTCCCGGACCTTTGCATTCTTATCCTTCTTGGCGCGTTGGAACAGCTTCTTGGAGATCACCACCCCTTCAGTACCGCTGGGCGCCTTCAAAGAGGCATCCTTGGCATCCCCTGCCTTGTCGCCAAAGATGGCGCGCAGCAGTTTTTCTTCCGGAGTAGGATCGCTCTCACCCTTCGGCGTGATCTTACCGATCAGGATATCCCCTTCCTTGATCTGGGCGCCCACCCGGATGATCCCGTTCTCATCGAGGTCCTTGGTGGCCTCTTCCGATACATTAGGAATATCGGGCGTCAGCTCTTCCTCACCCAGCTTGGTATCACGAACTTCCAGCTCATATTCGGAAATATGCACGGAGGTGAAAAGATCTTCTTTTACCACTTTCTCGCTGATCACAATGGCATCCTCAAAGTTGTAACCCTTCCAGGGCATGAAGGCGACCTTCAGGTTTCGCCCAAGCGCCAGCTCTCCATCCTGCACGGCATAACCCTCGGTCAGGAAGTCGCCTTCCTTCACCTTCTGGCCTTTTTTCACGGCCGGCTTGAGGTTGATACAGGTTTCCTGGTTGGTTTTGATAAACTTGGTCAGCCTATAGATCTTCAGGTCATCCTCAAAGGAGACCAACTTTTGCTGCTCGCTGCGGTCATAACGGACATGGATCTCATTGGCATCCACGAACTCGACGACGCCTTCACCTTCCGAATGAATTTGGATACGCGCGTCTCGGGCAGCCTTGGCTTCGAGCCCCGTACCAACGATCGGCATTTCCGGCCGGATCAGCGGCACCGCCTGACGCTGCATGTTCGATCCCATCAACGCACGGTTGGCGTCATCATGCTCGAGGAAGGGAATTAGCGACGCACTCAGACCCACGATCTGGTTCGGCGCAACGTCCATGAACTCTACCTCGTTCTTGTCGAGGATCGGGAAGTCACCAGTCTGACGCGAAACGATCTTTTCTTCCACAAAATTGCCTTTCTCATCCATCGGAATATTCGCCTGCGCGATCTTGGCCACATCCTCCTCCTCAGCGGAGAGATAAGTGAGCTTCTTCAGATCGACCTTTCCGTCCGCTACCTTGCGATAAGGCGTCTCGATAAAGCCCATCTCATTGATCTTCGCATGTACGCAAAGCGTGGAGATGAGACCGATATTCGGCCCTTCCGGCGTCTCGATAGTACAGAGCCGGCCATAGTGGGAATAGTGTACGTCACGCACTTCGAAGCCTGCACGCTCGCGGCTCAGACCACCAGGGCCCAATGCGGAGATACGGCGCTTGTGCGTGATCTCGCTGAGCGGGTTGGTCTGATCGAGGAACTGCGAAAGCTGAGAAGTTCCAAAAAAGGAGTTGATCACGGAAGACAGCGTCCGCGCATTGATCAGATCAACCGGCGTGAACACTTCGTTATCCCTTACGTTCATCCGCTCCCGGATGGTACGAGCCATACGGGCCAGACCTACTCCGAATTGCGCATATAGTTGCTCACCTACCGTCCGCACCCGGCGATTACTGAGGTGATCGATATCGTCGATCTCAGCCTTGGCATTCGTCAACCGGACCAGGTACTTGATGATCTCGATCATGTCTTCCTTCGTCAGCGTTTTCTGATCCAGCGGCTGGTTCAGGTTGAGCTTGCGGTTGATCTTGTAACGGCCTACTTCGCCGAGATCGTACCGCTTGTCGCTGAAGAACAACTTATCGATGATACCCCGCGCCGTCTCATCGTCCGGAGCATCCGCGCCCCGCAGCTGGCGATAAATATGCTGAACCGCTTCCAGCTCCGAGTTGGAGGTGTCCTTATTAAGCGTGTTGTATATAATGGCATAGTCGCCGCCGACATCTTCCTTCTGGATAAATACACTCTTCACGTCCATCTCAACCACCATTTCAATGGCTTCCTCATCCAGGACAGTGTCGCGCTCCAGCACGATCTCATTCCGCTCGATGCTTACCACCTCACCGGTGTCCTCATCTACGAAATCTTCCACCCAAGTCCGAAGGACACGGGCAGCCAGCTTCTTGCCGATGTATTTTTGCAACGCTTTCTTATCCGCCTTTACTTCATCCGCCATGCCGAACAGCTCGAGAATGTCCTTGTCCGTCTCATAGCCGATAGACCGAAGCAGCGTGGTGACCGGGAACTTCTTCTTCCGGTCGATATACGCATACATCACATTATTGATGTCGGTGGCAAACTCCATCCACGCGCCCTTGAAGGGAATGACCCGCGCAGAATAGATCTTTGTTCCGTTCGGATGGATCGACTGCCCGAAGAATACCCCGGGCGAACGATGAAGCTGCGATACGACGACGCGCTCCGCACCGTTGATAACAAACGTTCCGCGAGGCGTCATATAAGGGATATTACCTAAAAAGACGTCCTGCACGATCGTCTGAAAATCGACGTGCTCCTCATCATTACAACTCAAGCGCAATTTAGCCTTCAGGGGAACGGCATACGTCAAACCACGCTCCATACACTCCTCGATCGTATAACGGGGCGGATCGATGAAATAATCAAGAAATTCCAGCATGAAGATGTTCCGCGTATCCGTGATCGGGAAATTCTCCTTGAACACTTTGAACAAACCCTCGATATTGCGTTTGTCCGGCGTAGTCTCTAGCTGAAAAAATTCTTTAAAAGATTGAATCTGCACTTCCAGAAGATCAGGAGTTTCGGCTAGATGCTTGATTTTACCGAAGTTGATCCTGTTTTGCAATTTTGTTGAAGACATATTGTTTAAAACCGGTT
>DASZJO010000141.1:0-12511 GCA_035948015.1 Puia sp.
GTTCATGAAGGCGGTGGCGGTGGCGATGGCCTTTTCGGTAGAGGCGGTGGAAGGAATTGGCGCGGGGGTGGGGGATGGGTTAATGACCTGGGCGAGGCAGGGGGTGGAAAGGGTGAAAAGGAACGCCGCGTAAAGCGTGAGTTTGCTCATACAACAAATGTAGTGAGAGCGCTCTATTGATGAAACAGTTTGAGGAACTCTTCCTTGCGGCGGCGGGAGACGTCGACGATATCGCCGTTTTCGAGATAGACCTGGCCGCCGTCGCCGCGGACGAATTTGCGGATATAGCGGAGATTGACGAGATGGCTGTTATGGACGCGAAAAAAACGATACGGCAGCAACACATCTTCAAAGTCCTTCAGCAGCCGGGTGACGAGAAGGGGCGGGCGGTTCGTTAGAAACAGCTTGGAGTAGTAGGAGCTGGATTCGATGCGGATGATATCGCCGATGGTAACGAATTCCAGGCCCTCATTGGTGGGGACGGCGATCTTCTGGTCCTGGGACTTAATGTCGCCGATGGAGTCTTTCAGCACTTGAAGGCGCTCCTTTGTCTGGGCGGCGCGGAGGGTGACGAGGCGGTTGACGGCGTTTTGGAGATCGTTGATCGAGACCGGCTTGACGAGATAGTCGAAGGCGCTGATCCGGACCGCGTCGATGGCGTATTGATTGTAGGCCGTAGTAAAAATAATTTCTGTGTCGTAGTCGCCGAGCTCCTCCAGCAGGCCAAAGCCGCTCATCTTTGGCATTTCGATATCGAGGAACACGACATCCGGGCGGTGGTGTCGGATGAGCATGAGGCCTTCTTCGGGCTTCTGTGCGGTGGCCACGACGCGGATGGATTTGCAGAATTCCTCCAGCTTCTGGCGGAGGTTTTGCAGGCTGCTGAGCTCGTCATCGATCAGGATGGCGCTAATCGTATCGGACATCAGTTAATATTTATAGTTAGGACGACGCGGGTGCCGGCAGGGTCGCGGTCGTCGTATAGGTCGATGATATCGAGGGTACCGGCGGTGCCGTGTTTCCGGTTGATGAGGTCGATGCGTTCGCGGCTGATTTCGAGGCCCAGGCTTTTGTGCGCGGGCCGGTATTTGCGCGCGTATGCCAAGGACTCCGTGCGACCGATGCCATTGTCTTCGATAGTATAGTGGATGAAATCGTTTTTCAGCTTGACGGTGATCTTGAGATAGAGGCCGGGTTTTTCGCTGGGGGCAAGGCCGTGGACGATGGCGTTTTCGACGAAGGGTTGGATCAGCAGGGGGGCCACGCGGTAGTCGCCTTTGAGGAGCGTTTCATCGATCTCGGTGATGTAGCAGAATTTGTCGCCGAACCGCAGTTTTTCGAGGTCCACATACAATTGCATGGCTTCCATATCCTGGAGGAGGGGGACGGCCTGGGTGCGGCTGTTTTCGAGGATCATGCGGACGAGGGAGGCGAATTTATTGAGGTAGTCGCTGGCGAGGCGCTTCTCGTTTTGCATGATGAAGTTTTCTATGCTGTTGAGGGAGTTGAAAATAAAATGCGGGTTCATCTGCGCGCGGAGGGCGGTCATCTCCATCTCACTCATTTTTTGACGGAAGGATGCGTCTTTCCTGACGGTGCTGATCCGGTGGCGGACGAGGTAGTAAGCCAGTCCGCAGAGCAGCAGGAGTGAGCCGACCCTGAACCAGGTGCTTTGATACCAGTAGGGTTTGACGGTGATATCCAGGGTATCGGTGTTCGTGAAGCTGCCGGTGAGCTTGCTCGCGCCTTTTACTTCGAGGGAATAGCTCCCGGGCTGGAGGTTGTAGAAGGTCAGGTGCCCGCCTTCGCTCTGGCGCCAGCGCTGGTCGCCGGGTGTCAGCCGGTAGTAATACTGGTTGCTGCTGATGAGATCGTAATTGACGACGTCGAAGTCGACGCTAAACGTATTGCGATCCGGTTTCAGGGTGAGCTGGCGGTGACCATCGGTGTTGGTGGTAAAGGAAGCCACGGAGTCGCCCGTCAGCGCATCGATGATCTTTGTCCGCGCGGTTGCGCGATAAGTCATCAGCCTGCCGGGGTAGAAGCGGATGACGGCGTCTTTGCCGCCGGCGTAGATGGTGCCATCGGATGTTCTGTAGACGACGCCTTCGTCGGTTGTCGGCAGGCCGAGCTTGTATTCGAAGTGAACGACCTTATCCGGTTTCCGTAACCAGCACCAGTAACCGGAGACGCTGCTGAACCAGGCATTCTGCAGGTCATCCATACAGATGCGCGAGACGAGGCCGATCTTGTTGTCTTCCTTGAATGTGCGTTGGATCACGTTGGTAAGCGGGTTGTAGACAAAAAGCCCATTCTCGCCCCCAATCAGCAGCAAACCACTGCTGTCGGCAGTCAATCCGAAGAGGGCAAGGCCAGGGTTGATATCGCCTTTCAAGC
Source organism: Puia sp. (assembly GCA_035948015.1). Classification (GTDB taxonomy): domain Bacteria; phylum Bacteroidota; class Bacteroidia; order Chitinophagales; family Chitinophagaceae; genus Puia. Next base: position 2,398 of record DASZJO010000141.1, read on the forward strand.
GGATCCGTTCGAAGGCATCGATCTCGGGGATATACCGGTAGAGCCCGGAGTTGCAGGAGGCAAAGATATTGTGATATTTGTCCTGGGCCATGTAGTGGATGACCCAGGGGCGGCCGGCCCGACTCGTGTCGGGGTTGTTATAGTGGTGCGTGTATTTCCGGGTGATGGGATCGAAGACATATATGCCGTGGTCAAAAGAGCGGATCCACCAGTTGCGGGGGTCTCTGATGATGATGTTGCGCATTCTCGGATTGGGATTCGGCTCGGGCGGGGGAATGACGGTCCAATGAAAGGTATGGAGGTCCAACATGGCGATTCCCGATTCGGTTGTGATGAACATCTTGTTCCCGACCCGTTGGAAGTCGAAGGCTTCGCCCAGTGTAGCGCCAGCCGATCCGAAGCGGCCGGCGGGCAGGACTTCGGCGCCGGCCCAGGTCCGGAGCAGCCGCCAGTGTCGGTCGTACCAGAAGATACCGCCATAGTAACGTTTGGACAGCCAGTAGCCGGTACTGTCTTCCTTCATACAGTAGACATTGGCGAAGGCGGGTTTGTGGATCTTGCTGGGCAGTACCGGGATATCTACGACCTCGAAGAGGTTATTGGACGAGGACGAATAATAGACGCCATCCGTGGTGGCGAGCCAAAGAATATTTTGGCGGTCTACGAATGGCGCGGCGTACATGGCCATGGTGGTACTGTCAAACGGTATCGTATAGGTGGAGAGATCCTTTTCATTGACGAGGACGATAGAGGGCGTGGAGCAGGCGAAGATCATCCATGGCTGCCCTTCGAGGCGCCACTCGGCGCCGCCAAAGACGACAGGGCGTACTGGGGAGGGGGAAAAAGGCTGCCAGCGGTTGTTGGGGAGGTCGACGAGGTAGATCCCGTCTCCCCAGGTGGAGACCCAGCAGCGGTGGTAATGGTCGAATTTGATATCGCGGATAACAAGTTGCGTGGGACCTTTCCAGGTATGGAGGATATCGCGGGTGTTGGGATCGAGGTTGTAGATCGTATTGTGCGATGTAGTCCATAGGCGGCCTGCGGAGTCCCGAAAGATGCCCGCGTAAGTCGAGGCCCAGGGCAGCTGGCTGCTGTCGAGGAAGATATGTAACGGGCGGGTGTTGTCCAGCAGATTTTTGTCGTCTTTGGGGTTCGGGGGCCAGGCGAAGCTGCGTTGTTCCGCGATATTGAAACAGAAGATGCCATCGGTCGTGGTGCCCCAGAGGCGGCCTTTGGTGTCGGCGAGGAGTTGCTGGATACGATTGTTTTGTACCGATTGGGTGTCGCCGGCGTTTGCATAGAATGATTTGAAGCCGTAGCCGTCGAAGCGGTTGAGACCGTTCTCAGTCGCGATCCAGATCAGCCCATCGCCATCCTGCACGATGCCGCGGACGAGGTTATTGGAAAGGCCGTCGCGTTCGGTCAGATGCGAGAAACGCAAATCCGGCAAGAGTTGGGTTCTCGCCGGAGATGAAATTATTAATAGTGCGATATGGAGCCAGAGCGCTCTCAAGCAGGGTTGGGTTTACATAAATTTACTCTATTTCACGGTGATCTTCCTTATCCGGTGGGGCCCGTCGGGCCCATTGGGCCCGACGGGCTGGCTGTCTTGCTGCTGTCGGTGACGGCAAGGGCCAGGAGACCGGTGAAAAAACCAAAAAACAATTTTCCAATTAGCGCTGTTTGAAATCGCCGCCGAAATAATAAATTCCATTTATATTATTGCTGCCCACGGGGGTAATACCATGGAAGGTGATTTTCTGGGGACTGGTCGTGGATCCTTCAAAATTCAGGGTCAGCTCTATTTGGCTGATGTCCCAGGTGTCATTGTTTTGAGGCCACATTTGCAGGTACAGGAAGCCACCATTTTTCTGGAGATCCTGGAGCGTAATCTCTTTGTTCATGGGCTGCAACTGAACGGTTTGCTGGGAATTATTGGGGTATTCCGGGGAATTGGGTCCTGTCCCATAGCCCAAAACGTACGCCCGTTCAAACGTATTCCATCCATTTTGCATGGGGCCTTGCTTCACATTTCCGTCGTAGAGGAAGATGCCGTAGTTGTCGTTCTGATTCTTGTTATCTCCACCCGTGTAGAAAGTGACATAGGCGCTGAGCAACTTGGGGTTGTCCTTACCAGGGATGCAATTGCGCACCGCAAAATTATCCGTGGCGCTGTTGGACCCTACCACGTCTCCGGCCATATCGTAAAACTCATACTTGATGGGCATGGCGTTCTTATACGTGGATCCGGCAAGGATCCTCTGGATCTGCGCTTTCAGCTCTTTTTTAGTGAATTGTATGGTCGAATTCCCCGGCCCGCCGACGATATAACAGTTGATGGTTTCGGAGACCGATTTTTCCTTGGAAAGCTGATCCAGATCTACGTTGGCGCTGATGCCCCAGCCGCTGTAAGAGGCCCGGAAATCAGCTTCCTCCTGTTGGGAATTGAAGGTGACGGTCATATTGGCCAGGACGCGGACGCCGTAGCTGACGCTGCCGATCACCATCAGGTTGGGGGTGTTTTCCACTCTTGCGTCTTTGAAGTACCCACTGTCGGGGGGAATGGTATTTATGGAGAAGAGCGTTTTAACCGCGTCGATGGTCAGGTTATAGGTGGAGGACTGGCTGGAGGTGCTGTATCCTGCGCTGAGGGAAATCCCGTACCCGCTGGCTCCCCCGCTGATCATCAGGCTTTGGTCCGCGTCGTTGGCCGTCTGGTACATCTGAGTGCTTAGGCTTTCCGTCGCGACTGGGCCCGAGGTTTCCCTGAAAAGCTGGTCCACGGCTGCCCGGATAGTGGCCATATTGGGATCGGGAACGAGCACATACCCTTTGCCCTTGACATTGGTGTTGTCGGTCATTATGGTCAGGGGATAACGGTCTCCCGTCGCTTCCTTATAGGAACCGTTGTAAAAATCGTCAAAGGTGTAGATGGCGCCCGGATAAATATGGCTGGCGCTGCTGGAATAGTCGTTGTTCATGAACGTCGTGCTCGTCGCCGTCAACTGGACGTGGTCCGTGGTGCAAGACCAGGGTACTCCCTTGGAATCCGTAGAGGTTTCGGGCTTTTCATCCTTTTTGGATTTGTCTCCCTTTTCCCCGTTGATCTTGGCGTTGATGCTCGTGCCCTGGCCGCCGTAAGAGGGATTCTTTTCCATTTTCAGATGCACCGAAGTTCCGTCGGAATATTTGACGTCCTTTTTGGCGACGCCGGTTGCGTCGCCGAAATTCTTACTGAACTTTTTGTTTCGGGCCTGCCCCTGGGGCGTTTTGACAAAGTCTTTCATGTTCTTGGCGATGGGCGTTTTGACGCTGTTGGTGTTGTTGGTGCTCTTGTTGGCCGGGGGGTTGACCGGCGGGGTGGTAGTAGAAGTGGTCGACGCCGGCTTTTTGTTGTTTTTGGCGGTGCCGTTTTGGGCGAGAGCCAGGACTGGCGCGAGAGCGAATGTCAGGGCCAGAAGGCGGAGGAATCGTGTCGTACGTGTCATAAAGGCAAATTTTAGGATTGCGTTAAATGGGATCTCGATGTGAAAGTAGAGTCGTTTGGGACGGGTTTTTATGGGAACCCATTAGGTGGCGGGGATCGGCATGTAGGTGGTTGGAATGGACGGAAATTGGCGGGTGTTCCTCCATTATTTAAAAGTCGGGTTCAGGAATATCCTGAAGTACAAGGTGTTTTCCTTTATTAATGTGGCCGGGCTGGCGGCCGCGATGGCTGTCTGTATGCTGATCATGCTGATGTTGGCGGATCAGAAAAGCCATGACCAGTTCAATGTAAATAAGGACCGGATCTACCGGGTGTTGGGCGATAGGCCGGACTTCCGGCATCCGAATGCGACAACGGCGTATCCGCTGGCGGCAGCGGTGAGGGCTGAGATGCCGATGGTCGAGAAGGTCACGCATCTGGTGATGGGGGTTGGAGGTGATATCAAGGTTGGCCGGGATATCGTCGAGGCGAGGGGTTATTTCGCGGATACGGCATTTTTCCAGGTGTTTTCCTTTGCGTTGGAGAGGGGTGATCCGAGCGCGGCGCTGAAAGCGCCGCGCTCGTTGGTGCTCACGCATGAGCTGGCGGTGCGGCTTTGGGGTGCCGGTGATCCCATTGGGCGGACCGTAGAATGGACGGATCTGGGCTTGTCGGTCTTTGGCGGCGGGAACGCGGATTCGCCCAGTGCATGGGGGAGTTTTGTCGTTACGGGGGTGATTGCCGATAAGCATTATCGCTCGCATCTGAAGTTCGATGTGCTGATGTCGGAGGCGTCGATGCCGGGGTTGGAGGCCGATCACCGGATCGATATCCATCCTGCCGAATGGAACTACTTTACGAATTCCTTCAGTTATGTTTTATTACGGCCGGAGGCCAGTGAGGTGCAGTTGGACAGGGGATTGAGCGAGGTGGCGCGGCGGCATTGTGCGGGGCTGCCGGAAATGACGGGATTCACGATGAGAGGCCAGGCGTTGACCGGGATGTCGCCAGGGATCCTGCTGGGGAATGATCCGACGATTGCATTGCCGATGGTTGCCTATTATTTTTTCTGGGGGTTGGGATTGGTGATCTTGTCGCTGGCTGGCCTGAATTATGTCAACCTTTCGGTCGCGCGGGCGTTGAACCGGGCGAAGGAGATCGGGGTGCGGAAGGTTACGGGTGCGCAACGGATAAGCCTGGTTGCGCAGTTCCTGGGAGAATCGGTGATCACTTCGCTGATTGCGCTGGTGCTGGCGATTGGATTATTGCTGCTATTGAAGGCGGCATTTGTCCGGTTGTGGGTGAATCAGTATCTGAATTTTGAATTGAAGGGGGAATGGTGGGTGTACCTGGCGTTTGTTGGTTTTGCGGTGGGGGTCGGGATGTTGGCGGGGCTATATCCGGCGTTGAAGCTTTCGGGGATGCGAGTGATCCCGGCGTTGAAGAATAATGACGGGCTGCGGCCGGGGCGGCTTGGGATGAGGAAAATATTGAGTGTGGTACAGTTTGTCTTTTCGCTGGTCTTTATCATCACGGTCATTCTCATCTATAATCAATTCCGCTATTTTCTCAACTTTCAATACGAATTCGCGTCGAAGAATATCGTGGATATCGATCTGCAGAGTAATGATTATCGGTTGGCAGAGCGGGAGTTCGCTTCTATCCCGGGAGTGATGGGCGTGTCGGCTTCGCTTTTTATGCCTGCGGAGACGCGGTCGGAGGGGAATTCGCTGGTGCGAAATGACGGGCGGCCGCATCGCTCCAAGGATGATTATAAGCCGGTGCAGACGTTGGCGGCTGATGCGCATTTTCTTGACAATCTCGGGTTGCGGCTGTTGGCGGGCAGAGGGCTGGTATCGGACGGGCCGATGGCCGGCCGGTATATCGTGGTGAATGAGGCGTTGGTGAAGGAATTCGGCTTTCGCTCGCCTGCGGAGATCATCGGTCAGTCGTTCCGGCCGATGTGGGGTGATACGGCGTTAGTGGTGGTCGGTGTGGTGCAGGATTTTCATCTGCGCATCATTATTGGGAATGACAAGATCGAACCGATGTACTTATATAGCGGAGCGACGAATCTGCCCATTGTGAATCTGCGGGTGGCTACGACGGATGTGCGGGGGCTGGTAGCCGCGTTGCAGGTGAAGTGGCGGCGGATCGATCCGGTGCATGGGTTGAAATATTCATGGTATAGTGATGAGCTGGCGAATCAGTCGCAGGGGGTTTTTGATGTGGTGTCGATATTGGGGCTGGTGGCGGTGTTGGCGGTAACGATCGCTTGTTTGGGGATGTTGGGGATGGCGACGTATACGACGGAGCGGCGGCGGAAAGAGGTGGGGATCAGGAAGGTGCTCGGGGCGGGTGACTGGAGGAATGTTTTATTGCTCTCGAGGGAGTTCCTGGTGGTATTGGGGGTATCGATTGCGATTGCGGCGCCGGTGAGTTATATCGTGAATGAGATGTGGTTGAGGAACTTTCCCAATCGGGTGGGGTTTGGTTGGGGGACGGTGGGGTTGGGCGTTTTGATTGTTTTGGGCCTTGGGTTGGTGACGATTGGGAGTCAGACGGTGAGGGCGTCGCGGAGGAATCCGGTGGAGGCGTTGCGGGCTGAATAGAGTAAAACTTTTTTTTGTGAGGGGAGGGGTGTTGAGGGGCAAAATTCGGTACATTCAGTCATCAAAACCGGCCGTAGGTCGGGGGACCAAAAAAATTACTACACCAATGAGAAAAGGACTGTTTGCATTGCTGCTGGCGTTGCCGGGATGGGTATGCGCGCAGCGGACGATAATCTATTGCGGGAAATTGATCGATCCGAAGGCGGGTCAGGTATTGACGGAAATGACGGTGGTTGTGACGGGCGGCACGGTTACGGCTGTCCAGAAGGGTTATGTGGCGGCGGCAGCGGATGATAAGGTGATCGATCTGAAGAACCGGACGGTGATGCCGGGGTTGATCGATTCGCATGTGCACCTGGAGGACCAGCAGAGCGCTAATCAACAGCTCAAGCGGTTCACGACGAATGCGGCGGATATCGCTTTTCAATCAACGGTCTATGCCAGGACGACGCTGATGGCGGGCTTCACGACCGTGCGGGACGTGGGCGGGACCGGGGTCAATATATCATTACGCAATGCAATCAATAAGGGGATCGTAGCCGGTCCGCATGTATATACGGCCGGCAAGCTCATCGCCTCAACGGGCGGCCATGCCGATCCGACGAATGGTTATCGCGAGGGACTATATACCGAGCCATCGTACACGGAGGCGGTGGTGGACGGTAAAGATGCCTGCATTAAAGCGGTTCGCCAGATGTACAAGGAAGGCGCCGATCTGATCAAGATCACCGCCAGCGGCGGAGTGCTCAGCCTGGAAAAGGACGGCCTCGGCGCCCAGTTCAACGACGAAGAGCTAAAGGCGATCGTCGAGACAGCAAAGGATTACGGGATGCGCGTGGCCGCGCATGCTCATGGAGCAGAGGCCATCAAACGGGCGATCCGCGCGGGTGTCACCTCTATCGAGCACGGAACGTTTATGGATGATGAGGCGATCGCGCTTTTCAAAAAATATGGAACCTGGTATGTGCCGACGATCATTGCGGGCAAGTCCGTGGCTGATTCGGCGAAGAAACCGGGTTATTTTCCGCCGGTGATCACGGGTAAGGCGCTGCTGGTTGGGCCGATCATCCAGGGGACGTTTGCGAAGGCTTATAAGGCGGGAGTGAAGATCGCGTTTGGAACTGACGCCGGGGTGTATGCGCACGGGAAGAACTGGATGGAGTTCATTTATATGACGGAGGCGGGGATGCCGGCGCTGGAGGCGATCAAATGTGCGACGGTGAATGCTTCCGAACTGATCGGGATTTCGGATAAGGCGGGGACGATCGAACCGGGGAAGTGGGCGGATATTGTGGCGGTGGAGGGGGATCCGACGCAGGATATCCATGCGATGGGGCAGATGAGATTTGTGATGAAGGAGGGGGTGGTTTATAAAAATGAGTAGGGTCGGGCTTATTCCGTTCGCAAACTTTTTATGGGGTTGGCGAGGGCGGCGCGGATCGCCTGGGTACAGATGGTCAACAGAGCCAGGGCCAGGATGATGAGCGCAGTACCGGCAAAGATACCAACGGTTAGCTGTGTCCGGTAGGCATAGTTGCGCAGCCAGCCGCTCATCAGGTAGCCGGCAACCGGGGCGGCGATGAGGAAGGCCAGGAGGATGAGCGCAATGAAGTCCTTCGCCAGCAGGCTGGTGACGTTGGCGACGCTGGCGCCGAGGACGCGGCGGATACCGATCTCCTTTGTCCGGATCTGGGCCGAGTAGGTGGCGAGCCCGAAGAGGCCAAGGCAGGAGATGATGATAGCGACGAGGGCGAAGACGTTGAAGAGGGTCCCCACGCGTTGGTCGGCGCGATAGAGCTTGTCGAAGTCGTCGTCGAGGAAGGAATACGAGAATGGATAGGCGCCGTCGTATTGTTGCCAGAAATGGCGGACGGCGGCGATGGCGTCGGCCGCCTGACCGGGGTTGGTCCTGATGTACAACCTCCAGGCGGCGCTATCGTAACTAAGGATAAGGGGTTGGACCGCTTCCTTTAGCGAGGCAAAGTTGAAGTCTTTGACCACGCCGATGATGGTCCCGCGAACGTCGTGGAGGCTGAAGGGCTTTCCGACGGGGTTCTTCATGCCCATAGCTTTCACGGCGGTTTCGTTGAGGATATAGTGCGTGCTGTCGGCGGGCGAGCCGGTAAAATTGGATCCGGCGGCAAGCTGCATTTTCAGGGTGGGGATAAAATGTTCGTCGACATAGCCGGTGTTGATCAGGAACATTTTCGATGGGTCCTTCCCTTCCCACCAGGTGTCTCCGGTTTCGCCGTTCAAGCCTACAAGGCTGCTTTCGGTTGCGGCCAGGCTTTGGACGGCGGGTAGTCGTCTCAGTTCGTTGGTAATGGCTTTGTAATGGCTGTGCATGCCGTCCCGCATGGCGACAGAGAAGACCTGGGACTGATCGAATCCCAGGTTTTTTTCTCTGATATACCTCAACTGATCACGGATGACAACGGTAGAGATGATAAGCCCGACGGAACAGGCGAATTGGGTTACGACGAGGATCTTGCGGAAGCCGGCGTTGCTGACGCCGAGGGAGGCGATCTTTCCTTTTAATGCGTCGATCGGGCGGAAGGCGGAAAGCAACAGTGCCGGGTAGATGCTGGCCGCGGCGAGGGTGGCTGCGATGGTGCAGCCGATGACCAGCCATACGCCCGGGTCTTTCAGGCTAAATACGAGTTGTTTGGCAGCAAGGTTATTATATAAAGGTAGCAGGAGTAAGATCAGGCCAAAGGCCAGGAAGGACGCGAACAGGAACAGCAGGGCCGATTCGGTCACGAACTGGAAGAAGAGTTGGGGTCTGCCTGCGCCGATGATCTTGCGGACGCTGACCTCTTTTGACCGCAGCATGGACCGGGCGGTGGACAGGTTGACGTAATTGATCCCGGCGATGATGAGGATGAGGATGGCCACGGCGGTGAAGATGCGGACGATCGAGAGGGCACTGGTGTTGCCGTCTGCGGTTATGAGGTGGAGGGAGGAGAGTGGCTGGAGGGTGAAGAAGTCGGTTTTGCCGTCGGGGCCTTTCTTATCGCGATATATGGCGGAGAGTTTGCTTTCCACCGCGGCAGGGGATGCGGTTGGTTTTAGCTGGATATAGATGGTGTAGAGAAAGTTGCCGAGGTCTTCGTCGATCGTCTTCCAGTCGCCGTTGCCGGTGAAGGTATGGGCTTTCAGGTCCATCGGGAAAATGATATCATAATTGATGGAGGAGTTGGCGGGGAAATCGGCGAGGACAGCTGTGACGGTGAAATTAACTTTTTTGTCGAAGACAAGGGTCTTCCCCATCGGGTCGGTGTTGCCGAAATATTTCCTGGCCACCGATTGAGTGATCACGATGGAGTGGTCGTCGGTGAAGGGGTGGTTGCGGTTGCCTTCGAGCAGGGGGAAGTCGAAGACGGTGAAAAAGTCGGGGTCGACGAAGGCGGTGTTGCTTTCAAGGAATGTTTTAGTGGCGTAGGTAGTGAGGAATTCATTCCATCTTCCGCTGACGCGAACGGCTTTCGCGACTTCGGGGACGGAATTGCGGGCGTACACGGCGAGGGGTGAGGGGGAGCCGCCCCAAATGCGGGCATCGGCCCCGGTGCCGAGGTGGGAGTTGATCTTATAGATTTCCGCTGCGTTGTGGTGGAAATTGTCGAAGCTGCGTTCGTCTTTCACCCAGAGCAGGATCATTACGCCGATGGCGAGACCGATCGCCAGGCCGGTAATATTGAGGAGGCTGTAGAAGCTGTTGCGGCGAATGGTGCGGATGGCGATTTGCAGGAAGCTTTTGAGCATAGCGGTATTGTTGGGGATGGATTGGGTGGTCAAACGGAATGCCGGTTGAGAAGCGGCTGATTTTCATGTGTTTGGGATGAGGTTGTTATTGGAGTGTCCGGTTTCGATACATGTCGGTGGTCGGGGATGATACAGCGAGTCGAGGGGTAATGTTTTGGCGGGCTCCATCATTTGACTCTTTACTATCAATAGTCAAAAGTCAAATGTTTTTTTTTGGAAAAAGGGCAGGGTGTGCCGCCGAAAGCGGTAGCGTGGAAACGGTCCTTTTGCCGGA
>DASZJO010000142.1:0-16795 GCA_035948015.1 Puia sp.
CGCCCCGCCTTCTGCATCACCATGACGCCGTTCATGATGAAGGTGCTCCCGCTCGCAGCGACTATATTGTACACCGGCTGCATCCCGCCGGCCGCCTCGGTCTTATCCCAAACCGTATACTCCACCCCCCTCCCTTCACCAATACACCATACTTTATCGCCAACCACTACCTCACCCGCCATCTTTTCTCCCGCCGCGGTAACCATCGGATGATTCGGCGTCGCCTCTAGCACCCGCGAAAGGAGCCTCACTTCCCGATCTCCGGACCGAACCTCCCGCGCTCCACCACGCACCACCGATACCAACGTCAACCGCGTGATCGCATAGTTCTTAACCGCATGCACCGTCAGCGCCTTCACCGCCACCGCCCGCCGCAACTGCGTAACAGGGTCAACCGTCACCACCTCATCCCCCGGTCTCACCTCACTCAACAGCCTCGAAGACCCATCAGCCATGCTTACCCGCATCTCTCCGGGAAAACAAATATCATTCCCATACGTGCCCGCTTCCGCCCGGTCGACCGCCGCCCCCTGCTGCCCGCTGGCAGCCCGATAGAGCTGAAAACCCAACTCCTCCGATAAAACATAGGACAGCTTCAACACAAAGAAGGGCTCCTCCTTGTCTATTGCATGGACATCCTCGAAATACTTCCGCCAAACCTTCGGGTCGGCTTTGTATCCCGGCATACATGCCGTATATCGCTTCCCATTCTCCGTCGTGTAGTAGATGATCGTACCCAGCTCTACCCGACCTTCTTTGAGGATCAGTTTGTACAGGTCGATCCGTTTGCGCTTGCCGTCATCCCCGGTAATAAAATAGGGCTTCCCGAATCCGCTGTGATCTAAAATGTACGTATTCTCGATCTTCACATACGTATCCTTGTCGAGGTCGCCGACGGAAAATGTCTTGACCTTCTCATACTCTTCCATGGTTATGGCCCTTACGCCGGCCGTATCCTGGGCCTGCACCATCCCTGTGCCCGCCGCAAGCAGGCATAATAACAATAGTTTCATTCGAATCTTGATTAAGAGATCTGCTTGAATGCCGCCGCAAAGGCTTCCATCTCATCCATACGGCCAATACTCACCCGGCACCAGTCCTGGTTATTGAACTTCCAGAACCGCACCCCTACGCTCCGCTTCATCATTTCATCCGTAAACTGCTTACCATCCATTTTTATGGGGAATATCACGAAGTTGGCGACCGCCGGAACATAAGTGTACCCTTCCTTCTTGAGCACAGAATACAGGTATTCCTTTGACTCGAATGTCTTCTTCACCACTCCATCCATATACGCCCGCTCCTGATAGCCGGCGATCGCCGCTTGCAGCGTAGTCGTGGAAATGGACATGCTGGCCTCGGTGTATAACAACAATTTCTTGATCGTATCCGGCTGTGTCACCACATAACCGATCCGCAGCCCCGCAAAACCATATACCTTGGAGAAAGTCCGGGCAATAATAATATTCGGATTGGCATCCGCCATCGGGATCAGGGTCGTTCCCTGGGGATCAGGCAGATAATCCATATAGGCCTCATCTACAAAAACCATTGTCTTCTTTGATACCCGGTCGACAAACGCCTTCAACGCAGCATTGTCCACCACCGTCCCCGTCGGGTTGTTCGGATTACAGATATAGACCAGCGCCGTATTGCCGTCGACCGCTTTCTCCATTGCCTCCAGGTCCAGTTTGTATTCGGACGTCAGCGGCACCTTCACCCAGTTTGCCCCGATTTTCGCCGCTTTGCTTGGCAGATCGGCATACGAAGGATCACCCGAGATGACATTGGACCCCGGCTTACAATACGCAAGCGCGGTCGCCATCAGCAACGGCGTCGATCCCGCGGCCAACAAAATATTCTCCTGCTTTATTTTTTCAAAGGCGGCGATCTTCGACGTCAGATCACCCATCGACCGAATCGGGTATTGGTAGGCGACCGGCAACGTTTCCGTTATGGCCTTCTTGGCCAGATCGGAAGGACCAAAAGGATTTTCATTGGCAAATAACCGCGCCTTCAACGGCTCGACCGCATTCAGGGCAATATCTCTTTCCGACCAGCCTTCCAGGGCAAACGCCGAAGCCGCATGACCGTTGACCGACGGCGCAGCTTGCAATTGATTCAGCAGGCTGCTGGTAAATGGAAGCCCGCCCGCTAATAAAGCGCCCCTCCTGAGTAAAGTGCGTCGACTGATAATGTTGCCCATAAGAGTGTATTTTTTTGGTGAATGAAATTATTATGTCCCCAACACAGGATAAGAATATCGCTGCCCCGTCACCCTGCTATGCAACGCCCCTACCACGCTCCGCGCCGACTCCAGCGCCCCGGCCATCCATGCATTCAGATACGTCAAATGCTCCCCCGCAAAATAAACCCGCCCATCCGGTACCAACAACGACTTATAAAACGTCTTCCGCTCCGCCGCCGAATATAAGGCCCATCCCCCCAGACTATACTTTGTCTTATGCCAGCTCACGGAAAAGGAAGTCTCGAATTCCTGCCTGTATTGCGGATGGATCAAACTGCCCTTGTCGAGCGCCAGTTTTTCACGATCCCGATATGATAAATTGCCCGTCGCAACCGCCTTCTCATTAAAGTTATAATATCCGATCAATACTCCCTTGCCGCTCAAATAATCATAGGATGGATAGAAGATCTGCGTAAGCTGATTATTGGTATGCGTGATCCCGCCATAAATTCCTTCGTCCTCCTCCCAAAACCTGCGTTTGAACTGCAGTCCGATCTTGCTGGTAGACATATACACGACCGAGTCGATCGCCCGGCTCGCATCCGAGCCGAAATTGTGATCGATATTGCTCAACACCGGCAACGGGATGGTACAGATACAATAAGGGACCTCCACTGTCTTTTCTCCCGCGCCATCCCGGTATACCACCTTGACCCCCTGCCCGACATTCCGGATCGAACTAACCTCCGCCCTATACCGGATCAATGGCCCCACCCGCTTTTCAAATGCTGCCGCAATCCGGTCCATCCCGCCAACCGCCTGGAACAAAGTCCCCTGCAACTCATACGTGTACTCCGCGACATTGTAAAAATCAGGGTCCAATAACCCCGAATCCAACAGATCGACCAACAAATGAGGATCGCCCAGCTTCCCCTCCATTTCCCCCGCACCCGGCGTTTCATTATACCCACGTCGCGCAGACGCTTTGTACAGCTTGTCGATGTCCAAACCTCCTTCAGCCCGCAAATATTCAATAACTTTCAAGACGTCCTCCCTGCTCATACCCGTATCCAGCCGACCCCCGTCCAGCCCCTTAGCCAATAGCTCCGTCATCCATCCCCGCATATCATTATGCACTTCCCGCACCCTTATTTTCTTACCGGAGAGCGGCCCCTTCCCTTCGCTGAAATAGTACGCATTCTCATTGACATTATTATACACCTGTATCGGCACCCCAAGCTCCTTGCAATAATGCAGCGTCAACCCATGATGATGCGGGATCCGCGACGGCCCTGCATTGAAATACTGCGCATCATCGAACCCGGCCACATGCCGGCCAAACCCCGTCTCCTCACCTGCCGATCCTTTTCTGATACTCCAGCACCGCCCCCCTGCCCGCTCCCGCGCCTCCAATATCGTACACCGATACCCCAGCTTCCCTAACTCATACGCCGCTGCCATTCCCGCCAACCCTGCCCCAAGGATCAATACCTCCTGACCATTCCCATCCCCCTCCAGGCGGAACGGATGAGCCGGGGCCGCCGGTAACAGTCCCATCGCCATCATCGCCGAATAAGCTCCCCCCGCACCGACCGCCGCCGGATATACCCCGCCGGCACAAATCCCCGCCTTTCTTAAGAATGCCCTACGCGTTAAAGAGTTCAAATATTAAAAAATGTAATATTATTGTTTGATCAGTATTTTCGATGAATATGGCTCCAAACTCAGCTGTCCCTCAAATGTTTTCCCACCCGGATCCCTATAAGCCCCATCTAAAGGTACGGATTTTACAGATTTGGAATCATTATATTCGAAACGAACCCCTCCGGAGGGCGTCGACTGCACGGAATTCTGATCTTTTCCATATTTCGATTGCCAATCCCCCAACGCCCCCTTTTCCTGGACACTCTGATTGTTTTGCCGCGTTACCACCCTGTAAAATATCCCACCCCCAGCCTGCGCATAGTGGTTGTCATGCACACCCGCAAAGGAAGCCACATCCCCCCCTACACCCGACGTAACTCCCGCGCTGACCAGCAGCACCACCTGTCCTTTCTTCGCCGCCACCGCCGTATTGCCCGAAATATCATTGTTCCGAAGCGTACCCTTGTCAAGCGCATGCCGGATCTCGATCTGCGCGTCATTGTCAAATGCCGTATTGCCCTTGACGGTGACTTCATGTGAATCCTGGATGAAGATACCCGATGTGCAATGCGCCACCGTATTATTGCTTACCTCGAGACCACTCGAATTCTCATCCAGATAGATCCCATCGGCAATAGCCGCATGCGCTTTGTCAGTTCCATCGGGCGAAGTCACCCCATTCAGGATAATATTCCCCGTTATCACCCCCGCGTTCCGGACCTTCGCGGAATCAATATCCCCCGACCAGGTATATATCCCGCCCCCGTCATCCTTCACATAACAAAAATAATTGATCGTATTGTTCTTGATCAGATGCGGGCCTCCGAGGAAAAAAATACCCACATACCCGGTCGTGTCCACCTTATTATACTGCACCGTATTGTTCTGGCCACCGATATTGATCCCGATATAGGAATGCTCAGGATTGCCCATCCCCGGAATTTCCCCCGAATGCTGCACGGCACAATCCGATACCGTATTATTCTGCCCGCTGACATCGATCCCGTTATTATCGGAATGATCGATAGTCAAATGCGACAGCATCACGTTATTCGACCGGACGACATTCACGGCATCCAGCGACGAGAAGAAGATACGGCATGACGTTATGACAATGTTCCCTGCATCCGCAAGATCGATCGCATTGCCATTACTGCCGGTGAAGGTGAGCCCCGTAATGACTATGTCCTGCTTACCATGTATGGTCAGGAGCGTTTCCACACTGGACGCCATGACATCCGGCGGAACAGGACCCGCGCCATAGAAGATACTCATCGTATGCGCTTTGGGGTCATAATACCATTCACCAGGCCGGTCCAGCGTCCGGATATCGTTCTGGATAAAATACCCGAACCTGTCCGTCGCCTGATAAAACGACCCGCCTTTGTAAGTCAGGACGCCGCCTTGCTGTGACAGGATCGTGTTCCTGTCGATAATGAACCTGTTCTTGCGGATCACTACCTCCGCGCCCGTCCAGTCCGTGCCGGCCGACAGACCTGGATCAGTGATCGAACTGTTCCCGTTGTGCGACTGTATCGTTAAATACCCGTCGTTCGGATACCGCCCCATGGGCTCCGATACATTCTCTACCGTTACCATATTCACCCTTACGCCACAACCCTGACACGGCGCCTGCCAGACACCGTTAGTACCGCCTGCCTTCCACCCGGTAAGCCGCGAGAAACCGCTGATGATCGGCTCATAACCCTGACCGTAAGCCGCCAACACGATCGGCCGGCCATCCGCACCTGAAGCCCCGGCGACGATGGACCCGTAATACACCTCGCCGCGTTTGAACAATACCGAATCCCCGGGCTGCAATTGCGGGAATATCTGATCGAGCTTCGCAAGACTTCGCCAGGGCGTAGCCGCTTGCTGCGCCTGCGCCGGTGACCTCGAATCATCGCCGTTCACGCCAGAAAAATAATAGGTATTTCCACGGGCGGGAAAGATTCCCGAAAAAATTGGCATCAGTATTGATAAAAAAGAATATATCGATTTCATATGCGTTTTTTAAGAAGTTGTGCTTAAAATTTTCTAAAAAAATCGCCCGTAGTAGGATTTAATCGCTAATTTCGTACCATCGAAGTCTCACGCTTGTCATCTGCTGCCTGCCAGATCAGTTAAAATCCTTTCTTGATCAGAGAAACCCACGGTCTGCTTGCCATTCGTTTTATTTACAAACGTTATTCCATTATCTGTTAAAAGCTCTCAGTATACCCCTACAATCCCAATTGGACCGGAGGAACATTTGAATTTTAAATGTTTCCAAATGAGCTTGAGACCCAGGGAGATCCATCTGTTGATCCTTTCCGTCGACCTTTTTATCCTGAACGCTTCGTTTTTTCTCGTTCGGCTATTTCTCGACGAAGGTGACCCCGAATGCTTGAAGAATCTTTTGATCGTCCTGAACATCGGGTACGTCATCACTAGTCCCATTTTTGTCGAAAATCTGCGCGACCTCAAGTCGGACTACCCGAGAATGGCCCGGTCGCTCATCCGGCGCTTCGTTTATTATTTTGCCTTTACCGCCGGGATCCTCCTGATCTCGGACCCCTCCGCCTGCCCAAAACACCAGTACATCTCCACCGTCTCCCTCTTCTTTTTGTTGAAATTCTGTGTTTCATCCTGGTTCTTCTTCCGCTATTTCTTCAATACCCACCTCTATCTCAAACCCACCATTATTATCGGCGACAACAAACTGGGCGCCCAGCTACAAGATTACTTCCTGACCAATAAATACCTCGGTATCAAGCCAATCGGCCTGCTCGCCGATTTGCCCGCCAAAGACCCGGACCATAACGTGATCGGTTCTGTTAACGACTTCCAGAAGGTCTTCGACAGCCGCCACTTCGAAGACGCCTTTATCGTGCTGCCGCTCACGGAGGTCGAAAAGATCAGGACACTGATAGCCGTCGCAGAACGGAACGGCGTCCGCACCCACCTCGTTCCCAATTTCGCGGGTAGCCAGGAGATCCATTTCAAGGTCGGCAACCTCGGCGATATCCCCTTGCTACAGATGCGGACCTTCCCCCTGGACACCTATGCCAACCGCTTCCTCAAACGAGCCTTCGATATCGGCTTCGCCTCGATGATCATGCTCCTTCTCCTGCCCTTCGGCCTGCTGATTGCCATTGCCATCAAGCTGACCAGTAAGGGTCCTATATTCTTTAAGACCAATCGCCTCGGTGTAACCGGCGCCCCTTTCACGATCTATAAGTTCCGGACCATGCACTTTCAACCTACTCCCGACGATAAGTTGCTGTCCACCGTTCAGGGTGACACGCGCATCACCCGACTGGGTAAGTTTCTTAGAAAATATAGCATCGACGAACTGCCCCAACTCCTCAACGTGCTGACAAACGACATGTCGATTGTAGGCCCCAGACCACACCGCCCCAACCTCAATAAGACCCTGCAAAAGAAAATGGGCGCCTATATGATGCGCCATACCATTAAACCGGGGATCACGGGCTGGGCACAAGTCAACGGCTGGCGCGGCCCCACCGAAACAAAACTGCAATATTGGGGAAGGACCCTTCATGACCTGTGGTATATCGAACATTGGAATTTTTGGCTCGATCTTTATATTATTCTCCTCACACTCATCGGGAAAAAAACCCGTAAAAATGCCTTTTAAAAATTGTAAACCCCCTAAAGATCAATCCGTACTGACCCTAAATAACCTATTTTTATAACATGAAAAACGTCCATGGACACGCATTCCTGACCTTTGCATGCTCGCTTCTACTCTATTGCTCCTCGTGTACAACCGCAAAAAAGCTTACGATCATGCAAGACCTAAGTCCCAACCAGATCGTCCCGGGACCCCGACCAGCCCCTACCTATCACATCCGGCCAAAAGATAACCTCTACGTTGGAATAGCCACCCCGGACCAGGACCTCTCCAAAATGACGGACCCCACTTCCAATGGGGTCCCGCTCGCTATGGCCTACGAAGCCGCGACCTCCAAAGCCGTCAACGGCAACATCGTCGACTCCGAAGGAAATATCATGCTCCCCATGCTCGGGAAGATCCCCGTAGCAGGCCTGACCACAGCCGAAGCGGAAGACACCATCCGCGCCATCTCCAGACAATACCTCAAAGACGCAGCCGTGAAGGTCCGGCTGCTTAGCTATAAACTAACGGTATTAGGCGAAGTAAAAATGCCTGGAATTTATTATAACTATAATAACTACATCACCGTCCTCGACGCCATCAGCCTTGCACAAGGTACTACCGATTACGCCAAACTTGCCGATGTGCTCGTCCTGCGCCCTACCACCGGCGGGACAAGAACCTATTCCCTCAACCTCAACAGCAAATCGGCAATCCAATCCCCCGCCTGGTACCTGCAACCGGATGACGTGGTCATCCTCCAGCCGGGCAAGAACAAAGGCCTGCAGCAAAAATTGCCGTTCGTGGGAATAATCGTCGGCTCCCTTTCTGCCTTGCTGCTGCTGCTCAATTACCTAAAACTTTGACACCCCATGGACCCTAACAATCAACCCCGACACCCGGGCTTTCACAGCGGCAAAAGCTTTAATAAAAAAATGATCCTGCCCGCAATCCTCCGGAACTGGTTTTGGTTCCTGCTCGCCGGCGGCCTGGGCTTTGGTGTTGCCTTTATCCTTCACAAAGCCTTCCCGGGGAGCTATCGGAGCACGATGACGATCCTGCTGATCAACTCGCCACATCAGGTCCCCTTCCATAGCAGCCTCGACAACAACCTGGAGATCCAGGAAAGCCCGATCAACGTGCAGGACGAACAAACCGTCGTCTCTGCCTATAGCCTGCAGCTTCAGACGCTCCAAAACCTGAACTGGCGGACCCGCTGGTATAAGAAGTCCTTTATCGGAAAACGGGATATTTACAAGGAAGACCCATACATAGTGAGCTTTCCCGACGACTCAGTCCTCAAAAACGCCGAACTCCTCATCACGCCCCTTTCCGCCACCCGATATCGCGTGGAATGCGATCACAAAGACCGCGTGGCTGACACCGACCGGATCATCCGCTTCACTACCACCGCTGACTTCGGCCAGCCATTCATTAACAACTGGTTCCGCTTCACACTCTATCCGGCTACTCCCGCGGTCCCCGTCAACGGCACCCAATATGTCCTCGTCTTCAATGACCTGAATTTCCTGGCGATCGAATACCAGGGCGCCATGGAAGTAAAGATCGTGGCCCCGGAATCCGACGTTCTTAACGTTGACCTGAAAGGCGAGAACGTCCTCCGCAACGTGGACTACCTGAACGAGCTCGGGAATACCTATCTGAAATTCGGCCTCGACCAGAAAAATCAGTCGGCCATCAATACCCTCAATTTTATCCGTAGCCAGATCTCCGGCGTAGCCGACTCCCTGCGCACCTCGGGCGACCGCTATACCGACTTCCGGACACGAAACAAAGTCGTAGACCTCACCACCGAAGGCGCGATGGTCCTGCAAAAGGTCGAAGACCTGGACCGACAGGAGAACCTGCTCAAATTGAAGATGGACTATTACAACGGACTCAACCGCCACCTTAATGAGGGCGATAGCTTGAAAAGCTTCGTCGCGCCCCCGCTTGGCGATCCCGACCCTGACCTGAGCGCGAACGTGCAGAAGCTGTCATCCCTCTACAGCCAACGCACAGCCCTCTCTCTTTCCGTTCAACCGAAGAACCCCAAAATGATCGCCGTCGGCGACGACATCTCGCTTACCCAAAAGCTGATCCAAAACAATATCGGGAGCCATCTTGCCGCCACCCGCGACCAGATCCAAAGCCTCGAGTTGCAGAAGAAAGAGAACAACGACCGCCTGACGAATATCCCCGCTACCGAACGTTCCTTCCTGGATATCAAAAGAGGCTTCGACGTTAATAGTACGATGTATAATTTTCTATTGCAAAAACGGGCGGAAGCCGGCATCGCCCTGGCCTCCAATAACCCCGACGCCAAGATCCTTGACCCTGCAACCATCCCCACCACCGGCCCCATCGGGCTCAAACCCGTGATCAGCGCCGCCATCGGCGTCATCCTGGGCATGCTCATTACCCTGGGAATCGTTCTGCTGAAACAATATACCAACGACCGACTTCGCGAACCTGAAGAAGCAACCGCCGCCCTTCACCTCTCCGTTGCAGGCCTCATTCCGCACAACCGCCTGAAGACGGAACTGCCCGTGACCCAACACCCCCATTCGGAAATCACTGAATCTTTCCGAAATCTCCGCACCAACCTCCGCCTTCTCATGAAAGAGGGCAACACCGCGATGATTGCCGTACACTCCGCGACCTCCGGCGAAGGCAAATCCTTTATCGCCGCAAACCTGGCCTCCCTCCTTGCCCTCGGGAGCAAAAGGGCCCTGCTGATCCAGGCGGATAAACATAATACCCATCTCGAAGAGCTCGTCGGCGCCCAGCCCCGGAAAGACCTTACCGAATACCTCGAAGGCACCGCTACCTTCAGTGAATTACTGACAAGCACGGAAATCCCGGGGCTTAGCTTCATCCGCGGAAGCCAGCCGGAAACCCCGCTATCCGAACTGATGGACACCCCTAATATGGAAAAATTCGTTCGTGAGGCCCGCGCAGCCTTCGGCTTTATCATCGTTGACACTCCCCCGATCAGCATCCTTAGCGACGCCCGAATCATGGCCAACTACGCCGACATCAACCTCTTCGTGCTGCGCATCGGCTACAGCACTATAAAGGAATTATCGTTTATCAATCAGACCGCAGAAGAAGAAACGGTGAAGAACA
The DNA here is from genome assembly GCA_035948015.1 of Puia sp. Lineage (GTDB taxonomy): Bacteria > Bacteroidota > Bacteroidia > Chitinophagales > Chitinophagaceae > Puia. The sequence continues at coordinate 10,581 of DASZJO010000142.1, forward strand.
TGATCACAGTGCTCAACGACACCCCGCCAACCCGTAAAAAGCTGAAGAAAGCCCTCTATTTCAAAGACTGATCCGGATGCTTACGCTGACCAAAATAAAAAGCCAGTTTCTCGGAGGCCACGCCCGGACCGCGAAGGCCAACAAGAATATCATCTACTCTTTTCTCATTAAGGGTTTTAGTATCGCGTGCCAATTCGCGCTCGTTCCGATGACGATCAACTACCTGGACAACTCCAGCTACGGCATCTGGCAGACGATCGCACAGATCGTTGGCTGGTTCTCCTTCTTCGATATAGGTGTGGGGAACGGTCTGCGCAACAAGCTCTCGGAAGCGCTGGCTAAAGGAGATACGAAGCTCGCCAAGGTCTATGTCAGCACCTCCTATGCCTGGGTTTCCGCCATCTTCCTTTCCCTGATGGTACTGTTCTGGATCGTCAGCCCTTTCCTGAACTGGGCCCACTTGCTCGGGCTTACCCCAAACTACGCCGGCATCCTGCAACGCACGATGTTGGTCGTATTCTCCTTTTTCTGCCTTCAGTTCATCCTTAACCTGATCGGCAATATCCTCTTCGCCCACCAGGAGCCTGCATTGAGTAATCTTATTACTCCGCTTGCTAACCTGCTGTCATTGATCGTCATCTTTATTCTCACCCATACCACCTCATCCGGCGACCTGTTCACCGTCTCCGTAGTCTTCAGCGCAACCCCCGTGCTTGTCCTGCTGGTCTTCAACGTCCTCTTCCTTGGCTGGAAATACCGCTCGATTGCCCCAAGTTTCCAATCGATCCAATTCCGTCACTCCAAAGAACTCTTTGGTCTGGGCATACAATTCTTTATCATCCAGATCGCCTTCATTGTCATGTACTCGAGCGCCAACATCATGCTGATCCGCTGGTTCGGCCCCGCCATGGTTACCGTGTATACGGTTGCCTACAAATATTTCACCATCGCCCTGCTGATCAACGGCATCATTACCGCTACCTACTGGTCGGCTTTCACGGATGCATACGTGCGACAGGAATTCGACTGGGTCCGCAATACCATCCGCCGCATGACGAAAGTGACTTACCTGCTGATGGCCGGCGTTATACTCCAAACCATCTTTGCCGGCCCCCTGATCCATCTCTGGGTTCACCAGGTACACGTGCCCCTCGATATGCAGATCACCCTATGCGTCTTCACGTTGATCAGTTTAATAGCCGCTCCGCAACATATCTTTCTTAACGGCACGGGAAAGATCAGGCTGCAGCTCTACACCGCCATCTATACCATCTTCATGACCGTCCCATTCGCCTGGCTCTTTTGTAAGATTCTCCACCTCGGACCCAAAGGCGTCATCCTCGCCATGATCTGCACCAGCCTGCCGGTTACCATCTTGTACCGTATCCAATATAACAAAATCATGAGCAGCAAAGCCACCGGGATATGGGTAAAATAACCATCACCTCGATCGTCGTCAAGAAATTCTATAATCTGCTGGGACACACCTGCCGGTTCGCCTTTACCCTTGGCTTTCCCCGAAAACTGTCCGCCGATAAACCGACGTCCGCAACCAACCTTATCCTCTTCTGCGGTTACCGCGGCGCCCCCATGCTTAAAGCCGTGTTGCTTTCAATATACTATAACTGGAACAGCATTCCCATCCTGACCCTGATCTCCGACGGCACCCCAAAAGAAGTCCTGCAATCCGCTCTGCAATTCTGGCCATACCCCTACGAGATCAAATCCTGGGAAGACTGCGCCGCATGGCATCACACAAAAGGCCGCCAGGCCATCATCGACTTCGCGCGCGTCAACCCCTATGCCCGCAAGCTGCTCTCCGTACTGGCCGAAGCCGAGCAAAAACCCGTTTTCTACTGCGATACCGACGTACTTTGGTTTGCCGAGCCCCGGCTGCCTTTGCCCGCCGAAGCTTCAGCGAAGGAGGGACCCTCGCCGGACGGCTGCATCATGCGTATCTCCCGCGACAATATGCACTGCTATCACCTGCCGGCCATCCGCTACCTGAACCGCGAGGACCTGCTGGAAAAACCGGCCATCAATTGCGGCGTCATTTACCTCTCTGGCTCCGTTTACGATCACTATCCCGATTTTGAAGAACTGATGCAATTCATGCGCATCTTCAATGAACCATTTTCCGAACAAACTACCTTTGCCTTGCTGGCCGATAAACTCGGCGATACCTGGACCCTCGAAGAGATCATCCTTTCCACCAAAGACATCCACTGGCCGCTCATTCCCCGTTACCTGTTCTCGGGAACCCAAACCGCCCGCCATCACGTTGCAACAAAACGCTCCTGGTTCTGGCGCGACGCGCTCTTCATACTTTTGCGTAAAAACAAATCCCGCCCCCATGCCCGCTAATACCTCCACCCACACCCCCGCAATGACCACCCCCGCAATGCCCGCCGGGACCAAACCCGCCATCCTCGCCGGGACCAAACCCAAATGGATAGATTGGCTGACTATGTTCCTGCTCATCGGTAACACGGCCAACCCCTTCTTCTATGAATCCATCGAAATGCTGGGCATCTCTTTCATCATCCTGCTCGGCTGCTGGCTTTTGAAACAAGAAGACCAAACCCGCCTGAACAGCTACTTCTGGCTATACCTCGGCATCCTGACCATCCTCCAAACCTCCCAAACCCTCGTTTACCACGTCCTTCCGATCAAAACATTCCTCGGCGAATACCTCCGCATCGCCTTCGCCGTCCTCTCTATCCGCATCCTCGGCCATCGCTTCTTCGATATGTTCGTCCGATTCGTCTACGTCTTTGCCGTCATCAGCCTCTTTTTCTACATACCCTGCGTCCTGATCAAACCGCTTGCCCACTTCCTCATCGACCATGTCGCCAAATATACCCAGTGCCCCTTCCACCGCGCCGAAACCGGTACGCTCTATGAAGCCCCTTACAATATGATTATCTTTAATCTCGGCCAGATCACCTTTAACCGTAACTCGGGCTTCTACTGGGAGCCGGGCACACACGGCGGCTTCCTCTGTCTCGCCCTCTTTATCAACCTGTTCTACCGGAAAGAAAAGCTGACCTCAAAGATGAGCATCGTCTTCATGGTCACGATTCTCACCACCCTGTCAACCACCACCTATCTCGCCCTTTTCTTTGTCATCGTCGCATATTTGAAGAATTTCATCATCCGCCGGCCTCTCATCTCGTTTTTCCTGCTGATATTCGTCGCGACAATCGGATTTCTTGCATTTACCCGTCTCGACTTTCTGAGTAGCAAGATCGACCAGCAGATCGCCAAAAGCGGCAGCCGGAAGACCGGCGAAAGCCGTTTCAGTAGCCTCAACGCCGATATTCGATCCCTGCAGGAACACCCCTTGGTCGGTACCGGTAGAAACGTGGAAATGCATTTCGGCAAAAATTTCTACAACGCCGACCTGCGGGAGATCCACCGTAACAATGGGATCGGTGTCCTGCTGGCCACCTATGGTATTTTCTTCTTTTTCTTTTTCTTATATATGAACTGGCGTAGCTTCTACCTGCTCCTGAAAAGCCGGACCAACGCCTGGCTGCTCCTTATCCTGGTCTTCATCATCGGCTTCTCGGAGGACTATTTCTTTAAAGCCTTTTTTATCTCCCTGGCGCTTTACGGTGGCATAACCATGGTACCCGACAACAAGCCAATTTTGCTCCGCTCACGAAAAATGCAATTGGGCAAGAACACCCTTAAGTATGAATAACCTGTGCATCAACATAGGCGCCGTCATTCCCACCTTCAACAGAAAAGACAGTCTGCGGAAAATCCTCACTTGCCTGCAAGAACAGCGCGCCGGCGTCCGCGGTATCACCTCTATTCCCGGCACCCCCTCTGTCACCATTGCCCCTATCGTCGTCGTAGACGGCTCCACCGACGGGACCCTCGAATTGCTCTCAGCCGAATTCCCCTCCGCCGCCATCGTCCGCGGCGACGGTAACTGGTGGTATACCCGATCGATCAACGAAGGGATAAAGAAAGCCCGGGAATTAAACTGCAACTACATCCTGACCCTCAACGACGACCTGACCTTCGATCCCGATTATATCAACACCATCGTCGCCGATCATCTGGCCGCCGGCCCCGACTCGGTCATCGGCTCCGTCTCCCTCAGCGCCACGACACCCCGCCTTATAACATTCTCCGGCGTATCGAAAGTGACCCGCACCCTGAAGGAATATAATTATTTACCCAAATTCTCTCCGGTAGACGAAGACAACCTCTCAGGCATCCGCCCCTCCATCGTCCTCTCCGGTCGCGGGATCCTCTACCCTATCGCCGTCTTTGACCGCTTCGGCCTCTATGACGAACGACTCGTCCAATACAGTTCGGAAACCGATTTCACCTATACCGCCTCCTGTAGCGGCATCCCTGTAATGATCTCTTACAACGCCCGGGTCTACGAGAACGTCCGGCAGACCTCCGCAGGCGCTGTATATAATAACCCCTCTCTCGGCAGCCTGCTTCGCAGCTTTCGCAACAAATACTCGATCAACTCCTGGTATAAGACCCGGTATTATGCCGTCAAACATCGGGGGGCCATCACGGGCTTCTTAATTGCCTTGATGCGTATGGCCGGCGTCCTGAAAAATTTTGCCGTTGTAAAACTGAAACCGAAACGATGAAACTCCTCTACCTGTCGCACCACTGGTCTAACAACTCCCACCATTCGCTGCATAGCGGATTTCAGCGCCTCGTGCAATTCGCCGCGGTAGAAAACGACGTCACCCTGATTACCTGGGCCGAAAAAGAGCAGGACTATATGGACGGGCCGATCCGTGTCATTACGGTCAGGAGCGGCCGGCGCGATTTCCTGTTCAGGAAAAGGATCGCTATCTCCCGCAAAGGCGCCACCCTTGCCGCGGCTTTTGATGCCGTCCACTCCCTGTACGAAGATTGTACCTTCGCTCTGCCCCCGGAGCACTTTACCACGACCTTTCACGTCCTCCCCGGCGTCGTGCGTTACCCGGAACTGAAACAGCGCATTTTCATTTTCCTCAAATACAACATCCTTCAGCGCCGGGCTCTGCGGAACTCGACAAATATCGCGTGCGTTTCCTCCAACCTCCTCGCCGGCATCCCGACTCGCTTTCAATCCAAAGCCCGCTTCATCCCCCACGGCGTTGACACCGACTTCTGGGACCCCAACCTGGCATCGCCCGCCGAAGCCCTTGCATCACCCGCGGGCCACAAATACGTGCTCTGCGTCGGCGCTCACGGTCTTGACAGAAACCTGCTAAAAAACTTCATCCGCTCCAACCCGGATCGCCCCTTCATTATCGTCGGCCTGAAGACCCAACTCGAACCCTTTCCTAACACCCGCTATCTTTATAATATCTCCGACGAAGCGCTGCGCGATCTTTACGCCGGCGCTGACCTGATGATCCGCCCCCTTCAATTCGCGACCGCCAACAACTCGGTGCTCGAAGCCCTTTCGATGGGCAAGACCATCCTCGCCAACCGCATCCCCGGCATTACCGACTACCTGACCGAAAAGACCGGTATCTTTATCGACACGCTTCCCAACCATTCCCTGGAAAATATCAAGCCCATAAACTCCAACCTTATCCGCCAATCCACCATCGACAATTTTTCGTGGAGGAAAGTGCTGGCGGAATATGTGACCCTGTACCAACAACAACACCCCTCCCCCGACCCGCTCACCTTAAATTATGCCCATGGCTAAGAAACGCATTGCAATAATAGGCTTAAAGGGTCTCCCCCCATTCGGCGGCGCTGCCAACGTCGGCGACAATATCATCGAACAACTGTCAAAAGATTACGACTTCACCGTCTATGCCACCGCTTCCCACACCCACCATAAGGGTTCCTACAAAGGTGCACACCAGATCGTTTTTAAGAAATTCCCGATCAAAAAACTTAACGTATTTTACTATTATATCGCATCCGCTCTCCACGCTGTATTTCTCCGCCGCTACGACGCCATCCACCTCCACCACATGGACGGCGCCTTCATCCTCCTGCTCCTCCGCCTTCGCTATAAGACCGTCGCCACCAGTCACGGCCAGCCATTCAACCACCAAAAATGGAGCTCTGCGCTGAAGCCGTACTTCAAGCTCAACGAATGGTTCCAGGTCCACCTGTCCAACCACCTGACCGTAGTATCGAAATCCTTGCTCCCGCGCTACGAAAAAGCCATCCCCGCCACACGGATATCCTATATTCCCAATGGCGTCAGCCCCGTCGACCCCATT
>DASZJO010000143.1:0-9552 GCA_035948015.1 Puia sp.
GCACCTGAACGATGGGACCCTGTTCCACAAACAGGCCGGCCATTTGAACGACATCGGAAAGCGAGCCGCCTCCGTTGTTGCGGAGGTCAAGGACGATGCCGTCAACCTTTTCGGCTTTCAGCTTTATGACTTCTTTAGCAACGTCGATCGAGCAGCGGTTCCCCTTGGGGTTGTCGAAATCGGCGTAGAATTCGGGGAGATAGATATAGCCGATCTTGCCTTTTGCAGAACTGACGATGGCGCTGCGGGCAAAGGTCAGCTCGTCCTGTACGATCTCTTCGCGGATCAGGGGGACGACACGCGTGGTGCCGTCAGTTTTTTTGAGCCAGAGGCGGACCTCAGTGCCTTTGCTGCCGCGGATGATTTTGATGGCGTCCTCGACACTATAGCCGGTCAGGTCGATAGGTTCGGCGTTGCCTTCGGCGACTTTCATGATGACGTCGTTAACGCTTACCTTTCCTGATTTCCAGGCAGGGCTGCCAGCCACCAGGGTGGTGATCTTGATATTGCCGTCTTCCTCTTTCAGGGACGCGCCGATGCCGAAGAAGCGCCCGGACATCTGCTCGTCGAAGTAACGTTTCTCTGCCGGCGGGAAAAAGTCCGTATGCGGGTCCATCGTCTGGACGATGGTCTCGACGAACATATTGAAGCGGTCGTCATCGGACATCTTGACCTTCAGCCGCTCGTAGAGGCGGTCCATCACCTTAAGGGTTTTATCGCGGGCATCCTTCTCGATCTGCATGTCCGTGCGGACGACATAGCCTTTTGTATTTTTGTTGGACTCCTGGTTATCCAGCATGTCGGAGTAGCGTTCCAGGGTCAGGTATTTGAGTTGTTTGCGCCAGGCCTCTTTGCGGTCTGCTTCAGTCTTTGGGAAAGGCAACTTGTCGAAGTTCTGATTGTAAACTTCGTCCTGCGTGAAGTCGAAGGGTTTGGCCAGGATGCTCTTATAGATCAGTTCGGTTTCCGCGAGCCGTTTTTTATAGATGACGTTGACGGCCGGGACAAAGACGATTGGCTTGCCGAGGATCTCGTCGTCGATCTCCCTTCCGTATTTGCTCTTCAGCTCGTCGACGTCGGATTGAAAGAAAATATTTTTTTCAGCGTCGACTTCCGCCAGGTATTTGGTAAATACCTCCAGCGAAAAGCTGTCATTGATGGGTTTGGGGCTATAGTGAAGCTCTTCCAGGTATTCGCCTACGTTGTGCAGGATCGTCTCGTCTTTGGAAGGCGGGTTGCCGCCAATGCCAAAAGTGCGGAATGCCACGAAGACCCCGCCGCCCAGGATCAGCAGGATCACCGGCAAATTTCTCAGTTTAATCATATACTTCAATAAATTAAGCATAACCTGCCAAAAATAACGATTATTGGGATGGGATGTTGTCGGGCAACGCCAATATTAACAACCGTTTTGCCAGAAATTACATGAGCGGGCAACGGGTCGGGGGACATAAAAAAAGCTCCGATCCCGGATGATTTTCACCATGTGACCGAAGCTATCGGCGGGGTGGATGATGGGGTTCGAACCCACGACCCTCAGAACCACAATCTGATGCTCTAACCAACTGAGCTACAACCACCGTTTCAGCTTACCGAAGCGCAAAACTAAGAAAAATTGATTTTTTTGCAAAAACAATTTGACAGGAACCGGACTTCGTCCGATTCGTCCGCAGCCGTTACCTTTGCGGCCTATGACAAAAATGACGTGGTGGCTGTATACGATCCCTTTCATCTCTGCTTTTATCCACTGGTTGACGATCTGGATGGCTCTCAAACTCCTCTTTCATCCCCGAAATCCGCGCCGGATCCTCGGCTTCACGCTGCAGGGCGTCTTTCCTAAAAAGCAGCAGCAGATCGCGGAGAGCCTGGGGCGGATCGTGGGACAGCAGTTGTTGTCCTTCGGGGACATCGAAAAGACCATTACCGATCCGCAGAATGTGCAGCGTATACTGCCGGCGGTGGAAGAGCATATCGATCATTTCCTGCGCAGCAAATTGAAGGAGGCGATGCCAATGATCTCGATGTTCATCGGGGAGAAGACGATCGCGCAGTTGAAGGCTGTCTTTATGCGGGAACTGGAAGAGCTTTTCCCCGTCATTTTGAGCCAATATGTGTCGCATCTGCGCGAGGATCTCGACCTCGAGCGGATCGTGGTCGGGAAGATCGCCGGGTTCTCGAATGACCGGCTGGAGGCCATGCTAAATGAATTCCTCACCAAAGAGTTCCGGTTCGTCGAAGTGATCGGCGCTGCGCTCGGATTCCTGATAGGATTGCTGCAGATTCTCATCACGCTGCTTATGAAGTAGCATTGCCCCTTCCGCATTGGTATTATGCCGTTTGTACAGATTGGTTGTTTTCCTAGACCTTTTAGGCGGATTTTTGCAGACAATTGAATAGTTAAATCTCATGAGAAAAACTTGGCTGTTGTTACTGGTCCTGGCTTTATCACTGACTGGCTATGCTCAGATGCCGTCGATGGGCGGCGGAGGGGGTGCGCGAAGAGGGGGCACAGTGCCGTCGATCGGGCATTTCTATGGAAAGGTGGTGGATACGAAGACAAATAAAGGGTTGGATGGGGCTTCCGTCCAGCTGATCCTATCCAAATACAGCCAGGCCGCGCATGGACAGAAGGATACCGTGATTGCCGGGATGATCACGGACCGCCGGGGGGAGTTCAGCCTGGAGAATCTTCCTATTTTGGGGAATTTCAGGTTGAAGATCACGGCGATCGGCTATAAGACTTATGATCAGAAGGTCGCGTTCGATCTCAAGGGGCTACGCCCGGGTGGCGGAGGGGCACCGGGTGGCGGCGCTCCGGGAGGTGGCGGTGACGATGCCGCTGCTGCGCAGCAGGCCGACCGGGCGATGCAGGCGCTTAATGCTGTTGACAAGGACCTCGGGAATATCAAGATGAGTGAAGAGGCGCAGACGATGGATGCCGCGGTGGTTACGGCCAGCAAGCCACTGATCACTATGGGCGTGGACCGGAAAGTTTACAACGTGGAGAAGGATATTTCCGCCGCGGGCGGAAGCGGTGTCGACGTGATGCGCAATGTCCCTTCGGTGGCGGTAGATATCGACGGAAATGTGACGCTGCGCAACAGTCCGCCGACGATCTTTGTGGATGGGCGGCCTACGACGCTGACTCTGGACCAAATCCCGGCCGACGCGATCCAGAGCGTGGAGATCATCACGAATCCCGGCGCGAAATATGACGCCAGCGGAGGCACTGCCGGCATCCTGAATATCGTGCTGAAGAAGAACCGTAAGGCGGGATATAACGGGAACCTGCGCGCAGGGATCGATCAACGCGGCAAATTCAATACCGGCGGCGATATCAACGTGAAGGAAGGAAAGATCAATTTCTTCCTGGCCGGCAACTACAACCAGCGTAAATCGATCTCTCCGGGTACGACTAACCGGTATACGTTCAACCAGCCGGGCGGTAAACCCAACGACAGTCTTGTGGAGGCCGACAATAATGTAAACCTGGGATATTTTGCGTTTGGCCGCGGTGGGATCGACTACCTGGTCGATAACCGGAACACCATTTCGCTGTCGGGCAATATCGTTCACGGCACTTTCCAACCCTTCACAACCAGTGATATCGATGTCGATACCTTGGATCTGACAGGCACCACCTATTCCTATACGCACCGGTTATCGCAAACCAACTCGCTTTTCAACAACCATGGCGGCATGCTTTCGTTCAAGCATACGTTCCCGAAGTCGGGAGAGGAGCTGGATGCGGACGTCAACTACAGCCAGGGAACCAATAACAACACAAATCTCATCGGGTCCAATATCTATAACGTCAAAGGCGGCCCGCTGACCTCGATCTATGACCAGCAGCAGACGATCAACGGCACGAATAAATTCTTTACCGCGCAGGCCGACTATGTCCTGCCCTTTTCCGAAAAATCGAAATTAGAAGCGGGTGCCCGGGTGGCGATCCGCAACATCTATAGCCTGACCGACCTCGACACGCTTGGCGCCAACGACAAATTCATAGTGGAGCAGTTACTGTCCTCCGCTTTCAAATACCAGGACCAGGTGACCGCCGGGTATGTTACTTATGGAAATGTGATCAAGAACTTCACCTATCAGCTGGGGTTGCGCGGGGAAAGTTATTCCTATAACGGCCACGAGAATTACACGAATGTTGATCCCCACGGCAACCAGTATGATACCGTGGGCACGTTTACGAGCCATTTCCCGCTGAGCTTGTTCCCGAGCGTCTTCCTGACGCAGAAGCTGAACGACAACCAGAATTTTTCGGCCAGCTATACGCGCCGGATCGACCGGCCCAGCTTCCAGCAGCTTTTCCCTTTCACGGATTATTCCGATTCGCTGAACCTAAGCCGGGGCAATCCTGCACTGTTACCGCAATTCACGAATTCGTTCGAGATCTCTTATCAGCTGAACTACCGGGCCACAAATACCTTCCTGGCTTCAGTGTATTATAAGCGAACGACCGACCTGATCACCCGCGCGGCCGATACCGGCACCAATCCGGTGACCCACAATCCGGTCATCATCAACTCCTATATCAATGCCAAATCCGGTTTTGTCGGCGGGCTGGAACTGATCGGGCGGAATGCGGTCACCAAATGGTGGGACCTGACGACCAACCTGAATATCTATACATCGAAGATCAATACGGTGGACACGGGGATTTTTGCGGTCCCGCCGATCGGCCAGATCTACAGCGTTTTTGCCAAGCTGCTCAACAGCTTCAAGCTGAACAACCATTTCACTCTTCAGGTCAGCGGCGATTTTACGTCCAAAACGCAGCTGCCGCCGGGAGGAAGTGCGAGTAATGGCGGCGGCGGCGGTCGCGGCTATGGCGGTACGGTCAGCGGCAACTCCCAGGGGTATAGCCGGCCCACCGGCGGCATGGATGCGTCCATCCGGTATGAGTTCCTTAAGAACAAGGCGGCCTCGCTCACGCTGTCCTGCAGCGATATCTTGCGAACGCGGGTGAACGATGTGTATACGATCTCCGGGACATTTACGCAGGAAGCCATCCGGCGGCGTGACCCGCAGTTCTTCCGGCTGCAGTTCAACTGGCGCTTCGGGAAATTCGACATGTCGTTGCTGAAGCGTAAGAATAATAAAGCGGAGCAGGAGAATATGCAGAATCAAATACAGGGTGGCGGCGCTCCCGGCGGGGGCGGCCCTGGCGGCGGTTCTGGCGGCGGAGGCGGCGGGAGCTAGTAGATGCTGTTAAGGCCGTCCGAATTTAAGAGAACGACATCGGGTTGCCGGACATAGGTGTTGTTGAACCGGAATTGGAGGCCGGTGGTGAAGATAAGCTTGAAGGAGTTGTTTTGCAGCGTGTGCTGTGGAAAATACACCATCCTCAGCTCGATGGTATTGAAGACGAGGTTTTCGTTCCTGGCGCGGATACCGGCGCCCAGACCGTCATAGAGGTTGGATTTGTATATGGGTTGATCCTGTGGTCTCAGCAAAGAGAGGTCCCCGAAGACGAACGGGGCGAATTTAAAACCCAGTAATTTATAGTTTGTAAAGAACGTCGTTTCCGAGTGCAGGGTCACCCGCTGATCGCCGTAGGTGGAGTCGCCGGTGAAATAACGTAGGCCAAAGACATTGTCGATGGTCAGCGGGTCGATCCCGATCCGGTTGAATTGCCGGGTATAGCTGAAATTGATATATTGCCTGATCTTCAATCGCGGAAAAAGGAAGAGCGGGCTATAGTAGCTGGTGCCCACCAGCACACTGGCATCCTGACCCTGCCCCCGGTACATAAATACCCCCGAACGCAGAAAGAACTGGAAAAAAGCCCCCCGTTGGGTAGTCACATAGCCGTTGGCGTCGACGCCCGTGTAGAGGCGGTTGAGAGAGAGCTGGCGATACCAGCCGCCGGTTACCGCAATATTATACCCGACGGGCAAGTCTTCTGTCGTCCCGAAGCCATATATATAGTTGGTCTTATAAAAGTCCTGGCGGAAAAAGGTAAAGCTGGTCAAAGCTGCCTCCTTGTCGTTGAAGCGGAAATTGAAGGTATTCCCTACCTGTTTGGGCACCGTATCGAAGTCGTTGCGGAAATAGCGAAACGCCAGGAATCGGCGGTCGCGGACGGAAGTATTGCTCAGGAACCGGTCCGATCCGAGGTTCCAGCCGATCCAGCCGTCTTGCGTGTGATATTTGTATTTAAAGAAGATGCTGTCGGCAAAATTGTAGACGTTGAAGTCCTGGAACTGGCCGATCATAAACCCGCCCGCGAGGTGGGCGTATGGGGAATAAAGTGGCCGGTCGAGGCGGATGAACCAGGCTCTCTCGTCGGGCTGGCCGGGATAAAGGTCCGAATTGATCTCCGTATATGAGGCTGTCGCATTGACAAAGGAACCTGCGATGTTGGAAAAACTATACAGCAGCTGCGGGCCGAAATTGGGCGATCGGTTTTGTTCGAAATTCGCGCCCACCTGGACCCGCTGGCCCATACCGAGGAAATTCGCCTCGCTGATATTGCTTCGGATGCCGGGGGGCATCGCATTTAGTTCCCCAAGGGCGCCGGTGATGGTGAAAAGGTCTTTGACGATCACGACGAGGTCGACCGAGTCATCATTTTCAGGCAGCGGCGCGACGAGGATCCGGGCATCCTGGATAAAATTCAATGACCGGATAAGCCGCTCGTTGTCGGCCAGCTTAAAAGCGTTGACGGGCATGCCCTCCTTTATGAACAAATTATCCCGGATCACCCAGTCATGGGTCTTACGGTGCAGGTGGTTCAGCAGTTGAGTTCCAAAATATTCGAGTCGTTTGGAAGTGTCCGTGAACGTCTGTTCGAACCCATACCCCCGAAGAAAAATATGCCGGATGATCCTGCCTTCATAGGGCTTAAAAGGGGTTTCACTTTTTGTATTCAGTGCGGTCGCGACCGTCGCCGAATCGGACCGGCCTTTTGTAATGGCATTGCGGAAGAACTGGAAAATATTGTTGTTGTTGCTCCATCTTTCGAATCGGCCTGTGGTATCCTTGACCTGAGCTGCAGCACAGAAATGCAGGCAGCTGCAGCCGAAGATGACCAGGGATCGTATCAGGATATGCTTCATCAAGCACTGATGGTGAAACAAGTTTAGTTGTAATGTTAATCAAAGTTTGCAATTTCCGGCATTTTTTAGTTAGCGGAATGTTATAACTACCCCTGTCGTGCCGAAGAGCCGAGGAAAATATATTACGGTTAGCCCATGGTATCCTTTTTGAATATATGCAAACGCGATACCCCAAATCGATCCAATTTCACGTCAAAAAATATTCTAATGAGAGCACAATCCCTTACAGGCTGGCCCGCTATTGTTCCCGAAGCAACACTGATCACGAGGCCCCGCCCGCAAAAGCCGGGGATGATCAAGCTGATTACGTCGCCTCCGCGACCGGATGAAAAGACAATCCGGCAATTGAATGCGCTCGCTGCCAAACCACCTTTTTGCGGGCTGCACCGGGTAAAAAAACACGACACCCTTTAAATATTTCCAAAGGGCAAATATTTCCAATGGGCTGGTAGATATCGCCCGATGCACCAGGAATAGTAACACCCGAATGGGGATTTAATGTGGAAAAAAATCCCGTGACGAGGGGTGAAAAATCCCTATCCGACTATGCGTGGGCTTTCATTTTTTCTATAAAGACATTGAGATGAGATAGCTTAAAGATTTCCTTGTCTTTTTCTTCCGCATCGAAATTCATAAAGAGGATACTGCCATCACCGGCCATAGTAAGCAGGTATCTGTCCTGGCGGAAGATGTCGTACACGACCAGGTCTCCGTGGTCTTTCTCTTCCATTCTATAATCTTCCCAGCCGTCGGGGAGGCGGACCGTGACGGTTTCGGTAGCTAAGCTCTCCATAAAAGCGTATTTCTTACATAGTCTAAAAAACCGGGCCATGGGGGCATGAGGGGCACGAAAGGCGCCGCAGATTGGCGGTGAAGGCTGGCAAAGGGTTTGTCCTACCTATCAAAATGCGCTATATGGAAAAAACGATCGATAAGCAGCCATCCCGGCTGGAAGAATTATTCCTGGACGAGTTGAAAGATCTGTACGGCGTCGAGCGATGCCAACTGCATGTGCTGCCGCTGTTGAAACACGCCGCGACATCGCAAAAGCTAAAAAACGTCCTCTCCAGCCATCTCGACGACACCCGCGAACAGATCGGGCGGCTGGAAACTATCTTCCAAAAGACGGGGCATCGGCCGGAGGCCAGAACTTCGGAAGCGATCCTCGGGATCTCGCGGGAAGCAGAGAAGGTCATCGCCGGGACATCGGCGCAGTCGGCGACCCGGGATGCCGGGCTGATCGCTGCCGCCCAGAAGCTGGAACACTACGAGATCACGAGTTATGGCAGTCTGGCGCAGCATGCCCGAACGCTCGATTTCGACGATATCGACGAGATCCTGGAGATTTCGTTAATGGAAGAGAAAGAGACAGATGATCTGCTCACCGCCCTGGCGGAGAACTATATTAACGGGGAGGCCAGCAGGGAGGGTTAAAGGACGCCTTCGCTAAAGCTCCGGCGCCCAAGGTCAGATCACATCGTCTTCCCGGAAGTGGTACCGCTGGCGGATGCGGCGGGTGACCTCTTCGAGCGGCGGCCGTTGGGGGATTTTGTCCTCTCCCCGCTCCCACTGATCCAGTTCTTCCTGGATATGCTTCTTTTGCAGGGCCGTCAATTGGAAAAGCAGCTCGTCCGTCCTGGCTTTTTGCTGACCGCGGATCGCCTTTTGGCGTTCGACGACCAGTTCGCGATCTTGCCGCATATCTTCTTCCGCTGCGGCCATTTGCTTCAATTCCAGATTGGCGAGCGCCAGATCGTATGGCCCTGTATTCATGATCAGCTTGGAGAGGATCGGGCCGGTCTCAATAAGGATAATCAGCAAAGAGATCAGCAGCATGGCCCACCAGACGCTTGGTTCATGGGAGGAAAGGTCGGAGAGCGCCTTGTTCTTTTCCAAAAAGCCTACATCGGAGCTAACCTGCGCTTCGTATTGCTGCCGGCGAATTTCGCGGGTGGCGTTAGCCTGACGGATGAGGCTGTCCTGGTAGGCGATCTGCTGTTGCAATTGAAAAAGCTCGGGGGTGGCTTGCTGAAGCGCGTTGGTGAAGGCTCCCTGCTTAAGCCGCGTAAGTTTATCGATACCCCGTCGCCCCGAACCGCCCGTGCCGTCGGCTTCTTCTATGTATGCCTGCTGGAGACGGTGGAGGGTGTCCTGAAGGGCAAGCTGCCGGGTGATGAGCCGGTCGCGTTCGGCAGTAGCGGCGAAGAGAGTGGCCCTGTTCTCCGCTTGCAGAAGGCTGTCGTTGAGCAGCATCTTTTGATGCCGGTTGGCCACTATCTGGACGTCGATCTCTTTTTCGAATATTTTCAATTCAAGCGGCCGCGCAATGGTGAACCCGATCAGCAGCGCCAGCGCGATGCGGGGGGCGGCCATCCAGAGTTGTTTGCGCCGCGAGACGCCGTACTTGCGCATCGTGGAGACCAGAAAGCGGTCAAAATTGAAGATAATCAGGCCCCAGACGATCGCAAACAGGATT
>DASZJO010000144.1:0-7869 GCA_035948015.1 Puia sp.
AAGATCTATTTGCCGGGGAAGTCCATCCTCACACTGATGACGCTGAAGACCATCGCGCAAAAGCTGCCCGCCCGGGAGTTCATCCGGGCCCACCGTTCCTATATCGTACCTATCAGCAAGATCGAGCATATCAGTAAAAGCAAGATTAAGATCGGAGATAAGGAAATACCCATTGGCGTTAGCTACAGCGACAGCTTCTTCGCGGCCATGGAAAACAAGCTGAATTGACCGGCTATTAACCGGCTATTGACCGGCAGCCCCGATGCCTGAGCGGACCCCGGTCGAAGGCAACCTGAAAAAGCTATTTTACGTATTGATTTATGCCGGTAAGGTAGATGCCGGCAAGGACCAGTTTTTTCATAGTAGATTTTAAGTTAAGGTTGAGGCCACTGGTTAGTGGTTAGTTTTTTCCTAAATTGCTTGCGATTATTCAATCGCAAGCTTTTTTTATGATATTCCTGGAAGAATTAAAAATAAATGGACAGAATCCCGGCACGTCTACCGGGACAAAGTGGATAGAATCGCAAGGCCAGACGTTGGAATCATTTTCCCCTGTCGACGGCAAGCGGATTGCGCAATTGACGGTGACCGACAAGGCGGCCTATGATAAGGTGGTATCGACCGCGCAGGAGGCATTTACCGTGTGGCGGACCTGGCCTGCGCCGCGGCGGGGTGAGGTAGTCCGGCAGCTTGGCGAGGCGCTGCGGGGAAAGAAGGAAGCATTGGGACGGCTGGTCTCCTATGAAATGGGCAAAAGCCTCCAGGAGGGATATGGCGAAGTCCAGGAAATGATCGATATCTGTGATTTTGCCGTGGGGTTGTCGCGTCAGCTCCATGGGCTGACGATGCACAGCGAGCGGCCGGGGCACCGGATGTATGAGCAATGGCATCCGCTGGGAGTGGTCGGGATCATTTCAGCCTTCAATTTCCCCGTGGCCGTCTGGAGCTGGAACAGCATGATCGCCTGGGTTTGCGGGGATACCTGTATCTGGAAGCCGTCTGAAAAAACGCCGCTTTGCGCGCTGGCCTGCCAGCAGATCGTTGCGGAGGTCTTTGCGGCAAACCAGGTCCCCGAAGGGGTTTGCTGTCTGATCACCGGCGCACGGGAGGTGGGTGAGTGGATGACGGCGGATCACCGCATCCCGATGATCTCCGCGACCGGCAGTACGCGCATGGGCAAGGCGATCGGCCAGGCGATGGCAGCGCGGCTGGGCCGGGCGTTGCTGGAGCTGGGAGGTAACAATGCGATCATCATTTCGAAAGAGGCCGATCTCGATATCGCTATTCCCGGCGCAGTGTTCGGCGCGGTCGGAACCGCGGGGCAGCGCTGCACGACGACGCGGCGGCTGATCATCCATGATGAGATCTATGAAAAAGTCAAGGATAAGCTGGTCGCGGCCTACCGCCAGCTGCGGATCGGCGATCCCTTGCAGGAGAAGAACCATGTGGGGCCGTTGATCGACAAGGATGCGGTGGCTGCTTATTCGAAGGCGATCGAGACGGGGAAAAAGCAAGGGTGCCGATTCCTTATCGACGGGAAGGTGCTGCAGGGAGATGGCTTCGAAAGCGGATGTTATGTGGCGCCGGCGATCGCTGAGGCGCAGCCGGGGTACCCGATCGTCCAGGAAGAGACGTTTGCCCCGATCCTGTATCTCTTGCGATATACAACGATCGATGACGCTATCGGCATCCAGAATAACGTTCCGCAAGGGTTGTCTTCCTCTATTATGACCTTGAATCTGCGGGAAGCGGAGCAGTTTCTTTCGGCGGCCGGCAGCGACTGCGGGATCGCGAACGTTAATATCGGCACCTCGGGGGCGGAGATTGGCGGCGCGTTCGGCGGTGAGAAGGAGACAGGGGGCGGCAGGGAGAGCGGGAGCGATGCCTGGAAGTCGTATATGCGGCGGCAGACAAATACGATCAATTATTCGCACCAGCTGCCACTGGCGCAGGGGATAAAGTTTGAGATCTGAAGGAAATAATCCCCCCGGTGCGGACGTTATAGCCGGATAGATTCCAATTCCATGAATTCCGGCCGCTACGCCCTTTCCGCTGTTATGAGAACCTTCCTCCTCCTTTGGCTTCTGGCCATCGGCAGCGGGGCCGTCCGGGCCCAGGTCAGGTTAGGCATTCTGGGTGGCCTGCATTCCTCTAACATATTGGAGACCAATAGTTTACCAGGATGGGATACTTCGGTTAAGAAATACCTCCGTTCGCAGAGCGGATTCCAACTCGGGGTGATCGTAGAAGTACCGTTTGGCCGGTCGGGCTTTTACTTCCAGCCTGCCATCACCTATATCACCAAGGGTCGTCAATATAACCGCAATAACGATTCGATCACCGCCCTCTCGAACGATACCATCTACAATAAATCCTCCATTAACCTGGGCTATGTCGAGATCCCGTTAAACGTGACCTATAAGATTGCGTTGACGGGAAACGCGCGGAACAGTTTTTTCCTCAGCGCCGGGCCTTATGTGGCCTTCTTCAACAGCGGCAATGTCACCACCCAAAGCCTGACGACCACTCCTGAGCAGGTCAACAGCGAAACTGATCCAGTCATGGTGGGAAAGGGGTCCAACACCTATAAGACAGTCGACATAGGGGTGAACGCCAAAGCAGGTTTTGAACTCGGCAATATCATGCTGAACCTCTATTACAGCCGCGGGCTGAGCAACATCTATACCGCCAATTATCCCGGCACTTTTCACAATACGGTGTTTGGCGCTTCGCTGGGTTTCTGGGTGACGGGACAGGGGACGCCGCCGCCGGTAAAAAAGAAAGACACGGACAAGGACGGTATTCCTGATGTGGACGATGCATGCCCGCTCAAGCCTGGGGTGGCGAAGTATCATGGATGCCCGGTCCCCGATACCGATCACGACGGGATAGACGATGACCATGATTCCTGCAAGACAGTGCCGGGAGTAGCCCGGTACCATGGCTGTCCGATCCCCGACCGGGATGGCGATGGGGTGAACGACGAAGAGGATCAATGTCCCGACAGCGCCGGACCTGTTTCGAATCATGGCTGCCCCCTCCCGCCGCCGCCGGTTGTGGTGGTCGCGCCACCTGTGGCACCGGTACTGACGATCCGGCCGGAGGATAGCATGGCCATAAATTATATCGCGCACAACGTGCTGTTCAACAGCAGCAGCGACCGGTTCCGGGACAGCAGCTTTGCGGCATTGGATACGCTTGCGGCGCGAATGCTGTCCCACCCGGAATGGCATCTGACCATCGAGGGGCACACGGACAACTCGGGGTTGCCGGGTAAAAATATGCAGCTGTCGGAGAATCGTGCTAATGCGATCCGCATCTATTTGGAAAAGAAGGGCATTCCGGAGAACCGGATCACCGCGGTCGGTTATGGCTCGAGTCGGCCCATTGCCGACAACCGGACTGTCGCCGGGCGCGCCGCCAACCGCCGGGTGGAGTTCAAACTTAGTATTGAGAAATTTTAACAAGATAATAAAGCCGTTCCTGTAATATCCGAGGCCGATTGGCAAAGGTTTAGCTATTTTGCCGGCTTTATAATGTAAAATAAAAATTATACACACATGATTTGTAGCCCCGGTCGCCTGAGGAGCTGGATGTTGTTGGTCCTCATCGCTTGTTTGCCCATAACGATGTTTGCCCAGGGAAATTCCGCAAAGAAAGAAATGCCGAAAGGCTGGCATTTACTCGATAAGGAACAGGATGGATACTATGGGATCAGTCTCAATAAAGCATATGCATTCATTCACCAGAAAAAGCTGAAGAGCAAGACGGTGATCGTCGCGGTCATCGACTCCGGAGTGGATACTCTGCATGAAGACCTGAAAGATATCCTTTGGACAAATCCGGGCGAGATCCCCGGTAACGGCATCGACGACGACCACAACGGCTATGTGGACGATGTGCACGGGTGGAATTTTATCGGCGGTAAGGATGGAAAGAATGTAAAAGACGACTCGCAGGAAGAAGCGAGGGTATATTATACGTTCAAGTCGAAATTTGACATCCCGAATCTCGACACCGCCAGTCTAACCACTGAAGACAAGGAAGAATACCGTTGGTGGGTAAAGGCGCGCAAGACGATCATGGGTGACGGTTCGGATAACGACATCGATATTACGACGCTTCATCGCGCCCTCCAGGCCTGTATCAAGAGCGACAGCATCCTGCAGCAGGCAATGGGCAAGCAGGAGTATACGGGCAACGATCTGGATACTTTCCAGGTGAAAACCACAGAAAGCCGCAGCGCGAAGGCCGTCATCATCTACCTCTTCAAAGCCAACAAGATCATGGACATGACCAACAAGCAGTTCTTGTCCGAGTTCACAGAAGAGGTCCAGTCGGAAGAGAAGAAAGAGGCAACCAAGAAATATGCGCCCGAGGACGTGCGGCACACGATCGTCGGTGACAACGAAACGGATTTCAATGACCGTTACTATGGCAACAACGATATAATGGCCGGCGATCCCATGCATGGAACGCATGTCTCGGGGATCATCGCGGCAGAGCGGAATAACGGCAAGGGAATGGACGGCATCGACGACAATGTCCGGATCATGATGATCCGCGCGGTGCCCAACGGCGACGAGCATGACAAGGATATCGCATTGGCGATCCGCTATGCGGTGGACAATGGCGCCCGCGTCATCAATATGAGCTTTGGAAAGAACCTTTCACCTGAGAAGCCCTGGGTCGACTCCGCGGTGCGGTATGCCGAAAGCAAGGGCGTGTTGCTGATCCATGCAGCCGGCAATGATGCTGCAGACATAGATACCACGGACAATTTCCCCAACCCGCATTTTCGGCATTCGACCTATACGGCGTCTAACTGGATCACGGTCGGCGCCAGCAGCGACCCGCTGGCCGAGCCGGGTTTTTCGAGCTATACGGCATCGTTCTCCAACTATGGCAAGGATGAGGTCGATGTGTTTGCGCCCGGTACGCGCATCTATTCAACGGTGCCCGGCGGCAACAAATACGAAAACCTGCAAGGTACGAGCATGGCCGCCCCGGTTGTCACCGGAGTAGCTGCGCTTGTCCTGGAGTATTATCCCAACCTGACACCGCAGCAGGTCAAATATTGCATTATGAAAGGGGTTACCCCGCTGCCGGTGAAGGTGAAGAAACCCGGTTCGGAGGACGACCAGGTCAACCTTTCCGATATCTCGATCGCCGGGGGCATCGTCAATGCATATGAGGCCTTGAAGGTGGCGTCGACGCTAAATGCGAAAAAAACGGAAAAGTCGAGCCTCATCAATAAAAAAGATTAGTAAATTAGGGGACTATGATCCCCAAATCAGAGATTATCAAGGCGGAGACCTACCAGGGTTATCTGGACCTGGTCAAGGAGACGGATTTCCGCGACGCGATCGACAAGAATACCCGGCAGTTCCGAAAGTTACTGGAGAGCATTCCGCGCAGGAAGTACGATCATGCCTACGCGGAAGGCAAGTGGACGCTGCGCGAATTACTCCAACACATTATTGACTGCGAGCGCGTCTTTGCCTACCGGGCTTTGCGGCTGGCGCGAATGGACGCCACGCCGTTGGCGAGCTTTGACGAAGTAGCCTGGGGCAGGACGATGGGGGGCGCCAACCGCCGCTGGAAGGATCTGGTGGAGGAGTTCAGGGCGGTGCGGGAGAGTTCGAAGTATTTGTTTGACTCTTTTTCGGATGAGCAGTTGCGGTTTGTCGGCGAGGCCAATGGGCGGCCCCTGAATGCGTTTACAATCGGCTACCTGATCCCCGGGCATGTCTGGCATCATATGAACATCATCCGGGAACGATACTTGAAATAGCATGCTGGACCGGCTTTCCCTCCCACCCCGCCGCATCCATCGGATCGCGGTGAGCGCTTATTTCTTCCTGGCGGGCCTTTGTTTCTTCAGCTGGGATTCCCGAATCCCCAATATTCAGACAAAATTACATTTGAACAACGCGGCGCTGGGCGCCGTGCTGCTGGGCTTGCCGGCAGGGCTGTTGGTATCGCTTCCGCTGGCCGGTTGGCTGGTGGCTCGAATGGGCAGCCGGCCGATCGCGATGGCGGCGGCGGTGTTGTATGCCTGTACCTTGCCGGTGCTGGGTCTGGTGGCGGCGCCATGGCAGTTGGTGGCATGTCTGTTTGTTTTTGGCATGGGTGGTAATCTTCTCAACATCTCAATGAACACGCAGGCGATCGGAACGGAGGCGCTGTATGGCCGAACGATCATGGCGTCCTATCATGGGCTATGGAGCCTCGCGGGTTTTGCCGGGTCATCGTTGGGGAATATTTTTATTGCCATGGGCTGGTCGCCCTGGGAACATTTCCTGGTGATCAGCGGGATGGCATTGGTGATCGTTGTGATGGGTTCGGGTCACCTGATTTCGGCGGATGGCGGAGGTCGTAGCGGCCAGCCCATCTTTGCATGGCCGGACCGGTCGTTGATCAATCTTGGGATCATCGCCTTTTGTTCGATGATCTGTGAAGGGTCGATGTTCGACTGGAGCAATGTCTACTGGCAGCAAGTCGTGCTGCCGCCGAAGGTGCTTATGGGGTTGGGGCTGACGGCTTTTTCGTTTACGATGGCCGGGGGGAGGTTTGTCGGCGACACATTGGCTACCCGCTGGGGAATCCGGCGGATGCTACAGGTCAGCGGCGGGCTGACGGCGACCGGATTAATGTTGGCGATCTTGTTTCCTTATTTGCTGCCGGTACTCGCAGGATTTCTTTTTGTCGGGGCAGGCGTGTCTTCGGTGGTACCGCTGGTGTACAGCGCGGCGGGGCGTTCCCGTGTGTTGTCGCCCGGGGTGGCGTTGGCGGCAGTGTCGACGATCGGTTATTTGGGGTTCCTGTTCGGGCCGCCGTTTATCGGGTTCATCGCGCAGGCGTCCAGTCTGCGGGTCTCGCTGGGATTGATCGCATTGCTGGGGGCGATGATCGCGCTGATGGCGACCCGAACGAAGTTCGACTAAGCTATTTATTGTACACTATGCTTCGCCGGGAGATCATGTCGTCGAGGACATTCACGGTCTCGCCCAGCCACAGATCGGCGCGCTTCTCTTTCAGCCAGGTCTGGAAGCGTTCGGCCTTATTCTTGTCTTCGTCGTATTTATGAGCGTCCTCCGGCAGGGAGAAGACATTGAGCTGTTCGGCGGTGGGTAGCTTGCTCAGCGTCTCGATCTCTTTCACCTTTCCCCTGATCTCTTTCTGCTCCTGCTGGTATTTCTTCAGATTGAGGGAAGAGACCTTGTCTTCTGTTTTGCTCAGCCATTCGGCATCCGACTGGATCTGATTGAGGGCCGAGTCGCGTTGCAGACGCTCGTTACTCATGCCCTTGATGACATTCATGTCATAGGCATATTTCCATGGCGTGTAGTCGGCCTTCTGGATCTCGTCCCAGGGCAAGGCATCCGGGTTGTCCTTTTCGCGGATCTTGGCATACTCGTAGATGTCGGGATAGATGTCGGGCAGCACGATATCGGAAGAGACACCGCGGATCTGGGTGGAACCACCGTTGATGCGATAGAATTTCTGTAAGGTCAATTTGATACTGCCCAGCTCGCTGCTGGTGGGGTCGAGACCCATCGTTTTATCGAGCCCGATGGATCGCTGCACGGTGCCTTTACCATAGGTTGAAGAACTGCCGATGATCACGCCGCGGTGATAGTCCTGGATGGCGGCGGCAAAGATCTCGGAGGCTGAGGCGCTTAGTTCGTTCACCATAACGGCGAAAGGACCGTCCCATAGCACGGACTTATCATGATCGGGATAGACCTGCGGTTTTTCATCGCGGCTCCGCACTTGAACGATGGGACCCTGTTCGACAAATAGTCCGGCCATCTGGACAACGTCCGACAGGGAGCCGCCGCCATTGTTGCGGAGGTCCAGAACGAT
>DASZJO010000145.1:0-17074 GCA_035948015.1 Puia sp.
CATCGTTATCAGATAGTAATTTTGCAGCGACACGCTTCCGCCAAGGCCGAAATCCGAATTGAAGTCCATTCTGGACAGGACGTTGTTGGTGTAGGTGTATACATATTGGTTGTGAGTGCCGGCCAGTTCCTGATCGATCTCCGTGAGTTGGCTACCGTTATAGGTAAAGGCCGTCGAAGTGCCATACGTTTCCTGCCAGCCCGTAAGGTTATTGTTGCCGTCATAGCTTGTGACAAGCGTATCCTTGTTCAGGCTGTCGATGACGGCGGTGATTAGGCCGGCCGTGTTGTAGGTGATCAGATAGACGGAATCGTTGGCAATATTTGGATCGACGCCTTGCTGGATCCTGACCAGCTTGGCACCGGAACCGGAATTGTTCGGGCCACTGGATGACTTTTTGCAGGAAACATTGGGGACCAGAATGGTCAGCGCGGCAAGGGTATACAACCAACGGTACTTCATATTAAAAAAATTTGCGGTTTTCGACTGTTTGTGGGAACGATAATCCGAACGTAAAAATAACGCGGAAATTGCAAACCGCCGGCGACTCCTGCTCAAAATCTCGAAACATCCTTCCCATCGACAATATCCTGCCTGAACATGCCGACATAATCCCTGGCCCCCTGATCCTGCACCAATTGCAAGCTGGTATCAGAATACTTTATCGCGGAAGCCTTATCACCCATGGCGGCATATCCCTTTGCCATCCCAAAATTAGCCAGCCAGTTTTTGGGAGCCTTATCATAATTGAATTTGAAGGCATCAAAAGCCGCCTTGTATTTTTTCATCCGCAAGAGATTGCTGCCATAGAAATATACATCGTCAATACTTCCTTTTGGAAAGGCGATTTTCATCAGGGAATCCGCCTCGTGGACCCGACCTACTTTTTCCAGTAAACCCGCATAAGTACTGAGCGTACGGAAATTGGCCTCGCCAAAATAGGTGTTAATCGAGCGATCTGCCCAGCTTAACCCTTCGTCGATGTTCACATTGTTGACGAGGCAGAACTCCGCTGCCTGTTGCATATTTTGCCAGTACTCATAGAAACTTCCGCTGTTAAAAGCATTTCTGTAGGCATCTACCCGCGTCTTTTTAAGGTCCACGACGAGCGTAAAAGGAATTTTTATCTTCTCCCATTGCAGGATCGCCATCGCGCTGCTATCGGTTTCCGCGGCAAATTCATATTTTAGCCATTCCACGCTTTCCGTCGATTTTTTCACAGGTACATCGACCCGCAATACATCGCTGGCCGGATTGTAATAAAAGGAGCCCCAGGCATTATTATCCCTGGAGAAGACTAAACGCCCGGACTACCCCGCGAGCTTCACAGCAAAAAATAGCCACTCCCCCGGCGACATTTTTACCAGACTCACCGATCTGGACCGCCCATTCAACGTTTATTCGGCTACGCCTTTCGGGAGGGGAGTAGCTTTGAATAAAACATACAACATGCGACACCAACTTCCACTCAAGCGCTTTGAATATTGCCTCGCGGATCCCGGTACGACCGCTACTGGCAGGAATACCAGGGCCCGGCGCACATTCGAGATGCACTTCAGCCTCACCAGTTTTGAAATCGATTTCGAGAAAGCCAGTCTTTCCCTGGTTGGCGAAAGAATAAAACTAAAAGCAAGTATTTTTCCCGGTTACGGCGTAGACCTGACCGAAGCGACCGAAGAGGCCCTGATCTTTTCCATGGAAGGCATTCTCGAGAACGGCGCGAGCATCGGCACCTGCTCGGGCTTGATCGTGCTGCAAAACATCCCTGAAGGAGACGGCCGGCTCGGCCGTGAATGGCGGCTCTCCATTCACTTATATGATGACTTTAGCGGGGACCGGGAGATCAAGTTCAATCTCTGGATGTTACCCCTGTCGGAAAATGCGGTGCTTAACTGAGTCCAGACATTTACCAGTACGGCAAACCAAATAGAAAAACCGCCTGATGGCGGTTTTTTGCGGGAAAACATTCGAGGTTTCGAGCGGATTCGAACCGCTGTAAAAGGTTTTGCAGACCTCTGCCTAGCCACTCGGCCACGAAACCATAACCAATTCCATTATAAAGATGCGAAATTTCGCGCTTATGCGAAAAATTCACACTTCACCCGTGAAAATCGGCCCCATCAGGTGGGGCCGTAAATTTTTGGGCAGGTGCAAAATTAAGATAATTTTGAACAACTTAGGAAAAAATCATCACAATTCACCCAAATCCTCGCAATCCGCGCAAATCATGCAAGCAATCGAAGAATCGGAATTTATCCTCAATAGCCGGGGCGCGATATATCATCTGGACCTGCGGCCTGAAGAGCTGGCAACTACTATCCTGACTGTAGGCGATCCCGACCGGGTCAAAAAAGTCAGCCAGCACTTCGACTCCATCGAGCACCGGGGCCAACACCGCGAATTCGTCACGCACACTGGAAGGGTCGGCCAAAAAAGGCTTTCCGTAGTTTCCACCGGGATCGGAACCGATAATATCGATATCGTGCTCAACGAGCTGGACGCCCTCGTTAACATTGATCCGGCTACCAGGACGATAAGACCGCAGCTGACCCCGCTTACCATTATCCGGATCGGCACCACCGGCGCCTTACAGAAAGATATACCCGTAGACAGCTGGATCACCTCTACTCATGGCCTGGGCATCGATAACCTCTTGAATTTTTATCGCCATGAAGAGAATAGCGAGGAAACAGAGCTGCTCCAGTCCTTTTCCACCCAAACCCAACTCCATCACCGACTGGCACAGCCTTATATCAGCGGGGCCAGCGCCGCACTGTTGCGGCATTTTACCGACGGTTTCCACCAGGGTATCACTGTCACCTGTCCCGGCTTCTACGGTCCGCAAGGCAGGGTATTGCGCCTGGGGCTGAGCATGCCGGGGTTGATCGACCGGCTCACCGGATTCTCCTATGGCCGCCACCGGATCACGAATTTCGAAATGGAAACCGCCGGCATCTATGGCCTGGGCAAGATCCTCGGCCACTCCTGCCTAAGCCTCAGCGCCGTAGTCGCCAACCGCGTCACCCGGCAGTTCTCCCGGGATGGGGACGCAGCCATCGAAGCACTTATCCTCCGGACGCTCGGGGTCGTGGAAGGGTTGGGATAAAAGAGCTATTTTTGGCATCTGTATGAACACGTTGCATTTTTATAAATACCAGGGAACCGGCAATGACTTCGTCATCCTGGACAACCGCAGCTGGAGCTACACCTCCCTGACACGCGAACGGATCAAGCTACTGTGCGACCGGCGCTTCGGCATCGGCGCGGACGGTTTAATGCTGCTTAACCCGCATCCCGGCTACGACTTCGAGATGAAATACTATAATGCCGATGGCGGCGCGAGTTCGATGTGCGGCAATGGCGGCCGGTGCCTCGTCAAATTTGCGTACGACCAGGGTATCCGAAAGAAGGAATATAATTTCATCGCGGTCGACGGCCCGCACCTTGCGGACATCGATGACCAGGGCATCGTTAGCCTGAAGATGAAGAACGTCCCCGGGATCAGGGAAGATCGCGGCGACTTTATCCTGG
This sequence comes from Puia sp., assembly GCA_035948015.1. Taxonomy (GTDB): domain Bacteria; phylum Bacteroidota; class Bacteroidia; order Chitinophagales; family Chitinophagaceae; genus Puia. The sequence goes on from DASZJO010000145.1 coordinate 3,532, forward strand.
ATACCGGCTCGCCCCATTATGTCCAAATGGTTTCGGAGGTAATGGAACAGGACGTATTTCAAAAGGGGATGGATATCCGATATAGCACCGAATACGCCAAAGACGGGATCAACGTCAATTTTGTGGAACAGAAACGCCCGGATGAGATCATCGTCCGGACCTATGAACGCGGCGTTGAAGATGAGACGTTCTCCTGCGGCACCGGCGTAACCGCCAGCGCCCTGGCCTGCTATCACAATGAGGTAGGCTATAACTATGTAAAAGTGATCACGCGGGGGGGCAAGCTGACGGTCCGGTATGACCGGAATGCTGACGGCTCCTTTGAGAACATCTGGCTTTGCGGGCCGGCTCTGAAAGTATTCGAAGGCACGATCGAAAATTGATCCGCGCCGCCGGCCGCTGGTATTTCATGAAAAAGAAATGGTTTTAGCATGTTCAACCTGAGAGTATATGGCGTTTTGCTGGGGCCTGACAACGAAGTACTGGTCAGCGACGAGCTCATCCGCGGCGACTATTACACCAAATTCCCAGGCGGCGGTCTCGAATTCGGCGAAGGGACCCGTGACTGTTTGAAACGGGAATTCAAAGAGGAAATGGACCTGGAAGTAGCGGTTGGGGATCACCTTTATACGACGGACTTTTTCCAGATGTCCGCCTTCAACCCGGAACATCAGATCATTTCCATCTACTATTGGGTGAGAGCGCTGGAACCGATCAAAGCGCCACTGCGGCAAAAGCCTTTTGACTTTGACGAAAGGGAGATGAAGATCTATTCAGAAAAGAAAGAAACGGAGACGTTCAGGTTTGTCAACGCTGCCGAATTCACCGAAGACAGCGTCACATTGCCCATCGACAAGGTAGTGGCCACGCTCATCCGGCAACATTTGAACCACCCGCTCCTTCATCCCTCTGTTGGCTGAGCCGGACTATCCTTCAGCAGCAGCTCCAAAAATTTAAGATCGAGCCACCGGCCAAATTTATAACCTACCTCCCGGAAGTGCGCAACTTCTTCAAAGCCAAAAGAGCAATGCAGCCGGAGACTGGCTTCATTCGCCGCATCGATGCTGGCAATGATCGCGTGATAACCCTGCACCCGCGCGGCGTCAATCAGCGGCTGCATCAGCAACCGGGCGATGCCTTTTCCCCGCCGGTCCGCGGCGACATAGACCGAATTTTCCACCGTATACTTATAAGCGGGCCACGCCCGAAATGGACCATATGTGCTTAGCCCCGCGATCCGGCCGGTTTCTTCGGCTACCAGGATGGGATACCCGTCGCGGACCTTATCGTCGTACCAGGCCTTGCGCATGTCGATGGTATGCGGCTCATAGGCATACACCGCGGATGTATTAAGGATGACGTGATTGTATATTTCGAGTATCTCAGGCAAATCGGCCTCCCGGGCGGGTCGAATCGTGATCATTTGGCTTGTTTAGGGCGACGAAAATAAGCCAATTTTTCGACCATCTCGGGGGCTACCCCTTCGGCTGAAATCCCGAAGCCGGTAACCAATAAGCCTTTCTGACCTTCCCGGGACTGGATGGCATACACGGCAGCCTCATCGGCCGGGTCGCTATTGCCTTCAAAACGATAAACCTCCGCAATCTCGAAATCGGATGGCCCCAACGATAACGGGGTCTCATGACAAATGAGGCGATCGGGCTCCAGGTTGAAATCAATCGTATAGCCTCTTTGTTTCAGGCCTTGAACGGCCTCGACGACAGTATCGTAAGTGTACATAGATTGAGATTTGTACCCTGCAAGTTACGAATAATGGAGGGATCACGAGATCAGTTGATGGCTCTGCTTCACCACCCCCATCACAAACGTACTTTGCACATGCCCGACATTCTCGATCTGCCCCAACTGGTTGACGTGAAAGTCATAGTACGCATCCATATTCTCAACCGCCACTTTCAGCAGAAAATCGAACTCCCCCGAAATAATGTAACACTCCATGACTTCGGACATTTGCTGAATGGTCTTGATAAATTTAGCGCCTGACCTCTTGTTGTGCTCCTTGAGCGAGACATAGCAGATCGCCAGCAACCCTTTCTTTACTTTGGAATGATCCAGCAGGGTGGCGTATTGCCGGATGACCCCTGTTTCCTCCAGCCGCCGGATGCGCTCGTGTACCGGAGTCGTGCTCAGATGGACCAGCGCCGCTATCTCCCGGACCGTGATCTTGGCGTTATCCTGCAGCAGCCGCAGAATGGCCTTGTCCTTTTCATCCAGCTCGACAGCAACGGTAGCCGGTTTTTCTGTTTGACCGTTCTTTTCCATGGATTGTCAGGGTTTTGTTCTAATAAAATGGCGTAAATTAGTCTTTTGTTCCAAATTTACTAAACTTTTCTATATTTTTGTTCTACAAACTACCTTTGATAAAACTAAAAATCATTTTTCTATGTCAACGAAGACGCAGAACATCGATCTGAAGCTCCCTTATAAAGTAAAAGATATGAGCCTGGCTGAATGGGGCCGGAAGGAGATCCGCCTCGCCGAAGCCGAAATGCCCGGTCTGATGGCCATCCGCGCTGAATACGGCAAACAGAAGCCGCTGAAAGGAGCCCGGATCGCAGGCTGCCTCCACATGACCATCCAAACCGCCGTCCTGATCGAAACCCTGGTTGAACTCGGCGCTGAAGTCCGCTGGAGCTCCTGTAATATCTTCTCGACCCAGGACCAGGCGGCTGCCGCCATCGCCGCCGCCGGCATCGGCGTATTTGCCTGGAAAGGGCAGACCCTGGAAGAAGCCGACTGGTGTATCGAGCAAACCCTCTTTTTTGGCAGCACCGACCGCCCGCTGAATATGATCCTCGACGACGGCGGCGACCTTACCAATATGGTTTTCGACAAGTACTCCGAGTTAGTGCAGCATATCAAAGGGCTGAGCGAAGAGACTACTACGGGTGTTCATCGCCTGTACGAGCGGATGGAAAAAGGCACATTGCCGGTACCTGCCATCAATGTCAATGACTCCGTGACCAAATCAAAATTCGATAACAAGTACGGCTGTAAGGAATCCCTGGTTGACGCCATCCGCCGCGCGACCGACGTGATGATGGCCGGTAAGGTAGCTGTCGTCGGGAGCTATGGCGACGTAGGCAAAGGCTCCGCCGCTTCCCTGAAAGGCGCCGGTTGCCGCGTGATCGTCACCGAGATCGACCCGATCTGTGCCCTGCAGGCGGCAATGGACGGATTTGAAGTGAAGAAGATGATCAACGCCGTTAAGGAAGCCGATATCATCGTCACCGCCAGCGGTTGCCGCGACCTGATCACCGAAAAACATTTCCGGCTGATGAAGGACAAAGCGATCGTCTGCAATATCGGCCACTTCGATATCGAGATCGACATGGCCTGGCTGAACAAGAACTACGGCTACACCAAAGATACCATCAAACCCCAGGTCGATGTATACAATATCGACGGCAAGGACGTGATCGTGCTGGCGGAAGGCCGACTGGTCAACCTGGGCTGCGCTACCGGCCACCCCTCCTTTGTGATGAGCAATTCGTTCTCCAACCAGACCCTGGCACAGATCGAGCTGTGGACGAATTCCAGCAAGTACGAAAACAAAGTCTATGTCCTTCCCAAGCACCTCGATGAGAAGGTAGCCCGCCTGCACCTTGCCAAGATCGGCGTTGAGCTGGACGAGCTGTCGGACGCGCAGGCCGAATACCTCGGTATCCCGAAGAACGGCCCCTTTAAGCCCGAGCATTATCGCTATTAATCGCGCCGCGGATCGCCGGTTTCACGTTGGCTGCCGCACGATATACAACAGAGAGGCCGTCTCATAAATAGTGAGGCGGCCTTTTTATTATACCAGCACCATCACCGCCCAAAGAGTCCCTCCTGCGATCAGCACCCACAATACCACCCCCTGCAGCATCGGCCAAACCCCCGTATTCTTCAAAACCTGCCTTGACAACCCACTCCCGATGAGAAATAAGGTCAGCGTCAACCCCCCATGCGCCGCACCTACGATCAGATGACTCACCGCCGGCACCGGCGCCCAGGTATTGAAAAGGATCGCCAGCACGAACAACCCGATAAAATAAGGTATCCTGACTTTCACGCGATCACCGCGACCAGCAGTCCCGCGCCGATTGAAGAAGACCGCCGCCAGCAGCGACACCGGAATGATCCACAAGGCCCTGGCCAGCTTCACCGTAGTAGCGATCTGCAACGCTTCCGGACCATACCGGCTGGCCGCACCAACCACCGAGCTGGTGTCGTGGATCGCAATCGCACTCCATACTCCGAACTGTCCCTGGCTCATTCCCAATACATGCCCAACAACCGGAAACAGGAACAGCGCCACCGAATTCAGGATAAAAACCACTCCCAACGCAACCGATACCTGCCGCTCGCCTGCCCCGATCACCGGGGTCAGCGCCGCGATAGCGCTACCGCCGCAGATTGCCGTTCCGCCGCTGATCAGGAGCGACGTCTTCCTATCGATCCGCATCCAGCGTCCCATCAATAATCCCAGGCCAAGCGTAAAGGCTATCGATACCACCGCGAACAGAAATCCCTTCCGGCCGGCCCGCAACGCAGTGGCCGCATTGATGCCAAATCCAAGCCCTACTACAGAAACCTGCAGGAGGACATGCGTGGCCTTATGATTCAATTGTAAGAAAGGATGCCCGATAAAAAGGGCAACGGTCAGCCCAAGTAGCAGCGCCACAGGTGGGGAAACCAATGGCGTGAGACAAAGGATAACCGATGCCGAAAAGATGACCTGCCGAACCGTGCTATGCCTGTCTAATAATTTAGTCGTGTCCATAATTTTCGATTTTTACGGACACAAAGTTCAGCCGCTTGCCGCCTTAAAGGAAATCGCTATTGGTCATCCCCGATAACCTGAAGTTATGACGGGGGCTGTCGCCTGTTTTTATAATGCATCGCCAACCGCATGAAGAGCTCCGGCAGGGCCTGCGCATCCCCCTGCAACCGAGCGAAATAGAAGTACCGGCCGATCTCCAACCCTTTCACATCCACGATCATGCATTCATTATTTTGTAATTCCTTTGTCACCGCATGGACCGACAGAAATGCCATACACGGCGCATTCAGCAGATACGATTTGATCGTCTCTGTACTGTTGAGCTGCATCTCCTTCTTCAGTTGTGACAGCTTCAGCCCCACCCCCTTCAAAGCATGTGCCATTACCTCCAGCGACCCCGAGCCCGGCTCACGGAGCAATAACGGGATCCGGGTGAGCTCTTCGGGCTTGATACTCTGCCGGCGCGCCATCGGGTGCGTGGGATTGCAGACGAGCACGATCTCATCTTTCATGAATTCGGTATACCGGATGGCGGGATTGCGGGAATACCCTTCCACGATCCCCAGGTCCACCTCCTCACGTTCCAGCGCCTGCTCGATCTGTTGTGTGTTGCCTGCAATGAGGCTCACTTCGACATCGGGATAGCGTTCATGGAACTCGGCGAGGATAGGCGGGATGATATAGGGTGCGGTGGTCATGCTGCCTCCAAGCATCAGCTTCCCGTGTTGCCCTTCCGTCAATGTGCTCATATCGAATTCCAGGTTGCGGTATACGGCGAACAGCGCTTCGGTATGTTGCAATAGCCGCTTGCCGGCGGGGGTCAGCCGGATAGTCGCCCCCCGGCGTTCGAAAAGCTTCACCTTGAAATGCTGCTCCAATTCCTGGATATGCCGGGTCACGGCCGGCTGCGAGATAAAGAGCTCCGCGGCCGCCTTGGTAAAGTTGAGCCGCCGGGCCACCGTATGAAAGACCTGTAGCCGAAAGTCGAAGGTCATAGCTTCAACACCTCCGGGTTGATCACCGCCGCCCGGCGAACTGCCTGCGGCCCCAAAGTCAGCGCCGCGATCAGGTTGTCGGCCGCCATACTGGCCAAGCCCTCCTGAGTCTCTTCAGTACCCCCGGCGATATGTGGGGTAAGTACGGCATTGGCAAGCCCCATCAGCCCCGGATCAATGGCCGGCTCATGCTCGAATACATCCAATCCGGCGCCCGCCAGCGCTTTGCGCCTCAACGCATCAGCCAATGCGGCCTCATCGATCAGGCCGCCACGCGCGACATTAAAGAGCATGGCCGTAGGCTTCATCAGCAGAAGCTCAGCCGCGCCGATCAGGTGGTAATTTTCCGGGGTAAATGGCATCGCAAGCACGACATAATCAGCCTCGCGCAACAATTCTTCTTTGCTGCGATAGCGAGCACGGCAATCAGCCTCTATCTCCGGCGCCAGCCGCCGCCGGTTATGATAGATCACCGTCATCCGAAAGCCCGCAGCCCGCCGGGCCACGGCCTGGCCGATACCGCCCATCCCAAGAATGCCCAGTGTCTTGTCGCAGAGATTAACCCCAAAGAACCGGATCGGAAACGACTCCTTCCATTCTCCCTTTTCGATCGAAAAGGACGCCTCTACCAGCCGCCGGGCCGTGGCGATCATCAATCCCCAGGTAAAATCCGCCACCGCTTCATCGGCGGGCCCCGGAGAATTGGTGCCCAGCACGCCGGCCCTGGTAAGTGCAGCCACGTCGACATTATTGTAACCTGCCGCCGTGACACAGACGGCCTTAAGGCGCGACAGCCCCTTGAGGACATTATCATCGATCTTGTCCCCGCCGGACACAAGCGCCCCATCCATGTCCTGCAGCGCCACATTCAGCTGCTCCGTGGTATAGCGGGGACCTTCATTGAGCGTGACATCAAAATACTGCCGCAGGCGGTCCATCACGGCCGGAAAGGTCGGCCGGGTGATTAAAATCCGTTGTTTCATGCGTAAAAGTATGAATTCATTAACATTTCATTAATATGCCCGTTGTCCTATTCACAAATTGTTAGTAAACCGGGGCCCTCCGGCAGCGTCTATTATATAAAGAAAACAATAACCTCAAAATTTACTACCATGAAACTTTTAATCACGATCATGATGTTGATCACAGTTGTCTCCGCCGGTCTGGCCAGTCTCTATTTTTTCCGGGATTTCAAATATGATTTATCCGGCCTGCTGGATATCGCCGCTTACGGGTCAATCGTTGCTGGGATCTATCTGATCACCGCGAAGAGCAGGAAAACCCTGACACACTAAACATAAAATATTATTGGTTCAGGATGACGGATCGGGGTCCGGTTTGCCGAAAGGCATCCGGACTCTTTGTTTTTCAGTGCCAATTGCGTATTTTGGCCCGCCCGGCCTGTCGCGCAAAACCCAGAGTATGAAAAGATCCGTCTTCCGATGGTTCAAGGACATTTCGATCGCCAAGAAACTGTACTTCACCGTCGGCATCATGGCTTTGCTCATCGCGATCGAATTGGGCGTCCTTATCTTCTCGATCAATACACTGTCCAGCGTCCGTGCCTATGTCGGCGGCGAAGGGCTTTGGTCAAAGGCGCAAAAAGACGGCCTCTATCAACTGCTCAAATATGCCCGCACGCACAATGAGGCCGACTACGAGAAGTTTAGGGGCTTCATGAAGGTAAACCAGGGTGACCACAAGGCCCGGATGGAGCTCAGCAAAGGTCGCAACGCCAGTCTCGACACCGCCCGGGAAGGATTTATCGAAGGACGTAACAATCCCGACGATGTGGATGGCATGATCAAGCTTTTCCTTCGCTTCCATAGCAATAAGTATATCTCCCGCGCTATTGTCGCCTGGACGCATGCGGACGAGGTCATCGCCGGCTTCATGCCTTCCGGTGACAGCCTTCATGAGGAGATCCATGCCCAACTATACTCCCAGCAGCGCGTCGATGCGATCATCGAGCAGATAGGGACGCTGAATGACCGGCTGACACCGTATGAGGACGACTTTTCCTTTGCGCTGGGCGAGGGGTCGCGTTGGCTGGAGCACCTCATCCTTCGCCTGCTGTTCTTCGTGGCACTGACCGTGGAGTGTACAGGCCTGCTGCTGGCCATTACCGTAAGTCGCAGCATCCAACGCGGCCTCAAAGAACTTCTGCTTTCCTCTAAGGCCGTGGCCCGCGGTGACTTCCGCCGGAGAGCCGTCGCCTTTTCGCAGGATGAGATCGGTACCCTGGCTAACCATTTCAATTCAATGGCCGAAGAACTGGAACGGCTGGAGAAAGAAAACCGGGATGCCAACTATTCCCTTGAAAGAAAAGTCCGACAACGGACGGCGGAGATTGAAAGCAAGAATAAAGAGCTGGAGCAGTTCGCCTATGTGGCCAGCCACGATCTGCAGGAACCGCTGCGGACCATCTCGGGGTTCGTCGAATTGCTGCAAAAAGAATATAGTGGGAGGCTCGATGGCAACGGCAGCAAATACCTGGAATACCTGTCCCAGGGCTCGGACCGGATGAAGACTCTGATCAAGGACCTGCTGGACTATTCCCGGATCGGCCGTGAGAAGGAAGCCATGGCGGTCGATAGCCGGCAGACGCTGGCCGAAGTGCTGGCCGATCTGGATAAGACCATCCGCGAAAGCGGCGCCCTCATTCACGCTACCACCCTGCCCGTATTGCGGGCTTATCCGACAGAACTTAAACTGCTGCTGCAAAACCTGATCACCAACGCTATTAAATTCAGACATCCCGACCGCCGGCCTGAGATCAGCATCGAAGCCGTATCAGAACCCACTTTTTGGAGATTCTCGGTTGCTGACAACGGGATCGGCATCGAACCGCCATTCCTCGAACGCATCTTTATCATTTTCCAGCGGCTTCACAGCCGGACCAAATACGAGGGCTCCGGTATCGGGCTGGCACATGGCAAAAAGATAGCCGAGCTGCATGGCGGCACGATCTGGGCAGAATCCACACCCGGCGAGGGGAGCCAGTTCTTCTTTACGATCAGCAAGGACCTGTAGAATTCCTACCTTTGCAAAAAACGCGCTTATTCATGGATTTCATCGATTATTATAAGATATTGGGCGTAAGTAAAACAGCCACTCAGGACGAGATCCGGTCCGCATACCGGAAGCTGGCCCGGAAGCATCACCCCGACCTGAACCCCAACGATAAGGAAGCCAACAAAAAGTTTCAGCAGATCAACGAAGCAAACGAGGTGCTCAGCGATCCCGATAAACGAAAGAAATACGACCAATACGGAAAAGACTGGCAGCATGCCGAAGCATTCGAAAAAGCGCAGCAATCAGCCGGCGCAGGACGCCGTGGGCCAGGCGGATTCGGCAGCGGGGCTGGTGGTTTCGGCGCCGGCAGCAGTGGTTTCAGCGGATTCGGAGCCGGCGGCGCTGAAGAAGGTGAAGAATTCGGCGGCGGGGAATTCTCTGATTTCTTTGAATCCCTATTCGGCCGCTCCGCCCGCAGCAGTAAGGCGGCATTCCGGGGCCAGGACTACCACGCAGAATTGCACCTGGGTTTAACCGAAGCCGCCGCAACCCATCAGCAGGTGCTGACCGTGAACGAAAAAAATATCCGCATCACGATCCCGGCCGGGGTCGAGAACGGCCAGGTCATAAAACTGAATGGGCATGGCGGGCCCGGCGCTAATGGCGGACCCGACGGAGATCTTTATATTACGTTTGTGATCGGCGACGATCCCCGCTGGAGAAGAGATGGCAACGACCTGCATACGAAAGCAACCCCGGATTTGTATACGATGATGCTTGGCGGTGAGGTCATGGTTGATACACTCAACGGAAAAGTAAAACTTAAGATCAAACCCGAAACCACCAATGGTGCCTCACTCCGCCTGAAGGGAAAAGGATTCCCCGTATATAAAAAGGAAGGCCAGCACGGCGACTTGTTCGTCACCCTGGAGATCCAACTGCCTACCCACCTGAGCGAAAAAGAAAAGGAACTTTTCCAGGAATTGCGTGAAATAAGAGAAAAAAAAGCTTAACCGTCAAAACCGATTGATATGCATTCAGTGGACTTCATTGCAGCGGGCGAGTTTTGCGCCTTTCATCATGTGGAGCTCTCATTTATCAAAGGGCTGCACGAGTCAGGCCTGATCGGCATGACTATAAGTGACGGCTCGCTACTCCTGCCGGCGGAGGAATTGCCTGCTCTGGAGAAATTCGTGCGCTGGCACTACGAACTTGCGATCAATTTCGAAGGGATCGAGGCGCTTGCTCATCTGTTGCAACGCATGGATGGCCTGCAGGAAGAGAACCGGGTGTTGCGTAACAGGCTGCGCAGCTTCGAAGCCCGGATTGCCGATTCGGCCCAGCCGGCAGAAGAGATATAGCCTGGCAGGAGACAGCAAACCCCATGCCCGGCTCGCAGGCACAATTGTTGCACTGCAATACTTCAAATTGGGGTTATGCAAAATACAAAAGAGACCATTGAGGTACTAAACGACCTGGTACAGATCAATAACGACCGGATCATCGGTTACGAGCGGGCCATCCGTGAAACGAAACCGAAAGACGAGGACCTGAAGATCCTGTATGCTACCATGATCGCAGAAAGCCATCGCAACAAAATAGCGTTAGCTGTCGAAGTGCAGGTATTAGGCGCGGAGATTGAACAGGGGGCGACAACAAGCGGGAAGATCTACCGGGCTTGGATGGACGTAAAGGCCATTTTCACCGGCAATAGCCGCCAAACGATCCTTTCCAATTGCGAGGCGGTGGAAAACTCCACGCAGCGGGCCTATCATACCGCTCTGGAGCATGAGTCGCTCCCCGCCTACATCCGCGAACTGCTCGTCCGCCAGAAAGAAGCGCTGCGCTCGAATAATGATGAGATCAGGACAATGAGGGATCAGTTCGTCTGAGCATCGTCATTACTATCAACCGCTATATACCCTCCATAGCGCGGTTAGCGCCGCGCTATTATCTTTTCCGCCGCTTCAAGACCACTTTGGAATGCCGCTTCGACGGTACCCGGCGCGCTGCCTTCATAGATCGCTTCCCCGGCAAAATAGATGGTCTCCGCGATCGGCGTCACCAATATGCGGCGGCATGTAGGGCTCATCACCGTGTCGAAACTGTATCCTCCATGAACAAATGGCTGTTCCATCCAGTCAAAAATGCGGTAGGCCGCCAGTTGATCGCGAAGCCATCCGGGATCACGGGAAAAAATTCCGGCCAGGGAAGAAAGACAATGTTCCAACCTGTCCTCCGGGCCCAGCGCCCGGAAACGGCGCATATTCTCCCCCGTTAACCAACCAGTCAGCAGGGTTGAGTCTTCTTCCGCCTGCGTCCACCAGGCAGGCACCGCCTGTTGGCCGAGAATGAATAGTGTTTGCGCACCCGGCCGGACCTCCCGCCAGAACGGCGTCCGGAACTCGAACAGGATCTTGATCACAGAGCCATAACCAATGCCACCTGCCGCCTCCATCACGTCCGGAACTGAAGGTAAAAAAACAATACCTGGCAGCGCACCCAGCGACGCAGTCACTATCAGTTGTACAGCACTATACCGTTGGTCCCCGGCCGTCGTTATCTCCACCCTCCCCTTCTCCCAGCGAACTTCGGTGACTGGAGATGCAAAATGTATCTCAGCACCCAAACGCCGGCATTCTCGGACCAGGTAGTCCACTAGTCGGCCGTATCCTCCTTCCACCCGATAACCAGTATTGTTTCCCTCGCTTGACCATTCCTTGTATAATGCTTTCGTGCTGACAGTCTCCAGATCGGCCAGGTCATAACCTTCAGCGAACTGCCTGACAGAGCGGCGAAGCTGGGCATACTTCTCCCCTTCAAAATGCGTATCCAGGAATTCCGCAATGGGCTGATCCGGTTGGAGCCGGGCCATTTCTTCCATCAGCTCGCTCCAATACATTGGAGTCCTCACGCTTTCCCGGTCCGGCGTCAGCTGCGAATAATGTGTCGGGATCAGCGAAACACCCGCTTCACGAGCCAACTGAAGCGTGATCGGCAGATCTCCGTGGACGAATTCGGCCCCCGCCTCAACGAAACTTGTAAATCCAGGGATGGAAAATGAATATATCCTGCCACCCGCTAATGACGCAGCCTCCAATAAGGTAACGGAATAACCCTCAACGGCCAATCGACGGGCGGCCACCAGCCCCGCAGCGCCGGCCCCAATGATCAAAATTGTCGATGACATTTCCGAAGCATTTATTATGAACAGGTTATAGAATTCTGCAAATTACTTCAAGATTTTCTATCACTCAACGACGCATTTTTACTATCTTTATAGTAGTTCGTCCGTCTATGGACGAATTCATCCGCCCGATCCCTGCGTAAAAAATTCACTATTCTTTAAGAAGCCCCCCTGATAAGTAGCATGCGAATTGTTCATTATGAGATGACCGAAGGTCAGACTTTAACAACATCAAAGGGAGCCTTATGCAGATACAGTTCATCCGGAACATTCAGTTCACCAAGTTGGTAAAGGCCGATGGCCGTTTGAGGGAGTTTAATTTTCGCAAATCGAATGGTTTGGCGGAGGGTGTGTTCACGGTGGACGTGAGCGATGACCGGGGTAACCGGATCGTATTGAGGATGCAGCGCGAAGACGGGGTGTGGAAGATCGTCAAGCAGCAATTGCCCGCCTGGATCTGGGAGAATGAAACAACCTTTCACAACCTGATTGAAGAAGAGCTCGGATCATCCGGATTTTTACGCTAGCCGGCGATGTCGGCCTTCTCCTAAATGCCGGCGGGGCTCGTCGGAAGCGAGAAATAGCAACGGCAACCTTTCCCCCATTCGCTTTCCATCCAAAACCGGCCTCCATTGGCTTCCGCAAATTCATGGCAAAGCAGGATTCCCAAACCGGTCCCTTTTTCCCTGGCAGTCCCATAGCTGGTGAAGCTCTCTTTTCGCCGGATCATCTCCAGCGCCTCCTTCTTTAAGCCAATCCCGGTATCGGTTATGCAGATCTCGATCCCCGCTTCAATCGGGCGGGAAGAGATCGTCACGCTGTCTCCAGACCTGCAAAATTTAATCGCATTGCTGACCAGGTTGCGAAGGATCACCTCGACCATGTCTTTATCCGCGAAGGCATAGACGGATGGTTGCAGATCATCGATGAGCCGGACACTCTTTTGACAAGCCTGGTGTGAGAACAACGCCAGGATTTCCTGCACTACTGGCTGTACCGGCACAATCGCGGGCCTGGCTGCCATTCCATCGAGCTGACTGCCGGCCCAGAACAACAAATTGCTCACCAGTTCAGACGAATAGTCGACATTCCGGCGGAATTCGTTCATCAGATCGCGAAGCTCTGTCTCGGACAATTTCTTTTCTTTCAGACAGTCCATCAGCGTCTTGAGGGAATTCAACGGCCCCCGGAGATCATGGGACACAATGGAGAATAACTTGTCCTTTTGCTGATTGTTCAGTAATAGCTGCACCGCCTGCTCCTCGATCTTTTCATTCTTTTCCGTCAGCAGTTGATTCATTCTCCGGTTGATATTCCGGCTTCGAAGCAGAAAGAAAGCCAGCAGGCCAAGGATGAAAATAACGGGAATGGCGATCGCGATCTCCACTGCATCCTCCCGGAGCGCCCGCTGGTAACGGTCTTCCCGCATGATCTCTTCCTCCCGGAGGAGCGACTCTTTTTTCTCGAAGTCATAACCTGCCGCCAGCGCAAGGATGCGCTTGTGCGTCTCATCATTGAACAGACTGTCCGAAAAGTCCTTGTAAAGCTTATAATACTGCA
>DASZJO010000146.1:0-46375 GCA_035948015.1 Puia sp.
CGACTGGCCCATTACTTATGACGAGATCCGCCCCTATTATGATAAAGTCGACCGCCTGATCGGCGTATATGGGTCAGCGGAAGGGCTCCCCAACGACCCCGACGGTATCTTCCTCCCCCCGCCCCCACCCCGCCTGGGCGAGCACTTCGTCAAAAAGGCCGCCACCGGTCTTGGCATCAAGGTCATCGCAGGCCGCGGCTCCGTCCTTACCGCACCCTTACCCGGCAACACCGACCGCCAACCCTGCTTTTATTGCGGCCAGTGCAACCGCAGCTGCAAGATCTACGGCGATTTCTCTTCCTCCTCCTGCCTCGTCATCCCGGCGATCAAGACCGGCAACCTAACGGTAACGACTGGCGCTTTCGTCCGCGAGATCCTCACCGGCGACGACGGCCTCGCCAACGGCGTCTCCTATATCAATAAAGACGATGGCCAGGAATACCAGATCAAGGCCAAAACCGTGATCCTCGCTGCCAGTACCTGTGAGTCGGCACGTATCCTCCTCAACTCGAAGTCCACAAAGCATCCGAACGGCCTCGCCAATAGCAGCAACGCCGTCGGGAAATACCTCCACGACTCCACTCAGGGCGGCGGCGCAACTATCCTTCCGCAGCTCTTGGACCGCCCGCGCTTTAACGAGGACGGTGTTGGCAGCCTGCACCTTTACGCGCCCTGGTGGCTGGACGGGAAAAAACAACCCTTTTCCCGCGGTTATCACCTCGAGATCTTCGGCGGGATGTGGATGCCCAGCTATGGCGGCTATTTTGGTTTTGATGGCGCCATCGTCCCTTACCTGAATGGCTACCTCCCGGGTCGTGACGGCAAGATGAAGCCCGGCGGAGGTTTCGGCGCCTCGCTGAAGGATGACTATCGAAGGTTTTATGGCACCATGGCTGGCGTAGGCTGTCATGGTGCATCCACCGCCCGGGAAGATAATTACTGTGAGATCGACCCGACCGTCGTCGACAAATATGGAATTCCCGTGCTGCGTTTCCGCTATAAGTGGACTTCCGATGACGTCGCGCAGGCCAAACACATGCACGAGACCTCACAGGCGATCGTCAAGGCGATGGGCGGCATCCCCCTGATGGCCCCGGCAGGTCCCGAAAACAATTACGGTCTCGACAAACCAGGCAAAGGCATCCATGAAGTTGGTACGGTACGGATGGGCGACGACCCGAAAAAAGCGCCACTGAATAAATGGGGCCAGGCAAACGATTGTAAAAATCTTTTCGTTACCGATGGCTCGGTTTTTACCCAACAATCGGAAAAGAACCCCACCTGGACGATACTTGCCTTATCCATGCGCACCGCGGAATACCTCCTCGATCAACGTAAAAAGCAAAATATTTTATAAAATGAACAGAAGAGAAAGCCTCAGAGCAATCGGCATCGGCGCGTTCAGCGCTGGAACCCTTTCCGCGGCCACCCTCCTCGATGGCTGCAAGCCCAGCCCCGACAAGCCCGCCGGAGAAACCCGCACCCCCGATATCGATCCCACGGGCCGCCAGGACTTCGAGATCGCCCGCGATAAATCCCTCGCCGGCCAGCAATATTTCGACGCCCACGAAAAAGCCACGATCACCGTGCTTGCCGATATCATCATCCCCAAAGATGAGCATAGCGGCAGCGCCTCAGACGCAGGCGTCCCCGATTTCATCGAATTCATTGTAAAGGACGAACCGCAACACCAACTGCCGATGCGCGGCGGCCTTCGCTGGCTGGATCTGGAATGCCTCAAGCGTTTCGACAAGGATTTCGTGGGCTCCACCCCACAGCAACAAATAGCCGTCATATCCGATATCGCCTACCCCGCGCAGGCCAAACCGGAAATGCAGCCCGGCGTCACCTTTTTCAATAAAATGCGCGACCTGACCGCCATCGGATTCTTCACCAGCAAAATGGGGATCGCCGATCTGGGTTATAAGGGAAACACCCCCGGCAAATGGGAAGGGGTACCGCCGGATGTGTTGAAAAAATATGGTTTGTAGCCCCCGGGAACAACTAAGCGATCCGGGCGCCTGGCTTCTCCAGCCGGGAACCGGCCTGGTAAATAAAATATACAACGGCACCAAAGAAAATGGCGATCAGCGCGTAAGCCGAAAGATAGTTAGCGGCTACATACATTTTTGCGCTGAAGAAATAAGCAAGAGCGATAACGGGCAGCAACGAAAGATTGAAGATCGTTTTCATAATTGTAGTGATTTACAGAAGTAAGCACGAAAGATTTTTTTTGAAAAAAAAGAATTAAGCCTCTCGCTTAAGGAAAGACAAAACATCATTCGACCTGATCCAGAAAGTTAGCGAAAGGACTGATGCAAGGACGAGTGAATAAGCGAAGAAGAACTGATCCTGTAAGTAGAGGCTTGCACTAAAGATGTAAGTGCCGACAATGGTAATTAGGGTTACCAGGCTGATTAACGTTTTCATTGGGTGTTACTTTTAGTTTTAAAAGACTATGATGAGTAGTGAACCTGCGTTGTCGTAGGTTTTATCAAAGTCTATTGGAACAGGCATTCCAAAGGATAAAAGACACTAAATGAGGAGGTTAATCGGTGGAGATTGGGTACGTTCGAGAATCCCTTTCAGGACTTTAAATTAAATGCGGAAATTGGACTTTTTGAGAGGGCTAGTAATAGCGTGAGAGAAATAAACCTGATCCAAAAGTATAGCCGAAAATTGAAAAATGCAAGCGTTCCGGCAAATTTTTTTGCCCATAATCCATGAAAACTCTTGTATCTTGCTCATATGCTGTCCATTAAGAAATTCCCTACCTGGTGGCTGCTTCTTGCAACCGGAATTATCTTCTTCAGCGTTGGTATCCTTGCCTTTATCGACCCGTTGAACAGCTATCTCAAGTTGGTGAAATTCACCGGTATCGCCCTCCTGCTCAACGGCGGCATCCTGCTGACTATCGTTATCGTCAACACGAAATATCCTAACGAAAAGAACTGGATGCAAGCCGAAAGCATCGTCCACCTCTTCTTCGGCATCCTCTTCTTCCTGAACCCGCTGCTGGCCTTTATCGCCCTGCCTTATTTTATCGGCGCCTGGATGCTGGTCGTCGGTATTTTCAAAACCTTCGCAGCCATCTCCTTCCGTCGCTCCATCCGCGGCTGGCTGCTGATCCTGCTGGCAGGTATGCTCTTTGTGCTTTTTGGCTTCCTCCTTCTCTTTATTCCTCTGCCGAAAGCCGACGATATCACGATCCTTCTTGGCATCTTCGGCGTGATCATGGGCTCGCTTTATATCGTCGATTCCTTCCGGTATCGCAAAATGAAGGACACGCTCGATATGATGCTATAAGTCTTAATTTTGATCTCTAATCAATAAAAAGACAGGCTTATGTGCAGGCCGGTTATTCTTCTGATATTTCTCGCGAACCTTACCGCATCCTTGCGTGCGCAAGACTCTCCCAGAAAAAAAGATACCGCACATCTTCCGGGAAAGCTCAAAACCGTCCAGGACAGAAGAAAATACGAGCACCGGAAATTCGATTCCACTCTCTTCATGGAAAACGCCGCCGCCACCCGCAGCGATTACCTGCAATCCGTACAAAAGGTTTTTTTGCTGCTCGACCAGGTTCCCGTCACACTCGGGACCCTTACAGAACTGGACGATCTGCAAACCCAGCTGTCGCAGGAAGGAGCCGCTCTCACCCTGCTGAAAGGCCGGATGTCACAAAGCGAAAAAACATTCAATATCCGGAACCTTCAGATGTTCAATACTCTGCTGGATGAACTCAACCGGAACGAAACCGACTACACCAAACGGCTGAACGCCTACGACAACAAAGTCGATACCGTGGAGCGGCAGATCGCCGGGCTGAAGAAAGATACCCTGATGCTTCACATCTTTCGCGATACCGCCCTGAAAGCGTCATTCAGCGGCGAGCTCGATCAATTGCGTGAAAAATGGCGTCTGGCGGATAGCCTGATCAAGACGAATGCCACCTTTATCGCCGACCTGAAAACCCTTTCATCCGAAAATACCATTGAAATAGAGGAATTGACCAACAAAGTGGATAAAGAGCTGAAGGCCGTCGGCAGTCAGGCCTTCGGGAAAGAACGGCCTTATCTCTGGGAGCGCCCCGGTGGGTACACCCCTACCCCCACAAACACCGGATTCGTCAACTCCGTCAGCTCCGAGCAAAAGCTGGTGAAATACTATTTTACCAATACGCGGAACAAACGATTCTGGCTGCTGCTGACCGGCCAGGCCTTCTTTTACTGGGTCTTTTTCAACTATCGCTCGCTGCGCCGCCTGAACGCACTCAATGTCCTCGACGATTTCCATTTCCGGTTCCTCCGGTCATGGCCGGTTGCGGCGACACTTGTTTTCCTGCTGAGCCTGGCGCCGCTCTTCGACATCCACGCCCCGGCGACCTATATCGAGTCGACCCAGTTCCTCCTGATGCTGGTGCTCACAGTGATCTTTTACCGCCTCCTGCCTAAGGATCTGTTCAGAGGCTGGTGTATCTTTCTCCTCTTATTCATCCTGGTACCACTGACCCGTATCCTGGGCCTCCCCGCGCGCCTGGAGCGCTGGGCCGATCTCCTTCAATGCGCCGCATCCGCTTCGCTGGGCATCTTCGCCCTTGTCATCCGAAAACGCTGGATACCAGGGCCGGACAATCAGTTCACCGGCGCCCGGGCAACCTTTATTATCAGCGCCGTATGCCTGTATATCCTGCTGAACATCGCAGCTATCATCTGCAACATCGCCGGCCGCGTAACCCTTTCACAGATCTTCGGCGACACGGCGGTCTATTCGCTGGCACAGATCGTCAGCCTTACCGTATTCGTGCGTATCGTGGTGGAATGTTTCCTCCTCCAGATCCAAAGCAGCCGCGTCCGCAAAAAATATCCGATCCATTTCGATTATGGCCATGTCGCCAGCCCGGTCACCCGCGGAACGGCGGTCCTTGCCATCCTGCTCTGGCTCATTGTCTTTACGACTAATCTGAATCTGTTCGATGCTATCAACGACTGGCTGACTGATGCATTCACCAGGGTCCGGACCATGGGCAGCTTTTCCTTCACGCTGGGCGGTATCGTGTTGTTCGCCGGTATCATCTGGATCGCCAATTTCCTGCAGCGCTATATTACCTATTTCTTCGGTGACGTGGGTGACGACGCCGCAATGGACGACAAAGGCCAGCGGTCCCGATTGCTCGTCATGCGCCTGATCCTGCTGACACTCGGCTTCCTGCTGGCCGTTGCAGCGTCTGGTTTCTCCGTCGATCGTCTGACTGTCATCCTGGGCGCACTTAGTGTCGGCATCGGCCTGGGCCTCCAAAGCATCGTCAATAATTTCATCTCCGGCGTGATCCTCATTTTCGACCGGCCGCTGCGCATCGGCGATACCGTCGAGATCGGGGACAAACGCGGAAAAGTCCGCGAAATTGGAATCCGCTCCAGCCGCTTACTGACGGACGACGGCGCCGAAGTCATCATTCCCAACGGGGATGTATTATCGCATAATATCGTGAACTGGACCCTAAGCAATACCTTTGCGCGCGTTAGCCTCCAGTTCACCGTAAACAAACCGGCCAACCCGGAAGACCTCAGCCCGGAGGGGATCAGCGAGATCGTCAAAAAGAATGACAACGTGCTGGATCGCCGTGATCCGGAAGTACTGATCAGCCCCATCAGCTCCAAACAACTCTCGTTAAAAGTATTCTTCTGGTGCAAAGACTTCAATAAAATCCCCGTTACCACCGGCGAAGTGCAGTCTGAAATCTACCAATATCTTGAGACCAAAAACCTGATCCCCGAATAAGGATCAATGATCCTTATCCACGTTGGTGAATTTGTTGGTATAGGCATCGGCTTTATCCTTACCTGCCGGCCCCTTCGTCTCATAGATCGTGATCAGAAGATCGTAAGCATCCTTCAGGGCAGCCTTCTCTTCCATTTTTAACTTGCCCTTGCTGCCCAGATCCTGGTCTACCTTCTCGAAATATGGGATTGCTTCGTCGAATTTCTTGGACATCGCTGCCCGGAGATCACCTCTTTGCTTAGCGGCATCAGGCGTCTTGCCGACTACCTTTTTGGCCTGACCCTGGAGGTCTACACCTGCATTGTAAGAGATCTGCCCCAGCACCAGCGCTGCCTGCGGATAGTCGGGTTGCAATTCGAGACATTTTTGCATGTTAACCTGCGCCTTGGCCGTCAGGTCTTCCGCATTGGCCGGCCGCTTTCCGCTGGTTGTATCTGACGCATATTGATATTCCTCCAACCCGTAGTTGAAAAAGAAAAGATAGTTCTTGGGGAATCTGGTCACGATCTTGTCGTACTGGGCAAACAGCGTGTCCTTGCTGCCGTTCTCCCGGGCGATATCCAGCTCCGTGCTGGGCCAGAACAGGTCGGTGGGGTATATCGTCTCGCCGATCGCCAGGTATTTCCGCGCATTGTCCAGATCCTTTTTTTGGTGGTAATAGTCGACCAGCCATTTGTAGATCTCGATCATGGGCGACTTGTTGATGGTGTCGATATGGGCATCGGCAATCTTGCCGTAGTAATTGGCCGCGGTGTCCCTCTTTTGCGCCTTCTCGGCCGAGATCCCGGCATATAGTGTGGATGTAGTATCGATCTTGAGGGTCGTCCAGCCCTTGGAATTCATAAAGGCGCTGGCCGCCAGCGCGCCTTTGAAATTATATAACGCGGAGTCGTATCTCTGCGCGTTGTAGTCATTCGCGCCCGCTGCGAAATAGCCCTGGTAGATCTCATTGATCGGCTTGTAGCCTTCCATCTGGAGCATGATCAGCTTATTAGCATCCACGTCCGTATATTTCTGCAGCGCGAGGAACGCTGTATCCCGCGCACCCGGATACTGACCGGACAACGGACCCGCCGCGATCGCATTGTATATTTTCATCTTGGTGTACCACGCATCTCCATTCTTCTGATTCTTGTCCAGGGACAACACCTTGTCGATCTCGGTTTTTGCATCGGCCAGCTTATTTGCTTTTAAGAGGTCTTTCGCCTTATCGGCACTTTGTGCGAACAGGACCATGCCAGCGAGGGCAAGGAATCCGGTCAGGACGAGTCTTCTCATTGTTTGAATGTTTATTTATAGTTGTGCAATTTAGTTACTCCGCCGTTGGTTCGGCATCCATCCCATCGTTCGTCCCGCCATTGTCCCCACCCGGTTCCGGCGTCGATCCATGTTCCATACCCGGCTCCGGCAGTGGTCCATGCCCATTCCCATTCCCGTTCGTATCCGTTCCGTTCGCCTCCCCTTCCAGTTTATCCAGTTTAGTGATCGCCGCAATCTCATCGTTCTCATCCAGCCGGATCAGCTTGACGCCCTGAGTGGCCCGCCCCTGCTCGCTGACTCCCTTTACCGGCATCCGGATCGTCACTCCGCTCCTGCAGGTGATCATAAGATCTTCCGATTCGGTGACGTCCAATATGCCCACCAATTTACCGGTTTTCTCCGTTACGCTGATCGTTTTTACCCCTTTTCCGCCCCGGTTGGTTATCCGGTATTCATCTATCGGGGTCCGCTTGCCATAGCCTTTTTCGCTGACGACCAATACCGTGCGGGACTTGTCCTCCCTGTTGACACAGATCATGCCAATCACTTCATCCTGTGCGTCATCAACTTCAATACCAGCCACCCCGATAGCTCCCCTGCCCGTCGGCCGCACCTTTACTTCCTCGAACCGGATAGCCCGGCCGCTCTTTACGGCCATCAGGATCTCCGAGTTGCCATCCGTGAGCTTCGCCTCAAGCAGCTGATCGCCTTCGACGATCGTAATGGCATTGACTCCCGTCTGCCGCGGCCGGCTGAACTCATCGAGGGATGTTTTCTTGATGATCCCCTGCGTAGTGCACAGCACGATGTAATGAGTATTGACAAACTCTTCATTCTTCAGGTCCCGGACATCCAATATCGCGCGCACCTTATCGTCGGGCGGAATATTGATCAGGTTCTGGATCGCCCTGCCCTTGCTGCCCTTCTCGCCATCGGGGATCTCATATACGTTGAGCCAGTAACAACGCCCCTTTTCAGTAAAGATCAGCATGGTGTGATGGGTGGAAGCTACAAATAAATGCTCTATATAGTCTTCCTCCCGCGCTTTGCCGCCAGCCGCGCCCCGGCCACCACGCCGCTGCTGGCGATATTCAGTGGCAGACGTCCGCTTGATATACCCGAGATGGGAGATCGTGATCACCACATCTTCCTCCCGGATGAGGTCCTTGATGCTAACCTCATTGTCCAGGTAGGTGATCTCGGTTTTTCGCTCGTCCCCAAATTTATCCTTTACCTCAAGCAGCTCCTTGCGGATGACCTCGAACCGCTTGCCCTCATCCGCAAGCAATTCGGTCAAATAGGCGATGAGTTTCATCAGCTCTTCATAATCTTCCCGGATCTTATCCCTTTCCATTCCGGTTAGTCGCTGCAAACGTAGCTCAAGTATCGCCTTTGCCTGCACGTCGTCAAGCCCCCAGCCCGCGTTGACCAGGCTCTCCTTCGCTATTTCCGGGGTGGCACTCGCCCGGATCAGCGCGATCACCTCATCCAGGTGATCCAGCGCAATCAGATAGCCCTGCAGGATATGCGCTTTCTTTTGCGCCTCCCGCAGCTCATATTGTGCCCGCCGAATGACCACCTCCATCCGGAAATCGACGAATTCCGAGATCATTTCCCGGATATTCAGCGTTCGCGGCCTCCCCTTGACCAGGGCCACATTGTTGATCCCATAGGAGGTCTGGAGCTCCGTATGCTTATAGAGCTGGTTGATCACCACATTGGCCACCGCATCCCGCTTCAGGTCGATGACGATCCGGGTGCCTTCCCGTTTGTTCGATTCATTGTTGATATGGGCAATCCCTTCAATGATCTTCTCGTTGACCAACTGCCCGATCCGGTCACATAGTGCATCCCGGTTTACCTGGTACGGCACTTCCGTAACGATGACCTGCTCCCGGCCGCTGGCCTTGGTATCGACATGCAGCTTGCCCCGCAGCACCACCCGGCCCCTGCCAAAATGCATCGCGGCCTTGACCCCTTCCATCCCATAAATAATGCCGCCCGTGGGAAAATCCGGCGCCTTGATATGGTGCATCAGCTCCTCGACCGATATGTCCCTTTTCTCGATATACGCGATACAGCCGTCAATAACCTCCGACAGGTTATGCGGCATCATATTCGTGGCCATCCCGACGGCAATCCCGCTGGAACCGTTCATTAGCAGCTGCGGGATCCGCGTCGGCAACACCGTTGGCTCTTCGAGTGAATCGTCGAAATTCGGCTGGAAATCCACCGTCTCCTTATCGATATCCTCGAGCATATACTCGGCCTGCCGGTGAAGCCTGGCCTCGATATACCGCATCGCCGCCGGACCGTCGCCATCCTGGTTCCCGAAATTCCCCTGGCCGTCAACCAGCAGGTACCGCATGCTCCACTCCTGGGCCATCCGGACCATCGCATCGAAGATAGACGCGTCCCCATGCGGATGGTATTTCCCCATGACCTCCCCAACGATACGGGCAGCTTTTTTATAAGGTTTGTTGCTGTTATTCCCTAGCTCCTTCATCCCAAACAGAATGCGGCGATGGACCGGCTTTAAACCGTCCCGCACATCGGGGAGGGCCCGGCCAACTATGACCGACATCGAATAGTCGATATAGGCCGTCTTCATCTGCTCTTCAATATTTACCGGAACGATTCGATTGTTGTCCTGGGTCTCGAATGGCGTGCTGTTATCTTCCATATCATCAATGAATTACCCCCATGCGGGAAGGATTGCAAATCTACCCCATTTAGGGCTGAAAACGCGCGTTGAACAAGCTTTTTTTTGACCGATTTAACTGCCCTCATCACTCCAGCCAGGCCCCCTTTACCACGTCCCCGTCCACCTCTACATAAATATGCTCTTGCAAGGTCGTCGATAAGGACAGTCCTATATAATCAGGCTGCACCGGAAAGGCTTTATGGCTGCGCCCGACGAGTACCAGCACCTCGATCCTGCGCGGGTGATGATCCAGGAAAGGCTTCATGGCATAGAGTAACGTTTTACCGCTGTTGGCTACATCGTCGATGACGATGACCACCTGGTCATCCAGCTCGGGAAGCTGACTGAGCGTGACCGGACCCGGCTTCTTCTTGTCAAGGGCGATCATGATGAGCTGAATGGAAAGCCGCCCGCCGGTGATCTCGAGGAGATGCCGCTGAATATTCCGTGCAATGACGCTCCCGCTCTCCCGGATCGCGGCCAGGATAAGCTGCCGCTCATCGGAATTGTTCTCCAGGATCTCATATGCCATGCGCCGCAGCTTCTTTTCTGCGACTTCCTGCGAAAGGATATAGTTCTTTTCCATCAGCCGCAAAATAAAGCAAATTGACCATATTTGCCTCCGCCTGGTTTACACAAATCGTTTATCTTAGGCCCGAGAACGTCCGGCCTCCGGCCGGCAAACAATAAATTTCTATGCTTCTTCTCCAGCAGATAGTGTTCATCGTGGCGCTCGCGACGGCCATCGGCATCTTCACCAAAAAAATCCGCCAGATCCGGCGCAATATCCTGCTCGGTGAAGAAGACCCCGCTTTCGTCCCGGGGGCCAACCGGGCCCAACGCTGGCGGAATGTGCTATTGCTCGCCTTCGGTCAAAAAAAAATGTTCCGCAACCCCCTCGTAGCCGTCATGCATTTCGTCATCTATGCCGGTTTTATCATCATCAACCTGGAGGTCCTCGAGATCGTCCTGGATGGGTTGTTTGGGACCCATCGTCTTTTTTATGACCTGGCCGGCGGCTTTTACCTTTATCTCATCAACGGCTTCGAATTCCTGGCCCTTGGCGTATTGAGTGCCTGTGTCATCTTCCTCTGTCGCCGGAATATCCTGAAATTGCGCCGGTTTATCAGCCATGACCTGGATGGATGGCCCCGCAGCGACGCCAACTATATCCTGATCACCGAGATCGTTCTGATGGCCCTCTTCCTTACCATGAATGCCGCCGACACCCTGCTTCAGGCCCGCGGATACGGCCATTACGGGGAACACCTGACCGGCAATTTTGCCTTTTCCCGGTGGCTTCACCCGCTGCTGAACGGCTGGAGCAACTATTCACTGGTGGTCCTCGAAAGGACCTGCTGGTGGCTCCATATCCTCGGGATCCTCGCCTTTCTCAACTACCTGCCGTTTTCCAAACACCTGCATATCCTCCTGGCGTTCCCTAACGCATACTATGCCCGCCTGAGCCCGGAAGGAAAGCTGCAAAACATGCCGGCAGTTCGTCAGGAGGTTATCTACGCCATGCAACCGGAGTTGGCCCCCCCACCCCCGACAGATGGCAGTACGCCGCCCACACCGCGATTTGGCGCAAAAGATGTCTTTGACCTGAGCTGGCGAAACCTTATGGACGCCTACTCCTGCACCGAATGCGGCCGTTGCTCCGCGGCCTGCCCCGCCAACCTGACGGGTAAAGTCCTTTCCCCCCGCAAGATCATGATGAGCACCCGCGACCGGCTGGAAGAAGTAGGCCGGAATATAAATGCCAACGGCAAATTCACCGACGACAATCGGACACTCCTGAACTACATCACCGCGGAAGAATTGCGCGCCTGCACGACCTGCAACGCCTGCGTGGAGGAGTGCCCCGTGAGCATCAGCCCCCTCGAGATCATTATCGAAATGCGCCGCGCGCTGATCATGGAAGACAGCAACGCCCCGCAGGAATGGAATGCGATGTTCAGTAACGTAGAAAATAATTTTGCGCCCTGGAAAGTTAGCCCCGACGACCGGGACAAATGGACGGAAGGTTGATCCCCTTTGTGGCCTGGCCTTATCCCCTCCTCGCCAGAACCGTCAGCGACACCGTTACCTCATTGCCCAGCGTACTCGCCCCGCCTACATCGAAATCCCGCCGGTTGATCGTGAAACTCCCCTTGAATATATAGTCATCCCCCGCCGGGGTCGCCAGGAAAGGGAACGAGATCTCCTTTGTCGTGCCCTTGATGGTCAACTTGCCCGTGAGTTTGTAATGCCCGTTCCCATCCACTACGGTAACGACAGAGGAAACAAGCCGGATGCGCGGATACTTCGCCACGTTAAAATAGCTGTCCTTCCTTAGATGCTCGTCCCGCATCTCATTGTCGGTATTAATGGAAGCCGCATCGATGCTTACATCAAAGCTGTCTATCGCGATATTTTGGACATCCCACCGGATCCTCCCCCCTAACCCCTTGAACGATCCTTCGCTGTTGATGCCAAAATTTTTGATCTTGAAACCGATCGTCGACCCTTCATCGACGGGAACGAACGAATGCCCGGGAGATTGGGCATACACAAGCGTCATCACCAGTTGAGCTACAACAAGTCCGATACAATATCGCATACCCGGGCTAATTTTCGGAAACCAGATTTTGTAATTTTTTCACATTCATAAAGCAGATCTCCTGCCGGTTGTAAGACAATATACCCTCGCCTTCGAGCTCATTGATCAGCGTCGTAACCGTCTGACGGCTGCTGCCGATCAGGTTGGCGATATCTTCATGCGTAAGGTAATTTGGCATACAAAAGCCGTCGGCGGTATTCTCGCCCAGGTTTTGTTCCACCAACTGCCAAAGGAAATGGATCAGCCTCGTACGGACGTCCTTATTCAAAAGGTTGACCAGGCGGTTCTCGATATTTCGCAGCTTGGCGCCCACCTGCTTGCTGTAACGCAGCGCCAGATCGGGGCGGCTCTTCAGCAACCGCTCAAAATTGTCGATCGTAAAGGAACAAAGACTCACGTCATTTCGATAGGCCTGGGCAAATTCGCCGTGGAGATTGTTCTTTTCCAGACTGAACTGGCCAAACAACTCCCCCTGCTGGATGATCTCTTTTACCTTCTCATTCCCCTCCTGATCGATATACCCGATCTTGATCGTGCCCTCCTTGACAAAATAGATCTTATTATGATTGTAAGCCTCAAAGTAAATATATTCCCCTTTGGGCACTTCCAACACGCGGTGCTCTACATTCAGATCTTTGTATTCTTCGTCGGAGAGATTGCACCAAAGGTCATAATTGCGGATCAATAACATGCTTTCGCCATCGGCCATATAGTTTTGCACATTTAGCGTTAAAGTTACTTAGATTTACCTAAAATCTTTCCCTGATGGAGGTACCAACTATGGCCGAACTCGCCGCAAAAGGCGAAACCCCCGAAATCCTTTTCTGGGTCGGCTGCTCCGGCAGCATCGATCAACGCGCTCAGAAGATCACCCGCGCCTTTGCCGCCATCCTGGGCAAGATCGGTATCCGTTATGCCATCCTCGGGAAAGAAGAACTATGCAACGGCGACCCCGCCCGCCGGGCCGGGAATGAATTCCTTTTCCAAATGATGGCGTACCAGAATATCCAGTTGTTGAACAACTATGGCGTAAAAAAGATCGTTACGACCTGTCCTCATTGTTTCAACGTCTTCCGGAATGAATACCCCGAGTTGGGCGGACGTTACGACGTCATCCATCATACCACCTTGCTTCAGGAACTTATCGACGAAGGAAGGATACGATTAAAGGAGGGTGGCCCCTTTAAAGGTACGCGTATAACATACCATGACAGTTGCTACCTCGGCAGGGGCAACGGCATCTACGAAGCGCCCCGTCGCGTGCTGGCCGCGCTCGACGCCGAGCTGGTGGAAATGCGCCGCTGCCGGAGCAAGGGGCTTTGCTGCGGCGCCGGCGGCGCACAAATGTTCAAAGAAGAGGAGAAGGGATCGACCCGCATTAACTTCGAACGAAGCGACGAAGCCCTGTCGACCGGCGCCGGCATCATCGCCGCCGCTTGTCCCTTTTGCAATACCATGCTTACGGACGGCGTAAAACACGAAGAAAAGGAGGATTCCGTCAAGGTTATGGATATTGCCGAATTGATTGCGGCCTCAATTGACTAACTTTGGAAAATGAATATTAACCTCCCAGCCGGTTTTGACCCTGCGTCCCGCGTCTGGATCTATCAGGGGCACCGCCCTTTTACAACCCTGGAAGCCACCGCAACCAGACAATTGCTGGATTCCTTTGTCCGGAACTGGCAATCCCACGGAACGCCTGTAAAAGGCTACGCCGGGATCTTCTACAACCAGTTCATCATCTTTATGGCTGACGAAACCGCTTCCGGCGTCAGCGGCTGCAGCACCGACAGCTCCGTCCGCCTCATCCGTCAGATCGAACAGCAAACCGATATCCGCCTTTTCGACCGCCTCGACCTGGCCTTCTATATCGATGGGAAAGTGGAACTGATATCGATGACCCAATTCCCCCATGCCTTAAAGACCCGCCGCCTCGCAGCCGGATCTTTGTATTTCAACAATACGATCCAGACCAAAGAAGAATTGGAATCAAATTGGCCTTCTCCATTGAAAGACAGCTGGTTGGGCGTAAGATATTTGAATCAGGCGGAGGCCGCGTCTCCCGCCCCCGCGAAATAAAAATCTTTGCGGGAGTAGTCACAACCCTTACATTTGCACTCCGATTATTAAGCCATGTGCGGCAGTAGCCGCACGATCTGCGGAAGTAGCTCAGTTGGTAGAGCGACAGCTTCCCAAGCTGTAGGTCGCGGGTTCGAACCTCGTCTTCCGCTCACGTTAAGGGTTTTGGCTAATGCTGAAACCCTTTCTTGTGTAATTCCCCTTCCCCCCGCATCCTTCCCTAAAACTAACTCTCATTAGAATCCGATTGCTCGTGCTAACCCTCTCGTTAGCCGCACATATTACCCATGCCCAAAACGATCTCTCCGGCAGCCGCCAAACCAGCGTCTATACCTATGCCTATCGCATCGAACCCCGGCAGGCGCTGACCCTTTTCGACAACAATATGGTCGGTTGGGAAAAAATGCTCCACACCCCCATCGACTCCTTTTTGACCGGCACTCAGGAAGCGGAAGACCTGCATTTGCCGCCTGCCGATTATCTCTTCGTGTATGCCAATGGCAGCCAATTGCACGCTTCACTGCACAGCATCGGGCCGCTTCGCTACGACCTTCTAAGCAGTGGCAAAGATGCTGCACTCACCCTGCATACACCCGATGGCCAGCCCATCGACGACGCCATCGTTACGGTAAAAAATCGAAAGATAATGTTCGACGCCGTCTCCAACAGCTACCCGCTCGGTGCTTCGCAGCATATCCGGGTCGGCACCATCGCCCATCACGACGCCCTCTACTATTTTTCGATCGGGCTTAGCAATGCCTACGGTTATAGCAGGCATCCACATTGGTGGAAAGTTCCAACCGACTTTGAACGCGTTGTCCGATACCGCCTCCGGGGCTTCTTCATGCCAAAGCCCTATCGTTCCTATCTGGTCTTCTCCAAACCAAAATACAAATCCGGTGACACCGTCCGGTTCAAGGCCTTCATTATGACATCGACCGGCCGGCCCGTAAAGTTACCATTGGATATGCGGCTTAAGGAAAACTATGGAAAGGACCCGGATACGGTTATTACCCGCATTACCCCCAGCCGGCCGGGCAGCTATAACTCGTCCTTTGTACTGACCGATAGCCTCGACCTTAGGCTGGATGAGGATTACGAGATCACCCTGGAAAATCAGCACGACAGGCCGCTGGCGGAGGGGCATTTCAGATACGAAGACTATGCCCTCACCTCCTTGCAATTGCTGGCGCGGGTCGACAAGCCCGTCAACAGCCCCGGCGACCCCGTATCGCTCTATGTCAAAGCAACGGATGAGAACGATCTGCCGGTTCCTGACGCCCGGGTGCGGATCTGGGCCGGTCACTCCTCGGCAGCCTTCGGGTTTCATCGTCCCGCTATCTTTATCCCGGATACCCTCTGGGCGCATGACCAGCCACTGGACCCCATTGGCGAGACCCGCATCATCTTGCCGGATTCCATCTTCCCTCCCGCATCCTTCCGGTATACGATCCGTGTCGAGCTGCTGAATAGCGATAATGAATATCGGGAAAAGGAATTCGAACAGGATTACCGCAACGATACCAGCCGCCTCTTCATCCAGCCTCAAGAAGACAGTCTCCGGATCGATTATCGGGAAAACGGCCGCTCCCGATCCATACCCTCGACTATCCGCGCAATGGACCTCAAAGGCGACGTGATATCCCGGGAGACGATTTCATTGCCTGTAACCCTGCAAACCAATCCATTTGCCGCCGAGTATAAGATAGCGGTTCCTGTCGGTGGGGACAGCATATCCGAAAGCTGGACCTGTCAGGAATTTCATCCGACTTTATCCTTCTCCTCAGGCCGAACACACGACTCTGTGGCCATCCAGGTAGTCAACCCGCAGCACCTGTCTTTCTGGTACACGATCCGTGCGGGACGGCGGACATTGGTGCAAGGCTACGGCGATAGGCTTTTTTATCAGGCGAAGGCAGTTACTCCCGCTCCCTATTACATTACGCTCCAATATCGTTGGGCTGGCCGAATCCAAAAAAATGAATATCCGCTCCCTTTCCGCGAACACCTCCTGCAAGTGCAGGTTCACCAACCCGGCTTTGTTTATCCCGGTCAAAAGACTATGATCGGCATCGACGTGAAAGATTATCGCGGTCGCCCGGTCCCTGATGCCGACCTCACCGCCTGGTCCTATACGGCGAAGTTCAACAATCCGAATATCCCCGGCGGCATTCCGTATCTGGGCAAACAATACCGCAGCCCAATACGCTATAGCTACTCATTGCCAAAACAGGAAACCCTGGAAAAAGAGGCCGACCTGGAATGGCGGCGATGGAGTAGCGCGATGGGTCTCGACACGATCGAATTTTATAAATTGCTGAATCCTGACAGCCTCTACATCAACCGCGAGGCCGCTCCTGATTTGCTAACCCAGATCGCTCCCTTTGTCAGTCGCAAAGGCCAGCCGGAACCAATCCATTTGCTCTATATCGACGAACGACCCGTCTTCTTCAGCCGAACCAATGAATACCCGGCCTATAGCTTCTCCGTAGCGCCGGGCCTCCATTCCCTTGTCCTGCGCACGGCTACCAGGGAGATCAGACTGGACACCATCCGGATCTCCGCCGGCGTCAAAACATTCATCGGCATTAATGACGACACCGCCAATCATGCCATCCATACCAGGCGCATGCCCGACACGCTGACGCCAAACGAACGCGAAGTTCTGCGGCACTCGCTGATCGGGCTGCAAAATACCTTTGACAACAAATACGTCCTTCTCAGCCAGGGAAGGGACCGGAACTACCTGGTCAACACCGGGAATAACTATTCTCGTCCCGGGGTCTTTTTGGCGGGCCCTTTTTCCGGGGAGACCAGCGTGCTCCGGGAAGAAGATGGCTTCAGGCAGCCATTTGGTCCGGAAGGCGGCTACCGCTTTACCATCAGCGAGGGTCTCATCAAGGAGAAAGAGTGGCCGCTGTCCTACGCCTTTCACTCACCTCTCGATCCGGCAGCGCGGATCGCTACGCAGCTCAAAGACCGGTCGATGACCCCCGCCATCGCGGATAGCCTCTGGCAGGACTACCTCGATATGCGCAGCCGGACTATGGATTTCTTCAGGAATGATTACGTCCCGGCCGAAGGGAACGGCGCCCTCCGATTCAGCCTATCCGAGCCGGAATACCCGTGGATGACACCCACCGTTTTTGTAAAAAAGGTCTTTCTTTTCCGTTACGATGACCCCGACTTCATGCGCATCTATGCCGGCGCGACCCGCATCCTGGGTTACGTCACGCCGGGTTATTACCGTCTTTTCCTGCTGCTGAAATCGCAGCGTTACCTCACCCTCGACAGCATCGTCATCAAACCTAATGGGTTGAACTTCGTTAGTGTTCCTGTCATCAATATCCACGCGGCCGATTCCTTTAGCTATCGTATCAGCGCTTTGCTCAAACAACAGGAAGACCATTGGACATTTACCAATAGCCCGGAGCTCGAGCCGATGCAGTCGACATTCAACGAACGCAATATCGCCCCGGCTTCCTTTCACCGCCAGGTAAATGGCAGAGTGTTGGATGTCGATGGACATCCGGTGCCCTACGCCTCCGTCGCCCTCAAAGGGACCAGGTACGCGACGGTCACCAACAGGGAAGGCTATTACCAGCTGCTTACCACCGACCGCGGTACATTGCTGTTCTCCGCCATTGGGTTCAATACGCAGACGATCCAGCTCCGCGAGCCATATACGTTTGATGTCCGCTTGCATCCCCTGACGTCGGCCCTGAATGAAGTAGTCGTGATCGGCTATGGCGTGTCGAGAAAGAGAGAATTGACCAGTTCGGTCAGCGTCGTAACCGAGAATAGCCTTGCCGGTAACGCGGCAGGCATCCAGATCAGAGGAAACAAAACCACCGCCCCCGCGCCCCTCATTATAGTCGACGGTCTCCCATTCAGCGGCAAGGTCTCGGACCTGGACCCCAATTCGATCGCAACCATAACTGCCCTGACGGCCAAAGACGCAACGCCGATCTATGGTTCCAATGCCGGCGGCGGCGCCATCATCATCACGACAAAGACGGCATCCAGCGCACAGCCGGCGTCCGCTCCACAGGCGGGGAATACGCTCCGGCACAACTTTCGGGACGACGCCTGGTGGCAAGCCACACTGCGGACTGACAAAGACGGCAAGGTTTCGTTTCCGGTCCAATTCCCTGACGATATCACCAACTGGAATACCTTCGTTATTGCAGCTACTGATCACCGGCAGATCGGGCTGGCGGAAGGGAATATCCGCTCCTTCAAGGGCCTGAGCGCCGGGTTGAGCGTTCCCGCCTTCCTCGTAGAAGGGGATTCCGCATGGGTCATCGGGAAGATCCTCAACTATATGCCCGATACGGCTGTCGTAACCCGTACCTTTAGCGTCGACAGCCTCAACATTGCCAAAGGCGAATACCGCCTGCGGACAGCGCATCTTGACACCTTCCTGGTCCATCCCGCCATCGCCGACAGCCTGCACCTGCGTTATACTCTACAGCAACCCAACGGATATTTTGATGGCGAGGAACGCAGGATCCCAATTTATCGTGCCGGTTCCACCGAGACCATCGGCACTTTTTCTGTGCTCGAAGGCGATACGACCATTCACCTGTCATTCGACACCACCCGGGGCCCCATCCATGTGTTTGCGTCCGCTTCTATGCTGCCGGTCTTCCTCGACGAGATCGAATACCTGCAGCGCTATGAATATGGCTGCAACGAGCAACTGGCCTCCAAGCTCCTGGCGCTGCTGGAAAAAAAGCGTATCCTCGGCCTCCTCCAAAAGCCATTTAAGCAGGAAGACATGATCAAAGACCTGATCAAACGATTGATGAAGGCCCGCAACGAAGGTCTCTGGGGCTGGTGGCCGGAAGGCGAACCATCGGCATGGATCACCCTCCACGTCACGGAAGCCTTACAGGCGGCGGAAAAAGAAGGCTATCCCACCGGGCTTGACAAGGGGCCGCTGATCGCATACCTCGTCTACCGCCTGGAAAACAAAAGCAGCGAGTGGGATCGGCTCTTCATCCTGCAGCTGCTACAGGAAATGCAGGCGAAAGTGGACTTTAAGCGGTATATCGCTGACGCGGAAAACAACCTCGACCACGGCGACTGGTTCGAGACCCTGCGGCTGATGGAAGTCCGCCAGACAGCCGGAATGGAGATCCGGCTGGATACGTTGGTGGCGAAACGAAGTTTTACGGCTCTGGGCAGTTGCTACTGGGGCCAGGATAAGGGCGGCCTCTGGGACAACCCGATCCAGCGTACCCTGCTGATGTACCGGCTGCTTCGCCATGCCGGCGGCTATGAGACTCTCTTACCCGCGATCCGAAACTATTTCCTCGAACAACGCGGGCCCGGCCACTGGCGAAATACCTATGAATCGAGCCTGATCCTTCAAACCCTTCTCCCCGATCTGCTTAAAGCCGGGGCACCGCTTACGCCGCCCTCCCTTCGCCTGCAACGGATGGGCAACCCCTCCGACGTGACAACCTTTCCATTCGAAACCCAATACCCACCCATCACCGCCCTTAACGTGCACAAACAAGGTACCCTGCCGGTCTATTTTACCGCCTGGCAGCAATACTGGAATAACCATCCGGAAAAAGTCGTCGGTGCCTTCGCCGTCCACACCGGATTTGAAACTCATGGCCGCCCGATTACCCGCCTGACTGCGGGAGAGATTGTCACGATGCGGATAGACGTCGACGTGAAAGGAGACGCCGAATTTGTGATGATCGAAGCGCCGATCCCCGCTGGCTGCACTTACTACAACAAAACACAATCGTATGGAAATCACGAAGTACACCGCGAGTATTTTAAAAATAAATTGAGCATCTTTTGCGGCTATCTCCCAAAAGGAACCTATCAGTTTCAGGTCTTGTTGCTACCTCGGTTCACCGGAATATACCGGCTTAACCCGGCACGGGCGGAATTGATGTACTTCCCGGTTCTTTATGGAAGAGAAGCCATGCGCTCGGTCACTATCGACTAGGACGGCCAAGACAAACCGCTCTTCTCTGCCAACTTGTCACATCCAATTCCTTTTCTGCTTATCTTTGCCGTCTAAATGGATTCAAGGATAATGGAACCGTTGGGGACAAAGACACATGACGAAACAAGGCAGGGCGAAGCTTTTGCCCCTCCGACCGCGGATAGCGGGGCCTACCGGAAGAAATTCTATATTGAAAGCTACGGTTGTGCGATGAATTTCTCGGACAGCGAGATCGTTGCATCTATTCTGAACGACAATGGATTTGGCGCCACCCGGAATTATGAAGAAGCGGACCTGGTCTTATTGAATACCTGCAGCATCAGGGAAAAAGCGGAACAAACCGTACGCAACCGCCTCCATCTGTTCCGGCGGATGAAAGAAAGCCGGCCGGGGATGCTGATCGGTGTCCTGGGCTGTATGGCCGAACGCCTGAAAGACAAATTTCTCGAAGAAGAGCAGCTGGTGGATATGGTTGTAGGCCCTGACGCCTACCGGACCCTGCCCGGATTGATCGGTGAAGCCGAAACAGGACAGAAAGCGGTCAACGTCCTGCTGAGCCGCGAAGAAACTTATGCGGATATCTCTCCCGTCCGGCTCGACGGTAATGGTGTTACGTCTTTCGTCAGCATAATGCGGGGCTGCAACAATATGTGCTCCTTCTGTGTTGTCCCTTTTACCCGCGGCCGGGAGCGCAGCCGCGATGCGGTAAGCATAGTCCGCGAATGCAGGGAGCTCTTTAACAAAGGGTACAAGGAGGTGACGCTGCTGGGTCAGAACGTGGATAGTTATTATTGGATAGACGAAGCGTCGGATAAGGCGGTCACATTTGCGGGGCTGCTCGAAAGAGTGGCGCTGATCGATCCCGCCCTCCGCGTTCGATTCTCTACCTCCCATCCCAAGGACATCACTGATGAGGTTCTCTTCACTATCGCCCGCTTTCCCAATATTTGCAAGTATATCCATCTGCCGGTCCAGAGCGGCAGCACCCGTATCCTCCAGCTGATGAACCGGACTTACACCCGTGAGTGGTATGTGGCGAAGATCGACCGCATCCTTTCCATTTTGCCGGATTGCGGCCTGAGCACGGACATCATCGCCGGATTTTGTACCGAGACCGAAGAGGACCACCGGGAAAGCCTGAGTTTAATGGAATATGCGCGTTATGATATGAGTTATATGTTTTTCTATAGCGAGAGGCCCGGCACGCTTGCCGCCCGCCGCTATCAGGATGATATACCCGAAGAAGTTAAAAGAAGACGATTGGAAGAGATCGTGCGGCTGCAAAACCGCCTTTCACAGGAAAAGAATCGGGAGGATGTCGGCAAGATAGTTGAGGTTCTCATCGAAGGAGACTCAAAAAAGAGCGCTGACGACTGGCGCGGCCGCAACAGTCAAAATAAGGTGGTTGTCTTTCCAAAAGCCGATCTTCCTTACCGTAAAGGGGACTATGTACAGGTAAAAGTGAACGATTGCACCGGCGCAACCCTGATCGGAACAATAAACGAATAATCTTATGGACATTCAATCTATCAAGAACAGGTTCGGCATCATCGGCAACTCGCCGGCGCTGAACTACGCCCTACAGGTAGCGGCACAGGTTGCAGGGACTGATCTGACGGTGCTGATCTCCGGGGAAAGCGGTGTGGGTAAGGAAGCATTTTCGATGGCTATTCATGCGTTATCGGCCCGTAAACATAATTCTTTCATTGCGGTCAACTGCGGCGCCATCCCCGAAGGGACGATAGATTCAGAACTTTTCGGCCACGAAAAAGGCTCGTTCACCGGCGCCGTCGACTCCCGTAAAGGCTATTTCGAGACAGTCAACGGGGGCACGATTTTCCTGGATGAGGTCGGCGAACTTCCCCTTGGCACTCAGGCCCGGCTCCTACGGGTGTTGGAAGCCGGCGAATTCATCCGGGTCGGCTCGTCAAAGGTCCAAAAGACCGACGTCCGGGTCATCGCCGCTACGAATAAGGATCTGCTGGAACTCTACGACAAGGGAAAATTCCGGGAAGACCTCTATTACCGGCTGAGCACCGTGCCGATCCGCGTACCCGCATTGCGGGACCGGAAAGAAGACATTCCCCTGCTTTTTCGAAAATTTGCTGTGGATTTTGCCGAACGCTACAAGACGGTACCCGTCCAGCTCGACGAAGATGCCAAAAATTGGTTAATAAATTATCCCTGGCCGGGTAATGTCAGGGAATTGAAAAATATTGCAGAACAGATCAGCGTTCTGTCGGAGGACAAGCATATAAGTGCAGAGGTTTTGAGACGCTTTATCCCCGAAGCGACCGGTAACCGCCTCCCGATGGTCATGTCTTCCAACGGATCGGGCGCTAACGGATCACATGATTTCAACAATGAACGCGAGATCCTCTATACCCTTTTCTTTGACATGAAGAAGGATGTGACGGAGTTGAAGAAGATGTTCCGCGAGATCGTTCAGAATCCGGCCCTTGCGACGCCTCAGCATTCGGCCTATCTCAATGACCTTAAAGAGCTGAAGCCCGCGGAGATCTACCCCACGGCCGCCATCGGCGCCGGCCAGCCGGTGGTGATCCACAACACGAACGGCCACGAGGACATCCATCATCATGAGGAAGTGGAAGAGTCGCTGAACATTATGGATAAGGAAAAGGAGCTGATCGTAAAAGCGCTGAAAAAACATAAGGGCAAACGCAAGGACGCCGCATCCGACCTCGGCATCAGCGAACGGACCCTATATCGTAAATTAAAGGAATACGACATCGATGAATAAAACAACTGGAATATTATCCCTGGCGTTCCTGATCGGTCTGGCGTCCTGTAAGATCTATTCCTTTAAGGATACGTCGATCCCCTCCGAAGTGAAGAGTATCCACCTGGCGTATATCGAGAACCGCGCCCGACTGGTCAACCCTGCACTGGCGCCGGCGCTCAACGACGCCCTGCGGCAAAAGATCAACAACCAGGCCTCCCGCCTCTCACAAATCCAGGGCACCGATGCCGACTACGACGTAACGGCCTGGGTTTCGGACTATAACTACAGCACCTCCGGCATTTCCAGCCAACAGGCCTCCAGCAACCGGTTGACCGTGACCGTACATATCGTATTTAAAAACAACCTGGATCCTACCGGTAAGAAAGTGCCGCCGGCCAACTTCGAAGCCGATGTGTCGCGGAACTGGGATTTCAACGCCCAAACGTCTATTACCGATGCGGAGACCCAATTGTTGCCGACCATCGCCAGCAACCTGACGGACGAAATTTTTAACAAGCTATTTTCGAACTGGTAGAAAGGACAAACATGAGCCAATCCATTCAACCTGCCATCCAGCATCTCTTTCAGGCCTCCAGCCTCGAAGCCGTCTCCAGAGAACAGTTGGAGACCTTTGTGGAAGACTACCCCTGTTTCGGCTTCGGACATTATCTTCTGTCGAGGAAACTCATGGCCGAAAATGCCGACCAATTTCTGGCAGCGACCCAAAAAACCAGCTTGTATTTTTCGAATCCCTTCTGGCTGCAGTGGATGTTGGATAATACAACGGAACCCGCGTCCATCGCGATCCAACAGCCCGCAGAACCCGCCCCTCTTGAATTTGCGGCCACGACCGAACAGGAATATCATCCATCCGACCCCTGGCCCGAAATGGAGAGCGCGGAGGCGCCCGGCGAAACGACCGCGCTCCTTCCCGACCCTGAGGCCCCATCCTCAGCTGCGGAGCTGCTCCTCGAAAGCATCGAGAAAGCGAAATCTTTACGCGATTCCCTGCTAAAGATGAATGAAGATTTTCATTCGAATAACGGAGTTCCGCCCGGCGCCTCAGAAACTGTACCGCCACCCTTTAACGAAGCGCCTATCCAGGACGAAGAACCGCCCTTTATCCTTGACGAACCCACATCCGCCGAACCGGTTCAGCAGGTTGAGACGCCCGGACCCGAATATGCCGAACCGCCAGCCCCCGTTATAATCGAAACCACGCCGCTTTTCGAGCCCCTGCATACCATCGATTATTTCGCCTCGCAAGGCATTCGGCTGACCCTCGACGAAAACCCTACAGACCCGCTGGGCCGCCAGCTTAAGAGCTTCACCGAATGGCTCCGCACCATGCGCCGCCTTCCGCAAAAGGACCGCGAGATCATCCCCGACCGGGTCGTCGAACAGAACATTCAAAACTATGCTGCCCACTCCATCGAGGGTAAGGAACCTGTAACCGAAACGATGGCCGAAGTACTCGCCAAACAAGGGATGCCTGAAAGAGCGCGGATCGTATACGAGAAATTAAGTTTGCTCAATCCCGATAAAAGCGCTTATTTTGCAGCCAAAATCGAACAATTAAACATTCATTGACATGGTCTTTTTTGTGATCCTGATTATACTTGCCTGTGTGATCCTCGGCGGGATCATCCTGATCCAGAACCCTAAAGGCGGCGGTCTCGCAAGCAACGTAGGCGGATTCAGCAACCAGCTGATGGGCGTTAAGCAAACCACGGATGTGCTGGAGAAGGGTACCTGGGTAATGGCCGTCGTAGTTGGCCTGCTTTGCCTGTTCTCCGCAGTCTTTATCCCAA
Source organism: Puia sp. (assembly GCA_035948015.1). Lineage (GTDB taxonomy): Bacteria > Bacteroidota > Bacteroidia > Chitinophagales > Chitinophagaceae > Puia. The sequence goes on from DASZJO010000146.1 coordinate 24,952, forward strand.
AGTCCGTAACCAATGTGACCAATGGCCGGGCTGAAAAAGTGAATGCGGGATCGGCTACCCAACAGCAACAGCCACTCGGACCCGCCGGCGGCGGCGCCCAGCCTACGGGCAAGTAACAAGCCTTTTCCCGATCGACATATTATTTAAGCAGCCTTTTGTTTCCTGAGATGGCTGCTTTTTTTTATTTTAGTCCGGAAATCGAATTACCTATGAAGAGATTTTTTGTATTCGTCCTCGTCATAATCCTGCTTGCGCTCGCCTTTGTCGCCTGGCGCATTTTCGGCCCCGGTACCGCTTTCAGCGGCGATAGCTATGCGCTCTACATCCGCACCGGTATGACCTATGAACAGCTGCGGAACGTGATTGAAAAAGATTCCGTTATTAAAAGCCCCGCCTTCTTCGATTGGGTAGCCGCGAGAATGGACTACCCGGGCAGTATCAAAGCCGGCAAATACGAGATCAGGAAAGATATGAGCGTACTCAGCATCCTGCGTATGCTCCATAACGGCCGTCAAACCCCCGTTCACCTCGTCATCCTGAAGTTCCGGACCCTCGAAGGGCTCGCCGGCGCCGTGGGAAAAAAATTCGAAAGCGACTCCGACGGGATCGCCGCTTTCATCCACAACAACGACTCGTTACGGGCCTTCGGCGTGGACAGCAATACCTTCCTTACTATCGTCATGCCGAATACCTACAGTTATTTCTGGAATACGCCGCCTTCCACCATCTTTAAAAAGATGTATGCCAGCTACAAGGCATGGTGGACACCAGAACGCGTCAGGCAGGCAGCATCCAAAGGCCTCACCCCTACTACCGCCACCATCCTGGCTTCCATCGTGGAAGAAGAGACCAACGCCCAGTCAGATAAGGGAAAGATCGCCAGCGTGTATCTCAATCGCATGTCGAAAAGGATCAAACTCGGCGCCGACCCCACGGTCAAATATGCCATGCGGGAATTTGAGCTGAAGCGCATCTATGACAAGGATTTGAAAGTCGAATCGCCTTACAACACGTACCTGCACGACGGCCTTCCTCCCGGACCAATCTGCACTCCCACGAGCCAGACTCTTGATGCGGTATTGACCGCACCCTCAACCGACTATCTGTATTTTGTAGCCAAGCCGGATAACAGCGGCTATTCCAATTTTGCAACGACATATAAAGAGCACTTGCAAAACGCCAAAGCCTATCAGGATTGGCTGGACCGCCAGATGGCGATCCGCGCTCATACCGACAGTTTGAAGAAGTAGACCCGTACATAATTGTGTATGACCAAACTCGAAAGAAAAATCTACAATAGCAGGCCGTTCCGATTCCTGGAAACCAGGAGCCGGCGGCTTTACCTTCCGGGGTTGAAAGGCATTTCACTGTACGAGATCGTTAAGTACTTTGTTAGCCAGGTAAAGAAAGTAGGCCTGATCGATAGGGCCCGCGCGATCGCCTTCAGCTTTCTTATCGCCATCCCCGCCGCTGCCATCTTTATCTGCACCCTGATCCCATATCTGCCGGTCCATAAAAAAATCCTGCAGCAGTTGCTTCTCCTGTCAAAAGACATCACCCCCAACCAAAATACCTACATCCTGGTAAGTCAGTTCCTTGAAGATTTTCTGGCCAAACCCCGTGTCGGCCTTCTCTCATTCGGCTTTGTGCTCGCGCTTTTTTATTCTTCCAATGCCATGATGGGTATCATGCGCTCATTCAATAAATCCCTTGTCTATAATGCCCGCCGAAACCCGCTGGCCGCCCGGTGGATGGCGATCAAATTGACTACACTCGTCCTCTGCATGGTCATCGGTTCCGTGATCATCCTGGGCACTCAGGCTGAACTGCTGCGGACCTGGCTTCGGGAAGCCCATATCAGCAGCCGGAACGCGCACTGGCTCTTCCGCACGGTCCGTTGGGTGGTGGTCATCCCGCTGTTCTATATCGCTATCGCGTGTATCTACAAATACGGCCCGGCAGTCCAAAAACGCTGGAAACTCTTTTCCCCAGGCACTTTCATCGCTGCCCTGCTGACCATCCTGACGACCCTCGCCTTCTCTTATTGGGTCAATCGTTTCGGGAACTATAACAAGGTCTATGGATCTATCGGCACCGTTATGATACTGATGCTCCTGGTTTATTTCAATTCACTCGTATTATTGATTGGTTATGAGCTGAATGTAAGCATTTACCATTTGAAGGTGATGGCCGGTGAGCGGAAGAATTGATATTTTCCGGAACTTTGCTCAAACAAAACCTTGGATTATGAAATCGCTGCTCATCGCCGCCCTGCTCCTCGCGCCTGCCGCAAGGCCTTTTTCCGGCCTTCCAATCGGCTCTTCGATACCAAAGGCCGATGTACGCGTCAAAGATGTCTCCGGAAAAGTGATCAGTCTGCAACAAACAAAAGAAACCAACGGCCTGCTGGTGATGTTCTCCTGCAACACCTGCCCCTACGTGATCCGTAACCAGGGTCGCACCAAAGAGGTCTGTGCTTATGCCGGCCGGCAGCAGATCGGCGTCATCCTGCTGAATTCGAATGCAGGTTCCCGTGACGGCGGCAATTCCTTCACGGAAATGCAATCCTACGCAAAAGCTCAGGGATACGAATGGTATTATGCGCTGGATGATAACGGGACCGTCGCCACTGCCTTTGGCGCCCGCCGTACGCCGGAATGTTTTCTGTTCGATAAGAGTGGGATCCTGGTCTATCACGGCGCTATCGACGACAGCCCCGGCGATCCCTCCACGGTACAACGCCATCACCTCCGGGAGGCGATCGACGAAATGGTCGCCGGCAAACCTGTTACGGTAAAAGAGACCCGCTCGGTAGGCTGCTCGATCCAATAGCGATCATCTTTTTGATCTCCAATTCCACTTGCGGCTCCGTGAGCTGCCGGTCAAAAAACCGGCGATAATGCGTTTTGTTATCCACAAACAGTGACGACGGAATTCCCCCCGACCAATGCGGGTCGACCTTTGGACAGAAATAATCGGCATTGGTCTCATTCAGCCAAAGGATCTTCGCCGTATACCCCTGTTCCCGGACAAAAGCATCGATCTTTGCCGGGTAATAATCCGGCAAATCCAGGCTGACCAGGATCAATTCCACCCCCTGGTCCTTATAGCGGCCCACCGTGTTTTGAAAATAAGGGATCTCTTTATTGCACGGGACGCAAAACGTCGCCCAAAAGTTTACGATCAGCGGATGATCGCTTTTGGCAATATACTCCTGCAGCTCGGTGATCCGGATCTTTTGCACCGGCAGCTGCGCCTGCGCGACAGACCAGCCGCACAGCAAAACCATAAAAAGTACACGCATATCTTGATATTTATAGCTGCCCCCTGCTCCAGGCGGACAATAATTCCTGATACCGTTCCGATGACAGCCCTTGCGAGTCATATTGCCCGGCGACGTTCTTTTGCCGGTAGGCTTCATACAAGGTGACCGCGCAAGCTACCGAAATATTCAATGACTGGATGATACCGACCTGTGGGATCACAAAATTCCCGTCCGAATAAGTCCGGATCTCATCGCTGACGCCGGAATGCTCATTTCCAAATACCAATGCGATCCGCCCGGTCAGTTCCATCTTATACAACGACACGGCATCACTAGTTAAATAAGTTGTATAAATACGATCTACTTGCCTTCTTACCGCTTCAAAACACACCGCCGGATCATCATACTGCCGCACCGTGAGCCAGCTGGCCGCACTGCTGCTGCTCTTCGCCCCCCATTTTTTGTGATGCGGAACATAGGTATTGAGAACATAAATGTCCTGAACGCCCACAGCATCGCAGGTCCGCATAACAGCAGAAATATTATGTGGATCAGCGACATTCTCCAGCACCACCACCAAATCCTCCTGTCTTTTATCCAACACTGTCCTTATTCGTATTTCTCTTTCGGGAGTCATAATAAGCCAAAAGTAACAAATTGCGTATTTTTGTGAGGTATGCATACCCAACCCTGGCTTTTGAATCACCCTGGATCGTCGACCGAAAAAGAATCCCATCCGGACGTGATCACGGAAGAGGCCTATGACTTTCCATTCAGCCTGGTCGTCTGGAACGATGAGGTCAATACCTTTGAATGGGTGATCGAAACCCTAATAGAAATTTGTGGCCAGACCCAGGAACAAGCAGAACAATGCGCCATGCTCATCCACACGAAAGGTAAATACGCAGTGAAACACGGCTCCTACGATGACCTGAAGCCGCAATGCGATGCCATCACCGAAAGGGGCATTGGCGCTACGATCGAAATTGCCGCAGGATCCTAGCCATGTCGTTGTTCATTTTAAATAATGAATTGCTCTTCCCTCCCCAGGAACTGGCCGAGTCTGACGGGCTGCTGGCCGTTGGCGGCGACCTCTCGTCGGAAAGGCTGTTGCTCGCTTACCGGCAGGGCATATTCCCCTGGTACGAAGGTCACCATATTCTTTGGTGGTGCCCCAACCCGCGATTCGTTCTATTCCCGAAGGAATTGAAAGAAAGCAAGAGCATGAAGCAGTTGATCCGCCGCCAGACTTTCGAGTTTCGCATAGACACCGATTTCAGCCAGGTGATCAGCCGGTGCAAGGCCATCGCGCGGCGCGGGCAGGAAAGCACCTGGATCACTGACGAAGTGCGGGAAGCCTATATTGCCCTGCATCGGTCGGGCTATGCACATAGCGCAGAGGTGTGGGAAGGTTCGACCCTCATGGGCGGCCTGTACGGTATCCGAATGGGCAAAGTCTTCTTTGGCGAGAGTATGTTCAGCGCCGTGAGTAATGCCAGCAAGTACGCTTTTATCCTTTACGTGCAGCAATTGCAACGGGAAGGTGTCGAACTCATCGACTGCCAGGTCTATACCGAACACCTCGAAAGCATGGGCGCCCGCATGATCCCCCGGCCGGATTTCCTGGGGTTGCTGGAAAAGTTGATTGTTTGACCCTGCGGGATCGCCTCCATGCCCGGTTTACTGGCTGACCAGCCGGTAATGATCCGTCACCACCCAATGCCGCAGCGAGGTGACCTTTAGTTGATCGCCTTTGGCACGCACCAGCTTAAGCTCCCGGAACTGCTTGTCGTTGTCCAGGAACCCGATGATGCAGGAATAATTGGCCCCACCCCCTTGCAGGACAGGATGCGGCTCGGTCCCAAGGTCGGGCAACTTGACGGTGTCCGTACCAGGCAAGCCACCATATTCCATTTCGACGCGGAAGGCCATCGTTTTGCTGGTTTGATAGAGTTTGACGACAAAGTCTCCCTCCGGAAGCCCGGTGGGCTCACGGAACTCCGCCACCGCATCTTTTTTCAAGTGGGCCCGGAATTCAGGATTGCGTTTGGGCGGGGGTAGCTGCGGATGCGAGAGATCGACCAGGACAGTGTCTTTGCCGGGAGGCGGGTGATCGCCGGTGGAGGACTGACAGGAAGAGATAAATAGAATGGCTGTGAGAACAAAAGTAGGTGTCTTCATATCAGTCCGGAAGATATGATTTTTTCCCCGGCCATTTCTCTGCATACTGATATACCAAACTCCGCATATAGTCGTTCTCGGGATACCGGGTCAAATAGTCTTTCAGCGTGTCAGCATCCCCGATAACGCGGTCTGCCGGCAGATAGCCCATCCCATAGAACCTGCCCTGCTCGATCAGGATACAACTTTTCTCTTCCCCATGCCGTCCGCTGTCCAGAAGCGCGAAGCTCGGGAGGTTCTCCTGCAGCAAAGCAATAGCTTCCTCTACCCGGCGGTTATACGAATCCGGTGTCTCCTGCTGCTCGCAGGCGCCATGACAGGTATGTTGCCGCATCCCTTCACAAGGACCTTCTCCGGTCTGAATATAACACAGCTTGGGGCAAAGCTGCGCCTCACGCACCAGCCTGAGCAGCAGTTGACGCCCTTCCTCGAGATAAGAAAAGGTGTACACCGGCGTCATCTGCCGCTTCTTCTTCTCCAGCACGAGCCTGGAATAGCCGTTCCTGTCTTCATACACATAGAGCCCATATGAAGGCTCAAATCGTTTCAGGCTTCGGTTATATGCCGGCCAAAGCCGCTTGATCTCAATGCACTCCAGTAAAAAAGCCATCAGCTCCGTGCCCGTGAGCTCATAGGAGACCGACCAGATATTGCGCAAGAATTCCTGTTTCTGCCTTCCCGGTTTATTATTGGAAAAATGACTGGTCACCCGATGACGCAAATTCTTGGCTTTGCCCACATAGATCACCTTACCCTTCTGGTCATGAAAATAATACACTCCCGGGACCTGCGGGAGCCTTTCGATCTGTTCGGCCGGCAGGTTGATCGGCAGATATTGCTCCTTGTTTTTTCCTTTCAGCATGACCCGGATATGCTCCAATCCGCCGGCCTGGATGATCCGTTCCAACAGGGTCGCCGTCGCGTCCGCATCGCCACCTGCACGATGCCGGTTGGCGATGGAAATACCCAGAAACCGGCAGATATTGCCGAGGCTATAGCTCGGGCTACCCGGAAATACTTTCCTGCTCAACCTTACCGTACAAAGCTTTTTGGACTGGAGGTCCAGCCCGCAGGCCTGCAATTGATGTTTCAGGAAGGAATAGTCAAAATTGACATTGTGGGCCACAAATACCGCGTCCTTCAGCCATTCATACACGATATGCGCTATCTCTTCAAAATTCGGGGCCCCGGCCACCGTCTCGTCCGTAATGCCCGTAAGCGCCTGGATATAACGCGGAATGGCCTGCCCGGGCTGCACGAGGGTTTCGAATCGCTTAACTTCCCGGTTGCCATCGTGTAACACAATAGCAAGTTCTGTTATAGCGTTATTAGCCGCATAACCGCCGGTCGTTTCAATATCGACTATCGCGTACAGCATCTGTACAAAGATCGGTTATCCCTCAATCCCACCCTGCGAGAACACGGATAAAAACATTGTCCGCAACAAATGTTTTAACTAAATCCCAATCTCCATGGAAAAAATGCACACATTCGGACCCACAGAAAGCACCGTACTGACCTTTATTACGGCGTTTTTGTATTTCTGCGCCATCCTGTCGTTTGCATACCTGTTCACCATGTCCTGAGTATGAGCGCGACTGAAACTTATTGACTCCAGCGGCCCGTCCGCTGGAGTTTTTTAGGACGATGGAAGACTTATAAAAACTTGTTTATCATCTAATTGCGTGGAAATTCAGCTTGATCGCCCGTCCCCTGGTGAAACATTTTTCATAATATAAAAAATTGTATTATTTTTATCCCGGAATTAACCCTGCCATTCCGTACCCAAATCGCTGAGAAACCACTTGTAATTGTTGATTTCCGATCCCCTACGAATTCCGGTTTTAATCTTAATCAACTATTGGTTTCACCCTAAAAATTTTCTTTTATGAAGAAGTTATTTTCTTCCATCCACATTGGAGAAACAGCGAAAACTGCACTGCTTGCCATTGGCTTCATTGGCCTGGTTATGTTCCTATCCTGGCTGTACTGGTTTGCATAAGCTGGTCGCCTGTTTCTTATACAACATTCAAACTGAATGATATCAATTCCCCCTTCAGGGGAATTTTTTTTATTTTTGCCCTCCAATTGAATAATGATCATGGAATTGAGTAAGAACTATATCCCGGCCGCTACGGAAGATAAATGGTATGAACACTGGATGCGTCAACGATACTTCAATAGTCGTCCGGATGAACGCCCTGCTTTTACCGTGGTCATCCCGCCTCCAAACGTTACCGGCGTCCTCCACATGGGTCATACCCTTAATGAGACCGTGCAGGATATCCTCGTCCGCAAAGCCAGGATGAGCGGATTTAACGCCTGCTGGGTTCCCGGCAGCGACCACGCCTCCATCGCGACGGAAGCAAAGGTCGTCGGGATGCTGAAGGAAAGAGGTATCGACAAAAACCAGCTCACCAGGTCGGAATTCATGAATTATGCCTACGAATGGAAGGATAAATATGGCGGAATCATCTATTCCCAGATCCGCAAACTGGGCTGCAGCGTAGACTGGGACCGCGTGGCCTTTACCATGGATGCCGATTATTATTCCGCCGTCATCGATGTTTTTATCGACCTCTATGACAAAGGGCTTATCTATCGCGGGGCCAGGATGATCAACTGGGATCCCCAGGCAAAGACCGCCCTGAGCGACGAAGAAGTGGAATACCGGGATGAGATGGGCAAGCTTTACTATGTTAATTATCCGATCGCCGACGCCGCCGGTAAGCCCACGGGCCGGCATATTATGATCGCGACGCAACGCCCGGAAACGATAATGGGCGACACGGCCGTTTGCGTTAACCCGAATGACGATCGCTACCGTGACCTGGCCGGCGCTTTTGCGCTCATTCCCCTCGTCAACCGGAAAGTACCGATCATCTTCGATGACTATGTCGACCCGGCCTTCGGGACGGGCGCCCTCAAAGTGACGCCCGCACACGATATTAATGACTATAACCTGGGGTTGAAGCATTCCCTGCCCATTATCGACACGCTCAATCCGGACGGCACACTGAGCGCAGCCGCGGAAGTGTTTGTCGGCATGGACCGTTTCGCTGCCCGAAAAAAGGTTATTGAAGCCCTTCGGGAAAACGGACTTCTCGTTAAGGAAGAGGATCATCCGACCCGTTTAGGCTTTTCGCAGCGGACAAATGCCGTGGTCGAACCCCGGATCTCTACCCAATGGTTCGTCAAAATGGCCGCGCTCGCTGAACCAGCATTAACGGCCGTAACGGAAGACTATATCCGAATCCATCCCGGCGACAAATTCCTCGCTACGTATAAATATTGGATGGAAAATGTCAGGGATTGGTGCATCTCCCGCCAACTCTGGTGGGGCCAGCAGATCCCCGCTTGGTATGCCCCCGATGGCAGTTTCCGGGTCGCCGCCACCCGGGAGGAAGCATTTGCCAAATTCGCCACCGAAAATGCGCGCACCTCCGCTCCCCTCCCCTTCACCGCCGCCGACCTTCGTCAGGACGAAGACGTTCTCGACACCTGGTTCTCTTCCTGGCTTTGGCCGATCGAAGTCTTCAAGGGCATCACCAACCCAGGCAACCCGGATATCCAATATTATTACCCGACCTCCGTCCTTGTTACGGGTCAGGACATCATCTTCTTCTGGGTCGCCCGCATGATCATGGCCGGGCTCTACTATTTCCCGGAAAGTCTTCCAATGGAGCGCCGTATCCCCTTCCGGGACGTCTATTTCACCGGCATGGTCCGCGACAAACAGGGCCGAAAAATGAGCAAAAGCCTGGGGAACTCCCCCGACCTGCTCCACCTCATCGACAAATACGGCGCCGACGCGGTCCGCTTCGGCATCTTGATCTCCTCCCCTGCAGGCAACGACCTGCTGTTCGACGAAGGCGCGCTCGAACAGGGCCGAAATTTCAATAATAAGCTGTGGAATGCGCTCAAGCTGGTGAAAGGCTGGGAAAGCCGGCTGGTCGAAAGCTCCACCTCCACGCTGCCCGGATCAACCCCTACCCCCTCCTTCGCCGTCACTTGGATGGATAACCGCATCCGGGAAGCGCGAACGACCATTGAATCGCTCTTCACCGAATTCAAGTTAAGCGAAGCGCTGAAGACCCTCTACTCCCTCATCTGGGACGATTTCTGCAGTTGGTACCTGGAATGGATTAAACCACCTTTCGGTGAGCCGATGGACGCCGCGACCTACCGAAGCACCCTTGACTTCTTCCAACAACTCATCCAACTCCTGCACCCGTTCATGCCGTTCATCACGGAAGAGATCTATCATTTGTTACGGGAACGCACCGACGACCTCTGCGTCCTTCCCTACCCTGCCCTCCTCGCCGCCGAACCCAAGATCCTAAGCCAGGGAGCCCTGCTCAAGGAAGCGATCACCGCCCTTCGCGACGCCCGCGTCAAAGCGCAGCTCAAACCGAAAGAGCCGATCGGCCTCTTTATCCAGTCTGACGCCGAAGGCACTTACCGCCTTCTTCAACCCATCCTTGCCCGGCAGATCAACGCCGACAGCATCGACTTTACCCGTGAACCCATCCCCGCCGCCCTGACCGTCGTTGCCGGTAAGGACAAATACTACATCGTTACCGAACAGGCGCTGGATAACGGCAGCCAGAAGGAAGACCTGCAAAAAGAACTCGTCTACCTGAAAGGCTTCCTCGATTCCGTCAACAAGAAACTGACCAACGACCGTTTCGTCCAAAACGCCAAACCGGAGGTCGTCGAATTGGAGCGGAAGAAGAAAGCCGACACAGAGGATAAGATCCGCATAGTGCAGGAGAGCCTCACGGCCATAAAATAAATTGAAGCGTCCGCAAAGGCAGTTGATCGGTGAAAATCATTTCTCCCTTTTTACTATCAAGACATATTTCTTAAAAAAATATCTCCACGGCATGGCTATGATAGGCAGTATAACATATAAGAACGAATATGTCATCTCTTCAGCGGGCGAACCGGCTAATTGGTTTGAAGACCATAACGGATAAGCAACCAGGATCAGCCAGATCACCTTATACAATATTTCCAACATCACTATGGGTAGCATTTTAAGCGGATGTATTATCCCTAAAATGGACAATAGCGAGTAAGATGCCCAAATGCACCAGGCCATTGCATTCATCGGATTCCATATGCCCTTATGGGTGAAGATAGTTGTCCATGATTCCTTCCCCAGAAAAACGAGCATCAAAATGAAAAGCAGTCTTAAAAGATAGATATTGATTTTGGGAACCCCTTCCCAACGTTCGTAATCAGGCCCAAAGATCTTTTTCAGTCGTGCCATAACCTTAAATATAGGCTATTGCAGATATTTCCAGCAAATACCTTTCTCTTTAGTCCACGACCCGGGCCACGCGCGAACTATACCCCTGCGACAAAATATTCAACGGCAGGATCAACTCCCATTGATTGGGACCCCTCCCCCCATAATCCTGGTCCAGCAACCGGCTATACCGGACGCCAAAGCTGATCGGCAACTCGTTCCACCAGTTCGTATCGAAATATACTTCCGACCCAAAAGACCGGAACTCCGCGCGCCCACCGGATAGAAAATAGTCCATCACCCGGGTGTCATCATAATATAGGTTCGCCCGGACGCGCATAAAATACACCATATTGCCTATCCCCCACTCCGGATAGAACACCGGCAGCTGATAATTCGCCGACCAACGCCACATGCGGTAGAAATTCTCGGCCGTATATCCCCGTGAAAACGGGAAATTGTTTGAAAATCGCGCATTATTCAGCGTATCCCGCTGCTGAAACGCCCCCGCTACCATGAAGCTATGGGTATACCAAAAACCCGGGAAATATAGAAACCCCGAGGCCAGGAACTGGTTGGCCTGGAACGTCGTCACGGCACGGCTATACGACAGATCGATCACCTGAGCCCAACGCGGGCTGATCTGCTGCTGCGCCTGCTGCGACTGATGCACGAAATTCACAAATGGATCGATATAGGCAAACCCCTGGCTGTTCAGGCGCAGCGTATCCGTATTCGTATAATACCGCTGGTTGTATATGATGTCCGAGCCAAACTGCAGATTGGTATAGGTCAAATGACGCGCCCAATTCAAGGGAATACTGAATCCTGCATTCAAATTTGATTCATTCCAGAATATCGTCTGCGCCCCAAATAACGCATTCCGCCCGAAGGTATAATTCCAACCGGCATCGACCCACGGAAACCACGCACCATAGGTCGCATCGACGCCAACCTGCTTATACCCCTCATTCCGGTTATAGGTGCCGAAAACCTCGGATTGAAGCGTGTTAAGAACGTTCTCGCTCGCCAGCGATAGCGTATAGTCAGGGTCGTTGATATACGGCCTCCAGCTATGGATATTGATCAGGTGCGAAGCCACCGGATATTTCTTTTCCGGATAATGTCCGCCGCCGATGCTATCCAGCAGATGCGCAGGTCCCCGGTTGAGCGAGTAAATCCCCTGAACCGGAAGCAGCTGTTTCCAATCGTCCAACGCAACCGGAACAAACCGAAGGCTGCTGCCAAATGCGGTATCCACGTGATAACCCACCGCAGTGAACGTATTCCACGCATACCGGCCACCGGGCCCGGAACGAAACTCATACTGACCCGTAATCGGCTCGCCATGTGGCAAACCCACCTGAAAGAGCCGGTCTCCCGCCAACGCAAAGACCCGATCCCGGCCATCACGTGAAGCCGTAAACCAGATCGTATCCCCACGTACCGACGGAAAGCCGATCGGTTGATAACTGAATGGCAACAGGTAACGCACCGCACCCGTCCCCGTGTCGACCAACGCCATCGACATCTCCCCTTTCCGGTTGCGTACGGCGGTCACCACCGCGCGACTGCCGGTTATGAATTTCGGATAGGTGTAGAACAAACTATCCTGATTAGGGATCCGCCTGACCACATCACCCGACACCCCATCGAGCAGCCTCAGCTCACAGCCCCCATCCGCGCTCTCCAGCACCGTGACGATCCGCCGGCCATCATAAGAAATATCCGGGGAGAAATACCGCGTCCGGCGCGTGAGCTTCCTGTCCTCACCTGTATAGAGATTCAGTACCCTGATCACGCTATAATCCCGCCAACCCCAGCGGGGATCGGTCTCAAAGGCGGCATAGACGATGAGACCACTGTTATACGAAAAGTAATTATCGAGCGAGATGGCCCTGGTCCGAACTTTATATCCCTTGCCATCGCGAAGGTCCCGCATCATAAAGGCAGGGATCTGTTTGTAGGTGCTGCGCATGTATAACAAACTATCCGCCCCTGCAAATTGGGGAAACTCCTGATCGGCATCAAAATGCCGGTGCGCCCGCGCAAACTGTTCGGCCCCGGCAGCACTGTCCACCGGCAGCACGGCCCGGAAATGATCCATCGCCTGTTCGCGGAACTGAGGGAAGGAAAGACCGCTGTTACGGTGGATCGCACCTTGCAGCGGATAAAACAATGGCCGGAAGGCGGCGGCATCATGACCGACCTTTCGCCAAAAGTCATCGCCATAGGTTTGACGGCCATAGGCTACCAACATATAGCCCAGCGGATACCAATCGGGCACATAATCCCGGAGTGAGCCATTCCGTAACTTCATCCAGGAATAATGTCTGTTCCCGGCCCAAAGCGCGCGATAGCCGTTGAAAAAAAACGGCAGCCTCCCCCTGCCCTGGTCGCTCACCAGGGTCTCCTGGTAAACGGCATCGCCCTCCCAGAACCAGTTAGGGACGGCCAGACTATTGGCGAGGGCCTGCCCGCCTTCGCCAAATAAATAATACAGCCCAGCGGAAACACCTACCCGAAAATTGTTGTATTGCTGCACATGCCGGTATTCGTGAATGGCGAGCATCTTTTGCCACGGAAGGCTGCCCAGTTCGAAGCTGTTCTGCTCCGGCGTCAGTTGGAATTCGCTGCGGAACGGGGCCAACTGCACATAACCGTTTGCGACCGTGGTCTGGTTCTGGAAGATGATATTGACTTTACGCTGGGCATGACCGATTGTCGGAAGAGTTGTCTGGCTAAGGCGCTGAACAATAGCAGCCACTTGTTGCGCAGCCGAATCCAATCCGGTTGGAAAAATGATCCGCGCCGGCTCCGTATTGATCTGCTTCCATTTTAACGACGGTGGGTTACCGCCAAACTGCTGGGCGGACAGTTGTAGAAAAGAGCCTAGCCATAGGATCATAAAAAGCAGGCGGCCAATAGTCATGCGGGTCAAATTAGGAAAAAAAACCGATTACCTGTGTTAAGCAGCGGAATCTCTTACATTCGCGTATGATCACGCCACGAAAACTAAGCGACATCTTATTCTCCGGGAACAGAGATGCCTTGCTGGTGGCCATCGCGGGATTTATACTGATCCAACTTCTTTCACGGCACGGTGGGATCGGCCTTTCTCCCGATTCGATCGTCTACCTCAGCACCGCGCAGAATATTCACGACCATGGCATGATCAACGACTATACCAATCAGCCGATGATGGATTTCCCCGCTGGCTATCCCATCTTTCTCAGCGGGCTCATTTTTTTGACTGGCCATTCCGTCCCCTGGTTTGGCCCCGTACTTGATGGCCTGCTGTTCGGGTTGCTCATCTGGTTAAGCGGCTGGATGATGGACCGGTTCAGCCAACCTTCCCGTTGGTATAAATGGCCGCTGCTCATCTTCATCCTCCTGAGCCCCTGCTTACTGGAAGTGTATTCCATGATCTGGTCTGAAACCCTCTTCCTTCTTCTTTCCATCCTGTTTATGATCGGCTGCCACCGTTATTTCCAAGACCATTCCATCCGCACGCTCCTCGGAATAGCAGTGATCGCCGGGCTGAGCTGCCTCACGCGCTACGCCGGCATCAGCATCATAATGATGGGCGGAATGCTGATGCTTTGTGACGGCCGCCTGCGCTGGGGACCGAAAAAGATCGGGCACCTGGTCCTTTTTGGCGCGGTAGCGATCCTTATCCCCGCCCTGAATGTCTACCGGAACTGGCGGGTCACCGATACGTTCACCGGCTACCGGGAAAAAGCCATTCGCTCCCTGGCCGTAAATCTCCACGATGTCGGAAGCGTATTCTGCGACTGGCTTCCGTTCTTTAACGGGAGATACTCATGGGCAACCGCAATTGCCCTCTTGTTCATTCTCGGCATCACCGGGATATTCATTTACCGGCTGGTCAGAAAGACCAACTTCTTTTCATACGATACGATCGCCGCCAGCTATTTCGTTGCCTACGCCGCGTTTATTCTTGGCACCGCAAGCGTCTCCCGTTTCCAGCAGCTCGATAGCCGGTTGTTGTCCCCTTTGTTCCTTCCCTGGTTATGGGGCAGCACGATCTGGATCCCGGCCGTCCTCTCCCACCCTGTGCGAACGCGCAAAATTGGGGCAGTGACGATACTGACCATCGCGGGCGGCTGCTTCCTCTACGGCGAATGCAACGCTTTTCAATTCAACTGGGAGGGTATCAAATATGCCGGCATTCCCGGCTATACGGAGGACACATGGCAAAAGTCGCCGACGATGGCCTACGTCAAAGCGCATAAGGCCGAACTGGAAGCAAAAGGGACCATCTACTCCAGCTGTACCGACGGATTGTGGTTCCTGGCAAACGTACCCGCCGAGCTCATGCCGCATGTCGAAACCCGGGAAGACATCGACTATCTGATGCGTCACGATCATTTTATTGTGATCTGGTTCGACGACAGCGTGAATACCGACCTGATCGACGTCAACTATATCAGGAAATACAAAGAGCTGATAGGCGAGCTCCATTTCGACGACGGGGCGATCTATTATTTCCGTACGCCGAAAAGGCCCTAATTTTAAGTCATGTTGCTAATTGCCTTAGCCGTTGCACCCGCAATCGCCATTTGCCTTTTTATCTTCTCCCTCAGGAAATACGGCCGGGGTTCCATTTGGTATTTGCTGCTGACTTTCCTGTTAGGCATGTTGGCAACACTTCCTGCATTAAGGCTCCAGGAATTGGCGGTTGACCCCCGCACTCATCCCTGGCGTCACTCTATCCTGTACTTTGCCCGGTTTGCGTTTCTCGTTATCGCGCTTAGCGAAGAAGGCTGCAAATTCCTCGTTTTGCGGATCTACGCCTATCCAAGACCATGGTTCAGAGAACCTCTTGACGGAATAGTCTATTCTGTAATGATCGGGATGGGGTTCGCAACGGTAGAAAATATCGAATACGTCCGGCAGTTCGGGCTGGAAGCCGGAGTTTCGCGGTTCTTCCTCGCTGTCCCGGCGCACGCTTCCTTTGCCGTGCTGATGGGATATCCCGCGGGGAAAGCAAAGTCCGACCACAGACACGCCTTCTGGCTGCTCCTACAGGGATTGCTCGTTGCTGTGCTCCTTCACGGTAGCTTCGATTTCTTTCTCTTCCTGCAGCAAAGTCAGGAGGCCCAAAAATACCTCTCGACCGGAATCCTTTCCTTTGGTACCTTTGCTAGTTTTTATATAGCCGTCCGGTTGGCCATGCGGGCGATCCGGCGGCATAGCAACCAACCCGATCAAATCAACTTACCCGAATAACTGATGGACGAGACCTTACTGATCCGACCGGCAGACCTGGATGATATCAACACTATTGGATTCCTTGCCCAGCAGATCTGGCCGAACACATATGGAGAGATCCTTGGTCCGGAGCAGCTGAAATATATGCTGAATCTGATCTATAGCCCGATGGCCCTCCGCCGGCAAATGGTGGATGAACATCAACAGTTCCTGATCGTGGAGCAGGCCGATGAACCGATTGGCTTTGCATCATGGAGTGCCACCGGAGATCCCGGCATATACAAGCTGCACAAACTCTATGTCTTGCCCGGCCGGCAGGGAAAGGGGCTGGGGAGGACACTGCTGCAATTCATATTCGAAACGATCCGCCCGGAAGGCGCCACGAAGCTCCGGCTGAATGTCAACCGGTTCAATAAAGCCCGTCAATTCTATGAGCGCATGGGTTTCACCGTCATTGGTGAAGAAGATATCGATATCGGTCACGGCTATTTCATGAATGACTACATTATGGAGATCCCGGTTCCCTAACCGCCGCGGCCCCGCTGCAAACCGTCCTTAACCCGCCGTCGGGATCACGCCCGGGCTCTCCTCCTCCGACAGCCCCATCGCCGCGCGTTTCATCGCATGCGCCGTCTCATGCCCGACATACCGCTCGATGCGCCCCTCGATCAGGTAGATCATCGGCGTCAGCAATATGGCTACGCTGGCCTTGTAAATATAATTGACCATGCCCACTGCAAGGATCTCCTGCCAGGTAAAGTTTTGGCTGAAAGCAATAAACAACACGATATAGCTGTCCACCAACTGCGACACCAGCGTCGAGCCCGTCGCCCGAAGCCAGAGATGCTTATGGCCTGTCCGTTTCTTGATCCGGTGAAACACCCATACGTCTACCAGCTGGCTGACCAGGAAGGCAACGATGCTTCCCACAATGATTAAAGATGTATTGCCAAAGATGGCGCTGAACGCATTCTGAAGATTTGGCACGCCTTGACTTGGGCCGCTTGCCATCCAGAAATCCGCCGGCGGCACATGGATCGCCATGATATACATCAGGAAAGCATAAGCGATAAGGCTTATTGCCGTATAGGAAATGCGCCGGACGACCTTCGGACCGTAAAATTCATTGATAATATCGGTGATTACGAACTCCAGCGGCCATAACAATACCCCGCAGGTCATCGTAAAGCCCAATCCGCCCTGGCCAAAAAGCGTCCAATTTGCCGGTCGCAAACCAAGCAACTTCTCCAGCGAAAATATTTTAGTGCCAATCGCATCGGCGATCAGCGCATTGCAGCAAAAGAACGCAGTAAAACCAAGTAAAAGTTTAGTCGGTTTGTCTTTGAGAATCGAATGGATCATTTCTGATGAAATATTAACGAGATGAACTGAAGACAAAAGATACCAAAATTAACCACCATCAACCAGACCGGCACCCCGGCTGCCCGCCACTTTCCCGCTACCCCCAACGCGATCGCCCAGCAAAAAACGATGGCATTGACCGGCAGCCCCAACAGGTAACCCATGACGATAACCGTCGAAACAACCTGACCTTCCGGCGGGTTCGGCAGCCACAGGATCACGGACGCCAGAAGGAAGCAGAGATTACAGATAAACGCCACCCGCACAAGAAGTTTTAACACCCGCATATTTAGCCAAAAATCTGTATTTCTGGACAAAATACCATTATTTTGCCGGGAATAATTCCGCCATTACATGCTGAAGTCACCCTTCCTCAAGAAAGCACTGCCACACATTATTGCCATTGCCGTTTTCCTCGTCGTCGCCGTGGTTTACTGCCACCCCGCTCTTCAGGGTAAGGTGGTCGGACAGTCGGACGTGGAGCAATATAATGCCATGGCGGCGCAATCCGAGCAATACAAGGAAAAGCATGGCCAATATCCGTTGTGGACCGAAAGCGCCTTCAGCGGAATGCCGGCTTATACCATCGCAATAGACGGGATTCCATTCGGAAAGTATGGAATGCCAATTCAGCTGCTTAACTACGGTACCTATAGCCCAAGTAATTGGCTCCACTGGGTGCCCGAGTCCATCCGATGGTTCTTTATCGCTTGCTGTTGTTTCTATATTCTCATGGTCGTGCTGAGGATCAACCCTTGGATCGGTGTTATGGCATCTCTGGCCTATGCCTACTGCTCCTATGATCCTGTAATCTTGATCACGGGACACGTTACCAAATTCGAGGCCATAGCGTATGCTCCGGCCGTTATTGCCAGCATGCTGATAATATACCGCAAAAAGTATCTATTGGGGACCGCGCTGCTGGCTTTCTTTTTTGCCACCCAAATTGCCTCTCAACACCTGCAGATGGTTTACTATACGGCTATTTGCATGGGCCTGCTAACCCTGTTTTACGCTATCTGGAACGTTCGCGAAGGCCGATTGAAAGAAACGGCGATTGCCGTTGTTCTGGCCATTTTTGCGTGCGTCATCGGTTACGGTACGACCGTCGGCACCACCATGCCGTTGAGCGACTACGCAAAAGAGACCATGAGGGGCGGACGCACCGAATTGACCAACGATGCCAACAGCCGGATCAATAAGAACGTCGGCATGAGCCGTGATTATGCTTTTGAATGGAGCTACGGTATCGGTGAAACGATGACGCTGGTCGTGCCGGACATGTATGGAGGCGGCAATGGTGATAGGGTGGGTGTCGGCGATAATTCCAAACTGGTCGACAAGTTGGCCGAAATGGGCGTTCCGGAAGATAATGGCATTCAGATCGCCAACAGCTATGCTTATTGGGGACCCCAGCTCTTTACCGGGGGTACGGTCTATATCGGCGCCGTCATTTGTTTTTTATGTATTTTTTCCCTCGTCGTCCTGAAAGGATGGCAAAAATGGTGGTTACTTTCGACGATTGCAGTGGGCATCTTGCTCGCTTGGGGAAAGCATTTCGAATTGCTCAACAATTTCCTTTTCGACCATCTCCCGATGTATAATAAATTCCGGGCCCCTTCGCAGGCGCTGGTCCTCCCCCAACTGGCAGCGCCCATTCTGGCGGCCTTGGGTTTGCAACATCTGCTTACCGGGGGAGAGGATACCGCGGCGCTTTGGAAGAAATTCAAGGCAGCGGCATATATATCCGGCGTAGGGCTGGTACTGTTGATCGGCTTCTACTTTTCCGCGCACTATCAAGGCGTGAATGATTCAGGAATAAAGGAACGGTTCATCCAGCAACTCTCAGGGGGACGGCAGGCCGGCCCCGATGCGCAACAGCAGATCCAGACTACGGCAAGCAGCCTGATGCGGGCGCTCGAACAAGATCGTCAGTCGATGGCCGGCTCCGATTTGCTGCGTTCGATCATTTTAATCGTCTTGGCAGCTGGCTTACTCGGTTTTTTTGTCCGCAAAAAGTTCAACCCCGTCATATTACTGGCGGGATTATTGGTCCTCAGTACATTTGACCTTCTGGCCGTCAGCAACCGATATTTGACCGCCGACAGTTTTCAGGACCCAGCCGATATTCCATCGAGCCTAACGCCTAATGCCGCGGATCAACAGATCATGGCCGATCCGGATAAGAATTTCCGTGTGCTGGATGAGAGCACCGGCGCTAACCCATTCGAAAGCGCCCGCGCTTCCGCTTTTCACAACTCGGTCGGCGGCTATTCGCCCGCCAAGCTGGGCCTGTACGATGACCTGATCTACCACCAGCTGGCCAAAGGCAATATGCAGGTGTACGATATGCTGAATACAAGATATTTCATCCAGCCGGACCGACGGAACGGCCAGCCAGTCGCGGTACGGCGTCCGACAGCTTACGGGCCTTGCTGGCTCGTCAGGGGAATTCGTTATGTCAGTAACGGCGATGAGGAAATGAAGGCACTGGACAGCGCCGATATCCGGGATACGGTCATCATACAGCAACAATATGCCCCCAGGATCGCATTCCAGCCTGTGCCAGACAGCACGGCCTCTATCAGGCTCTTACAGAACGATCTGGACAAAATCGACTATAGCTTTTCAGCAAAGACCAATCAGTTTGTCGTCTTCAGCGAGATTTATTACGACAGGGGCTGGGATGCCTATCTCGATGGCAAAAAAACGGACTATTTGCGTGTAAACTATGTACTGCGCGGGATGCCGGTCCCCGCCGGCCAGCACAGCATCGAATTTCGATTCGAACCTCAATCATACAAGACTGGGATGACCTTAAACAACATCTTCAGCATATTGATTATCGGTCTGCTGATAGCCGCATGTTATGTGGAATGGCGGAAGACAAAAGCCCAGCCCCCGGCGGCAAAGGCCTAAACGTGCCACCATGAAGCCGCTGAGCATTGTCATTATTACTTATAACCGGCCTGACGATATGCTGGCGCTGGCACAGAACATCAGCCAACTCGGGGAAGTAGGCGAATGGGTAGAGGAAGTGATCATCTTGAACAACCGGTCTTCCGCCTCCTACACTTCGGTGAAGGACTTCATTGCCGATCACCCGGGGATCCCATTCAAATATGTCGATGCAACGGAGAACCTGGGGGTTTCCAGGGGACGAAATTACGCGGTACGCCTTAGCCGGGCGCCGATCCTGGTGTTTCTGGATGATGATGCGCTGTTCCGAAATGTCAATGCCCTGCCCGCCATTGCGGCCATTTTCAAAGAAGATCCCGCCATCGGCATTGCCGCCTTCAAGATCTACTATCACTCCACCGGGGAAATCCAGGTCAATGCCTTTCCACATAAGCGATTTACCGGGCGAAAGGACTGGCAGCGCTTCGATACCGCCTATTTTTCCGGCGCTGCCCATGCCATCCGCCGGTCGGTTTTTGACGAAGCCGGCTATTATCCGGAAAACTTCTTCTATGGAATGGAAGAATATGACCTGAGCTACCGGGCGATTGACAAAGGCTATACGATCCGTTATGACGACCGCGTCCTGATCTGGCACAAGGAATCGCCTGGCGGACGCCTGCCGCCGCGGGAAAAGCTGCGGGGAATGTGGGTGAACAAGAGCAAGGTCGCCTGGAAGTACCTCCCTGGCCGCTACTTTATCTCCACAGCCTTCCTGTGGAGCCTGGAATACCTGAAAAAGGGCGGCTTCCACATCGGTGAGTTTGTAAAAGGCTGGCGGGACGTGTTACGCATACCCCGGACCGAGAAGAAGACCCGGATCGGGACTGCCGCCTTGGCCTATCTTCGGCGGGTAAATGCGCGGTTATCTTACTAAAAAACCCCTTGGCCAACCAAGGGGTTTCACTATTTTCCACGCGGAACTCTTACCATTTGTCAACTTCTTCCCCGGTAGCGGTCGGAGCGCTGGGGGCAACGTTAGTGTGCTTTGGCTCCTTTACGTCGTCCTCCACCTCATCTACAACAGTATTCTCAACATATCCGCCTTGATTCTCGCCTTCGTTGTCATGGTTGTAAGCATCGAAGTCGAAGTCCGGCATCAAATCGGTCTTTACATAGTCCACCGCCTCGGTCAGGGCCTTCAGGAACTTGTTGAAATCCTCCTTGTA
>DASZJO010000147.1:0-34518 GCA_035948015.1 Puia sp.
ACGATTGAATTATATTGTCTAAATAACGAAGAATGGATGATAAAATGATAAGCCGGCGCAAAAAAAAGAAGGCCGTTTCCCGGTGGGGAGACGGCCTCGCGATTTTATCTTTTTGGATTATTTATGTTCCAGGAGTTTAAAGAACTGATCCAGTTGAGGCAGGATCACGATGCGGGTGCGGCGGTTAGCGGCGCGGCCTTCGTTGGTGTCGTTGGGAGCGATGGGTACATATTCACCGCGACCTGCTGCAGTGATATGGGCCGGGTCGAGGCCGTAATCTTTCTGCAGGATGCGAACGACGGAGGTTGCGCGTTTCGTACTGAGGTCCCAGTTATCCTTGATCGGGCCGGGATGATCGTATGGTTTGGTATCCGTATGACCTTCGACCATGAATTCGATATTAGGCTGGGCCTTCAGGACGGTGGCGACCTTTCCGAGGACGGTCTTGGCTGCCGGGGTTACGTCCCATTTTCCGCTATTGAAGAGCAGCTTGTCGGAGATATCGATATAAACGACGTCCTTATCGATCTTAATATTAATGTCCTGGTCGTTGACGTCGGCAAGTGCACCTTTGAGGTTCATCACGAGGGCCATGTTCAGGGAGTCTTTGTGGGCCATTGCTGCCTGCAGGTTTTCGATGTAGAGATCCTTTGCGCCGATGTTATCCAGAGATTTCTTGATGCTTTCAGCCTGGGTGCTGGAGACGAGGGAGAGGTTCTCCAGTTGTTTGAGGGTGGCGTCCTGGCTCTGCTTCGCCGTGGCGAGCTGGTTGTTCAAGTCGTCGAGCTGCTTCTGGAGAGCGGCTTTTGCGGCGGCGTCTGAGGCGGTGAGATCGTTACAGTTTTTGAGATCAGCGGCCAGCTTGGCGTTTGCGGCGGTTAGCGAGTCTGCTTTTGCTACTTCTGCTTTAAATTTCTTTTGACTTACGCATGAGAACAGGAAAACAGCGAGAGCAGCGAATAGCAATGATTGTTTAAGCTTCATAGTAATATTTTTTTAAAAAAGGTATTCCTCTCCCGCGGATGGTCATGCGAATCGAGGAATAATGTCAAATATAAATCAACAAACCAAATTTGCTGATTTGTTTGCCGCAAAAATAGGCGAAATTAATGCCAAAATCGCGCTCGCTGAACGATTTATGCAATAAATGGCTTTGTATTGATGGCAAAACCGGTAGTCAGGGGATTTTTACGCATTTTTTAAATACACCCGCGAAATGAGACAACGCCTGGGGTCAGAAGAAGCCCAAACTCAGTCTCAGACCAGGTGTCACGCCTTTAAAGAAATTGTTAAAGAAGAGGGCGGGCTCGATCCGGAGATTACCGATCTTGCCGGCCCCGAAGGTGAACCGGAAGGAAGGTTGGGGAAAATAATTCCCCTGGTTGCGGATGATATAGCCGAAGGAAAACGCCGGGTCGAAGTTGGGTGCCGGATGATCCTTGCTCCTGCCCGGATGATTGTGTTCGTAGTTCAGCGCAATGAGATCGTTCCGGTAGGTTTGCAAGTGTCCATTTGCATCGGCGGAGAAAAAGAAGAGTGGCTCCCAGGATACCCCAAGCAAGTATTCGTTGCGGCCGCGGTGAAGGTCGACGTAGGCGCGGACCACTGCACTGGGGGTGAAGAAGTTCTTATAATTCTCGATGGCGGCGCTGGCGCCGATCTCAAGCTGGTCGTGCATACGTTCGGGGAGATCGGTTTTGATGGCGGAATCGTTCACAATGTAGTTGGTCGGGCGGTTGTAGGCGCCAGGTTTAATGGTCTGATGCGAGATGATGGAGGCGATCCCTGCTTTTACACCGGCGGTGTTAAGGGTTTCCAGTTCACTATAGTGATTGACGAAGAAACTCAGGCGGTCATAGCGGAGACCTTGGATGGCGCGGCCGGGGGATGTTCCGGCCGGGGTGACCAGGAGAATGTTGATGCTGTCCTGTTGGGTGCGGAGGATGGCGGGTTCGGGGCCGTCGAGCAGGAAGCTGGAAGCAGCGGGTCGGTATTGGCGGATGCGCAGTTTCTTTTTTCCGGTGGAGTCGATGAGGTAGTCGATATGTTTGACGGTGAGCGGATCTGTGAGCGAGTCGCGGAAGGCTTTCATATCGGCGAGGAAAACGGTCAGGAGGGAGTCGATGTTCCTGAAGCTGCGGATATCGTAGCCGTTGGACAATTCAATGTGTGTCCTGTTCCCGTTGTCGAGCCGGATCGTATAGACAACGGTAAAGCTATAAGCCGGGGGTTCGAACAGCTGGTTTTCGGTAACCGGATTGTTGGCGGTTTGGGCGCGGAGGGTTCCGGCGATGCTCAGCAGGAGGCCGAACAGGGCGAGTGTAAACTTTTGCATATCGTGTCAATGGTTAGGTGAAGAGATGTCGATCTTTAAGATGGAGATATTTTGTTGGCCCGTGGTCCAGTCAGCGGTGGCCGCGGCGGTTCCGAACCGCAGGAAGGCGGGTTGGCGGGTCGCCAGGGATGACGTGGGGGCGTTATTATTGTTAAGTTCGTTCAGGTAGACGATACGAAGGGTATGGTGAGGAGACAGGTTGATTCGGCTGTCCGATCGCGCCTGATTGGCGGCGAGGAAGGGATCGGGGGAGATTGTCGTCAGTGTGTCGGGGGTAATGGAGGATGTTATTGTGGCGAAATCGCCATAATTAGAATTGGAGGGGTGGGGAGAATTGGAGGGGTGGGCGAAATTGATAGGGTGGATATCCGGACGGGAGCTGACGGGGGTTGTTATGCGGTTTGTCGGGGTTGCGCGGGAAGTGGCGGGGTTTGCCATTGCGGGATTGGGTTGGGCCGTGCGTGGGTCAGCATGAGAGGGGGCATGGCCCGGTGCGGGCTCGGCGGGGCGTAGTGTGGAGGGGTGCGGTGCGGAGGGGATTCTCGTCGGGATATGGGTGGCGACGTGGCCGGGGTGGTTGGGGCGGCCGCGGAATAAGTGAGTGGCGGGCAGGAAAAAGGCCAGGATCAGGCATGCGGCGGCTATCCACCAGGCGATATTGTGGCGGCGCGGTTGTTTCTCCAGGCGTTCGGCCAGGCGTTGCCAGCTCATTTCCTTGTCTTCAAGGCCCTGTTCCGGCAGGGCGTCGGGCGGTGTCAGTCGTCCCCGCCAGGTCACAAATTCATCGGCTTTTTCGTTTGACATAATTTATTCCTTTTTGCGCGAGCATTTTTTGTAATAATGCCTTACCCTTACTCAACTGGGATTTGGACGTTCCTTCCGAGATCCCTAGGGCTTTTGCGATTTCCGCATGTTGCATGCCTTCTATCACATAAAGATTGAACACGGTGCGGTAGCCAACCGGCAGCCTGACGATGAGATCGAAGATCTCGGCTGCGGACAGTCCGGCCAGGGGTTCGCCTTGCGGGGCGATATCCGCAATTTCTTCGGCCGATGCTGTCTGCCCGGCCGACAGCATCGAAAATGCGCGCTGGCGTCGCAGGAACATCAGGCATTCGCGGACCATGATCGTCCTGATCCATGCGTAAAGCGCCGCTTCGCCCTGGTAGCGGAAATCCTTCAGATGGGTAAAGAACTTGTAAAACCCATCCAGCAGGAGCTCTTCGGCATCGGCGCGATTCTTCACATAGCGGCAGCAGAGGGCCATCATTGGGTCGGCCAGGTGGCCGAAAATGGCTTTTTGTGCTGCAGCGCTGCCTGATCGGGCGTCTTCCAGTTGTTCGGCTATGTTCATATATGGGGCCGCGTTGATGGCGGCCTGTTCTTCCTTTTTTTACAAATGCAGTTTATGAAAATCCGGTTGCCCGGGCAAGCAAAAAATTGGGGCTGCGGGAACGCGGCGGTGTTGTTCCCTAACCGGGCATAGGGTGCGATCCAAAAAAATTAGCTTTAAAATACTAAAAACATTAGTGTGAATAAATTAATTCCCCTAACTTTGATGAATCAATAAATTTGGGTGAACTAAAAACTACGACTATGTCAAACGCAGAAAAATTGAAGGCTTTAAAGTTGACGATGGACAAGATCGACAAGGACTTTGGGAAAGGGAGTGTGATGATGATGAATGAAAGAAGCCAGGATCCCATGGAGGTAATCTCCACCGGTTCCATCGGGTTGGACATGGCGCTGGGCGTTGGAGGGTTGCCCAGAGGCAGAGTCGTCGAAATATATGGACCCGAATCGTCAGGTAAAACAACGATCGCCACTCATATTATTGCGGAAGCGCAAAAGAAGGGCGGCATGTGCGCGATCATAGATGCGGAGCATGCCTTTGACAGCGCTTATGCGCAGAAGCTGGGAGTTGATATCGACAATCTGCTGATATCGCAGCCCGACTATGGCGAGCAGGGGCTGGAGATCGCGGACCGGTTGATCCTTTCCGGCGCGCTCGATGTCGTGGTCATCGACTCGGTAGCCGCGCTTGTACCTAAAGGAGAGCTTGAGGGAGAAATGGGAGACAGCAAAATGGGGCTTCAGGCGCGGCTGATGTCGCAGGCTCTCAGAAAGCTGACGGCCACGATCAGTAAGACCAATACCATTTGTATTTTTATCAATCAGCTCCGGGAAAAGATCGGGGTTATGTTTGGCAATCCGGAGACAACGACGGGCGGAAATGCGCTCAAATTCTATGCTTCGGTGCGGCTGGATATCCGGCGGATGGCGCAGATCAAGGATGGGGAGGAGGCGGTTGGCAACCGGGTAAAAGTGAAGGTGGTGAAGAATAAGGTAGCGCCTCCTTTCAGGGCTGCGGAGTTCGATATCGTTTTTGGCGAGGGTATTTCAAAGATGGGCGAGATCATCGACATGGGGGTTGAGTTAGGGATTATCGCGAAGAGCGGCAGTTGGTTCAGCTATGGGACCGACAAGCTGGGTCAGGGTCGGGATACGGTCAAACAATTGCTACACGACAATCCGGAAATGGCTGTGGAGATCGAGAGCAAGATCCGCGAAAAAGTAAAGGAGATGCAGAATACATAAAACGTCTAGTCCTTTTCACGCACATATAATTGAGTTAGTAAGTGTCGGCCGTCTATTTTTAGATGGCCTCCCCGGCAAAGAGAGATCTCTTTGCCGGACTTTATTTAAAAAGAGGCCATCTACTTTTGTTTTTAGGTGAGCTCTTTTTAGGGAGTGTGGGAGAAAATTTTGAGGGAATTTTTTTGAACGCCGGAAATTTTTCATGGGGGTTGACTGATGCGAACTTGTACTTATCCGGGAGCGTATAAATACCTATTTTCCTGATCCGGCGTGGGTTTGTGGCGAATAGCGGCTAAAAACAAAAAGGGGTCTGAATAGAAATTCAACCCCGTTTTAAAATCCAATATCCTATGAAAAACCGAGATAAAGGTATAGGATAATAATCAAATCTGCAATACCATTTTCCGGTAATTTTCTTTTTTTATCCTTTTTTAATTCTTCAGCAACTGGTGGGAAACGGCCCTATTGCTTTCTTTATCAGTTACTCGCAGAATATAGACCCCTTTTTCCAGTGTGGAAACGTTAACAACTTGTATTCCTGCCTGCAACCGTTTGCTAAGCCGAATTACCCCTGCAGCGTCGATCACCTGCAGGTCGATCGTGTGTTCTGTACGCACGATAAACAGCTTGTCTACCGGGTTAGGATAGAACTTAAAATCCACCGCGCCGGACAGGCTCAGCTGCATTGTTTTCGAATATACCGGTGCGCCGGTCCGTGCTGTGTATTTGATCCGATAATAGTCCGATCCATTGGGTGCCGCTCCATCAGTCACTTCATAATGCTCTGTCCCTGCGGCTATCCTCACTACGCCGATGGTCTCGTAGTGGGTTTCGTCCGGGCTCCGCTCGATCACAAAATAGTCCCCTTCCGTTGCGCTCGCGCTGTCGGTGTCCCATTTCAGGACTACGCGATTGGATTCATT
Source organism: Puia sp. (assembly GCA_035948015.1). Taxonomy (GTDB): domain Bacteria; phylum Bacteroidota; class Bacteroidia; order Chitinophagales; family Chitinophagaceae; genus Puia. The sequence goes on from DASZJO010000147.1 coordinate 5,857, forward strand.
CGGAGTTGCAGTAAAGTCAATGAACAGTGAGCCACCGGCAGGTTGTGGCCTGGTGATGGAGTCCGCAGTGGAATCCGGCTGCGCCGGGCTTGCCTGCTGGGCATGAGCAACGCGGGCGCAACATAGCAGCAATAAAATGAGCCAGGGCAGGTTCTTCATTTTTTAAAGGGCAGATTCATTGGTCAATGGGTAGAGGTGGTTAGAACGCAAAAGCGTGGCAAAGATTTTTTGCGAGTTGTTATAATCTTCTTAAAATGAGAAACTTTCCTACCTTTCAGCAAACTAAACTATCTGCGTATGCAAACGCCCGTGAGAAAGATGAGCAGTTCGAAGCGAATAGCACTCGTAGCACATGACAACAAAAAAAATGAGCTGATCGAATGGGCGGTTTATAATAAAGCAGCCCTTGCTCAGCATTTGCTGTATGGGACCGGGACGACCGGGACGCTGATAGAGGGGGCGCTTGGCCAACCGGTGAGCAAATTTTTAAGCGGCCCGCTTGGCGGTGATCAACAAATCGGGTCGAGGATTGCGGAAGGGAAGATCGACATGCTTATCTTTTTCTGGGATCCGATGGAAGCGCAGCCGCACGACCCCGACATCAAAGCCTTGTTGCGTCTGGCCGTAGCCTGGAACATTCCGTTTGCCTGCGACCGGGCTACGGCGGATTTTATCTTTACTTCCCCGCTGATGCTGGAGGAGTATGAGATCATGCCCCCGGACTACTCCACATATAATAACCGTCTGCAGCCGCCTCCGGAGCAGACACAAAACTACACATCATGAGAAACTTGCTTATCGCCTGCCTTCTGTTGGCCGGGTTACCGGGCTGGTCGCAGACCAAGACGTTGTCCGGCTTTTCCGAACCGGCCACACGGCAACAACTGGACCTTGAGTCGACCTATGACAGCTATCTTCGGGCCGCCAATATCGACAGCGGCATCCGGATCATGTCTGCGCACCCGCATCATGTCGGATCGCCCTGGGACAAAGCCAATGCCGAATACCTTTATAATAAGTTCAAAAGCTGGGGTTACGACGTGCAGATCGAGACCTTCTATGTGCCCTTCCCTACCCCCAAGGAGCGGCTGCTGGAAATGACGGGGCCGACGATTTTCAAGGCTTCGCTGTCGGAGAAGCCGCTGGCGGCCGATGCCACATCCGGTCAGACTTCGGAGCAGCTACCCACATACAACTGCTGGTCTGCGGACGGCGATGTGACCGGTGATCTGGTCTTCGTCAATTATGGGATCCCCGAAGATTATGATTACCTGGAAAGACTGGGTATCTCGGTGAAGGGAAAGATCGTTATTGCCAAATACGGTCGCTCATGGCGCGGTATCAAGCCAAAAGTAGCACAGGAGCATGGCGCCATCGGCTGCCTGATCTATTCCGATCCAAAGGATGACGGCTACTATGATGGCGACGTCTATCCCAAGGGCGCCTTCAAGAACGAATACGGGGTCCAGCGCGGGTCGGTGATGGATATGCCGATATATCCCGGCGATCCGTTGACGCCCGGCATCGGCGCAACCAAGGATGCCAAAAGGCTGGCGCTCTCCGAAGCCCCCACCCTGCTGAAGATCCCGGTGCAGCCGATCTCGTATCATGACGCCGAGCCCCTGCTGCGTGCTCTGGACGGCCCGGTGGCGCCGCCCGACTGGCGTGGCGCGCTTCCCTTCACTTATCATATCGGACCGGGTAAGGCCCGGGTACATCTCAAGCTGGCTTTTAACTGGGATACAAAGGAATTGCATGACGTGATCGCCAAATTGCCAGGCAGCGAGTGGCCTGACGAATGGGTAATCCGGGGCAACCATTATGACGGCTGGGTCAATGGTGCTGCCGATCCGCTTAGCGGCCAATCGGCGATGGAAGAGGAAGCCCGGGGGGTGAGCGAATTACTCAAGACCGGCTGGAGGCCGAAACGGACGATCATCTATTGCGCCTGGGACGGGGAAGAACCCGGGCTGCTGGGCTCTACGGAATGGGTGGAGCAACATGCCGCCGAGTTGCAGCAAAAAGCGGTCGTGTATATCAATTCAGACGGGAATGGCCGCGGTTATCTGGGGGTGGAAGGATCGCATGCGCTTGAGCCGTTCATGAATGAAGTAGCCAGGGACGTCACCGATCCCCAAACTCATCTATCTCTTTCGGAGCGGATGCATGCCCGGGAGCTGGTCAATGCCGCCAACAATGGCAGGCTGAACAAGGACCTGTTCGGGAAAAAATCATTTACGATCGGCGCGTTGGGTTCCGGCTCCGACTATTCGCCTTTCCTTCAGCATTTGGGTATCCCTTCCTTCAACCTGGGTTTTGGCGGTGAAGATCCGGGCGGAGAGTATCACTCCATCTATGATTCTTATGATGATTACCGGCGGTTCAAGGACCCCAGTTTTCAATATGGGGTAGCACTTGCCCAGACAGCGGGCCGCACGACGTTGAGGATGGCCGACGCCACGGTTTTGCCATTCGATTTCCGTGCGCTCTATAAAACTATCAACAGGTATGCGACCGAGCTGATGACCGAGCTCGACCAGATGCGGGAGACAACCGCGATGACCAATCAACTGATCAGGGAGCGGGCTTTTGCCAATGCGACAGACACGGCGCTTCACCTCATGCCGCCGGCGGCCAGGGACGAGGTACCTTATCTGAACTGGTCAAGTCTTCAAAATTCTTTGAACGGTCTGGAGAAAGTGGTCAGCCGGCTGGGTGACAGCCTTACAAAATCCAAGCTAACCGGGGCCCATGCCGATGCCGTCAACCAGGCTCTTTATAGAGCGGAACAACAATTGCTTTCTGATAATGGACTTCCCCGTCGCCCCTGGTACCGGCATAGCATCTATGCCCCGGGCTTCTATACCGGTTATGGGGTAAAGACACTGCCGGGGATAAGGGAAGCTATCGAGCAACGGAATTGGAAAGAGGCGCAGGGGCAGATCGAGGTCGATGCAGCCGTGTTGAAGAAATTTTCCGATTACCTGGGGGCGATTGCGTTATGATTTGAAAAAATTCTTACGATACACTTTACGGATAGCAGGCGCGGCGCTGTGCCTGCTATTCTTGTTTTGGGTCCTTCTGGCGGTCTATGTCGAAGTGAAAAAAGACAGTCTGCTTGAAAAGGCCCAGGCGGAGATCAAATCGCGGATCGGCGGGACCCTCCAGATCGGTCATCTGGATATCTCGCTCTTCCGGCATTTCCCAGCCGTCACGCTTACACTGACGGATGTGTCGCTTCGGGACAGTGCCTGGCAGCGGCATCAGCATGATTTGTTACAGGCGGGCCGCATCTACATCAGTTGTTCGCCGTTCAGCAGCCTGCTACATGGCAGGGTCGAGTTAAGCATGGTGTTTCTTGAAAAAGCCACGTTGTATTTTTTTACGGATAGTTCGGGCTATAGTAATACCTATTTATTAAAGGTTCGTGGGGGGGCGAGTCCGGCATCGGAAAATGCCTGGAATGGAGGGTTGCCGACGGTGGTCTTTTCGGATGTCCGCTGGGTGATGGACAGGCAGGACCGGCATAAGTTGTTTGACCTTGCTTTCCGGCAGATGAATGTGGTTGTTGACAAGGAAGACAGGGAACTACGATTCGATGTGGGTACCATCTTGACGGCAAAGAGCTTTTCATTCAATACGGAAAAAGGAAGTTTTGTCGACGGCAAACTTTTGTCCGGTCATTTCCGCTTTACTTATAATCTGGCCAGCCATATTTTGCAGGCGGATAAAGCCCGGTTGAATATCGACGGGTATCCGTATGTGTTCTCGGGCCGGTTCTTTCCCATGGTGAAACCCGATCCGTTCATTCTAACCATAGATGCCGGGCCGGTCCCATTCCGGGCAGTTGCTGCGCTACTGACGCCGCATCTGCGGCAAAAACTGGATGAATACGATATCGACAAGCCTGTTTCAATCCATGCCCAGCTGGATGCGGGCTCAGCCGATGAACCACAACTGCAGATCCAGGTCCGGCTGAATCTGAACAAGGGCGGGGTGGTGACACCGGCGGGAAAATTCACGGACGTGTCTTTTACAGGCTCTTTTACAAACGAATGGGTGCGCGGCCAAGGGCGGGATGATGCGAATTCGGGGATCAGGTTTATGGGGTTCTCCGGTCAGGTTGGGGATGTCCCTATTCATGCCGACAGCGTTTTGATCACCAATCTCAATAATCCCCAGCTGTCCTGCGATCTGCATTCACGATTCGATATTGCCGCGTTGAACAATCTCTACGGCAGTCAGACCCTTCAATTTCGTACGGGGAAATGCGCGATGGACCTTTTGTATAGAGGGCCGTTGTCTGAGAATGATACCGCCGGGGCAACGGTGAACGGGTACCTGGATCTGGACAGTGCAGCGATCGTTTATCTCCCCTTCCGATTCGCGTTGACCAATGCCAGTGGCCGGGTGATGTTCAGGGACCAGGACATGGTGATCGATCGCCTGCAGGCCAGGGCTGGAAATACAAAGGTGCAGATAAAAGGCGTTGCGAAAAATCTGATCGCGCTGATCGATCACAATTCCGAAAGTGTCAGCATGGACTGGACATTAAGCACGCCCCATCTTGCGGTCGAGGATTTCATTGCATTGGCCGGCCGGGTGTCGACGGAGTCCTCCAGGCGGAAGAGCAGTGCCCCGGTGTTCGGGGCGGTGGCAACCCGCATCGACGAATTCCTGAAAGCCGGGACCATTCGGCTGAACGTCGATGCAACGGATATCAGCTACAGTAACTTTTCCGGGGCGCATGCGAAAGCCAGTCTGGTGTTCCGGGATGGAGAGATCCGGTTGTCGAGACTGAAGGGGGAACAAAATTCGGGGACCCTGGACATGAAGGCCACGCTGACCAGGCGGCCGGAAAGCGATGCCAATCCGTTGACCCTGGAATCTCATTTCGAGGGGGTCGATCTGCCGGGGTTGTTCCGATCGTTTGACAACTTTGGGTTGAAAGCTATTTCAGCGGATAACCTCAAAGGCAGGATGAATGCGGATATCCGGATGACCGGTTTGTTGACCGGCAAAGCGCGGGTTGTTCCTAAAAGTCTGAAAGGGACGATCGACGTCAATATAACAGATGGTCAATTGGTCAACTTTGAGCCGATGGAGAAGATCGGTGAATTCGCCAGAATCCGCCCGACCGATAAAAAGACGAAACGGCCGGGCGAAACGGAGATGAAGAAAAGGGATTTGAGCACAGTCGGTTTTGGTACGCTGCAGACCTCATTGGAGATCGATTCGACGAAGATCACGCTGCATCGGATGGAGATCCGGTCGACCGCCTTCACCTTGTATGCGGAGGGGACGTACGATCTTATAACGGGGGCAGACATGAGTTTGCAGGTCCCGCTCAGCAATTTGAAAGCCCGGGCGAGCGATATCCCGCCTGAAAGCCGGGGCAACGACAGCAAGGCGGGGCTCAGTGTCAGGCTTCGGGCAAAGACGGGTGAGGATGGCAAGCTCAAGATCAGCTGGGACCCGTTTCGAAAGGCATTGAAAAAGGTAAAAAAGACGTAATTTTACCAGTTACTCTTACCAAATTTTATTATGTCATTTAAGCTTCACGCACCTTATCCCCCCGCGGGGGATCAGCCCGAGGCAATCCGCCAGCTGACAGAAGGCATTCAGGATGGAGAGCAGTATCATACCTTGCTCGGCGTTACAGGGTCCGGAAAAACGTTCACAGTCGCAAATGTGATCCAAAATGTCCAGCGGCCTACGCTTGTACTTACGCATAACAAAACCCTTGTTGCGCAACTATACGGAGAGTTCAAGCAATTCTTCCCCGAAAATGCCGTCGGTTATTTCGTGTCCTATTATGACTATTATCAACCTGAGGCTTATATGCCGGTCAGCAACACCTATATCGAGAAGGACCTTTCGATAAATGAAGAGCTCGAGAAGCTGCGGCTGCAGGCGACGACCCAACTGTTGAGCGGGCGGAGGGATATCATTGTAGTAGCGTCGGTCAGTTGTATCTACGGTATCGGCAATCCGGCGGAGTTTGAGAACGGCATTATCCGGCTGCAGAAAGGCCAGGTGATTTCCCGGCAGAGATTTTTGCATTCGCTGGTCAATTCCTTGTACAGGCGCAGTGAGATCGAGTTCGCGAGGGGGAATTTCCGGGTAAAGGGGGACACGGTCGACATCAATCTGCCATATGTTGATTATGGCTACCGGATCAGCTTCTTCGGGGATGAGGTCGATTCTATAGAAAGCTTTGATTTGAAAACCGGGAAGCGGATCGGTGAAATGGAAGATGCAGCGATTTTTCCTGCCAATTTATATCTCGCGCCAAAGGATATTCTGCAGCAGGTCATCTATGAGATCCAGGACGAATTGGCGGCGCAGGTCGCCTATTTCAAAAATATCGGCCGGTATATCGAGGCGCAACGGCTAAGCGAACGGGTCAACTATGATGTGGAGATGATCAGAGAACTCGGTTATTGCAATGGTGTTGAAAACTATTCGCGGTTCTTCGACCGGCGGCAGCCGGGGACGCGGCCCTTCTGTCTCCTCGATTATTTCCCGAAGGATTTCCTGTTGGTGTTGGACGAAAGCCATCAGACGGTTCCGCAGATCAGCGGGATGTATGGGGGAGACCGGAGCCGGAAGCTCGTATTGGTAGACTATGGGTTCCGGCTGCCCAGTGCGCTTGACAACCGGCCGTTAAACTTTCATGAGTTCGAGAGGATGACCGGGCAGACGATCTTTGTCTCCGCGACGCCGGGTGAATATGAGCTTGAAAAGACTGAAGGAATAGTGGTGGAGCAGGTCGTTCGGCCAACGGGGCTCCTGGACCCGCCCATTGAGGTCAGGCCAAGCGTCAATCAGATCGACGACTTGTTGGATGAGATCGACAAGCGGGTAAAAAAGGGGGACCGCGTGTTGGTGACGACGCTGACCAAGCGAATGGCCGAAGAAATGGACAGATATCTGCATCGGATCGATATAAAATCGAAATATATCCATAGTGAGGTCGATACGCTCGAGCGGGTGGAGATCCTCCGGCAGCTCAGGCTTGGCGAGATCGATGTGCTGGTGGGGGTCAACCTCCTGCGGGAAGGCCTGGATCTGCCGGAGGTTTCACTGGTGGCCATCCTGGATGCGGATAAGGAAGGGTTCCTGCGGAATGAGAGGTCGCTGACGCAGACGGCGGGCCGGGCGGCGCGGAATGTCGACGGGCTTGTCATTTTCTATGCCGATTCCATAACGGAGAGCATGCAGCGCACGATGGATGAGACGTTACGGCGGCGGGAGAAGCAGGTGGCCTTTAATGAGAAGCATGGGATAGTACCGAGGACCGTATTTAAATCCAAAGAGCAGGTGTTTGCACAGACGTCGGTGTTGGATATAAAGGGATATAATCCGGCTGATCCGTACGCGGTCGGTCCGAATGAGGAGTTGGTTGCGGTGGCGGCTGACGAGCAGGAAGTTTATCAGACGATACCGCAGGTCGAAAAGGCGGTTGTAAGGGTCAGGAAGGAGATGGAGAAGGCCGCGAGAGATCTCGATTTTATGGAGGCGGCGAGGTTGAGGGATGAGATGTTTGGCTTACAGAAGAGACTTAAAGAGATGAAGGAATAAGGGGCATCATTTCCACCCACCGCCGAGGCTGGTGTAGAGGTTAACGACGGCTTGCAATTGCTGCAGATGGTCGTCGACGCCTTCGAGCTGGGCAGTCAGGAGGTTTTGTTCGGACGTGAGAACGTCTGTATAGTTAGCCTTGGCGTCGGCCCGCATGAGCTCTTTGGTGAATTCCACGGATTTTTCCAGGAAGTGGAGCTGTTTTGCGCGGGTCGCGATCTTTTCCGAAGCCGACTGGTAGTTGAAAAGGGCATTCGATACTTCCTGGCCGGCCGTGAGGAGGGTCTTTTCGAAGGTCAGCAGGAATTCCTGTTCCTGGCCTTTGGCCACTTCGAGCCGTTGGCGGTTGAGGCCGTTTTGGAAGATAGGCTGGGTCAGGCCGCCGATGATGCTGCCGAATAAGGCGGAGGCGTCGAAAAAATGCGCGAGGTTGTTGGCCGAGAGGCCGCCTTCCCCGGTGATGGTGAGTGCCGGATAGAAATAGGTCCTGGCGACGTTGGTCAGCTCGGTGTAATAGCGCAGCTGGAACTCGGCTTCCTGGACATCGGGGCGGTTGGCCAACAGTTGAGCGGGCAGGCCCATGCGCAGATCGGTGTTCGGGATCTCGTTGTCGAGGCTGTCGCGGGCGATGGCGCCGGGGTTGCGGCCCAGCAGCAGGCAGAGGTTATTCTCCGTCTGCCGGATATTCTGCCGGATATCGGGAATGGTGACTTCCACGGAATAGAGGCCCGCCTGGCTCTGCATCACTGCGGCGCCGGTGAGGACATCGGCTTCTTTCAGGGCCTTTGTTGTAATGACGTCCTCCTTGCGATTCTCCACGGTGGCGAGGGTGATCTGCAGCTGCTGGTCATAGGCCATCAGGACGTAGTAGTCGATCGCGATATTGTCGATCAGTTGCGTCTGCACATCGCGGCGATAGGCGTCGCTTTCCAGCAGGGCTGCCAACTGGGCTCTTTTAGTGCTGCGCAATTTGCCCCAGAGGTCCACCTGCCATGAAGAGCTGAGATAGGCCTCATAGGTTTGGGTCGAGTGAACGCCGGGACTCTTTTGGATGGAGCCGGCGGCATTGGCGAGCAAGCTCGGGTAAAAGGCTTCGGTACTCTGCCGGAAATTAGCCTGGGCCTCGTGGATGCGCGCCGCGGCCACCCTGAGGTCTAAATTGTTGCGGATGCCTTCTTCTATGAGGTGTTGAAGCAGAGTATCAGCGAAGAACTGCCGCCAGGGGACGTCGGCGATGGTGGTGGTATCGATGATCGTGGTATCGCGGTAGAGCCCGTTGCCCGCGATATTCCCGGCCCGGCCGTAGGGTTTGGTGACCTTACAGGCGGTGATGGCGACGGCCGCCAGTAATAGCGAGGCTATTATTTTAAGCAGCTTCCTCTTCATAGTTTTTATTTTTCCTTAGTTTTTCCTGCAAGCCCTGGAAAATGATGAACAGGGTAGGTATCACGAATACGCCGAGGCAGGTGCCGAAGAGCATCCCCCCGATGGCCCCTGTGCCGATGGAGCGGTTCCCATTGGCGCCGACCCCGCTGGCGAAGATCAGCGGCAGCAGCCCGAAGATAAAGGCAAACGAAGTCATGAGGATGGGACGCAGCCTGGCCTTGCCGCCTTCGATGGCCGCTTCCAGCAGGCCCATGCCTTTCTGCCGGCGTTCGACCGCAAATTCCACGATCAGGATGGCATTCTTCGACAGCAGACCGATAAGCATGATCATCGAGATCTGCATATAGATATTGTTATCCTCCCCGAAGAGTTTCGCGAAAACGAAGATACCCGAGAGGCCCACCGGCAGCGAAAGAAGGACGGCGAAGGGAAGGAGGTAGCTTTCGTATTGGGCGCTCAGCAGGAGGTAAACAAAGGCCAGGCAGAGCAGGAAGATATAGATCGTCTGTGAGCCTGCGGCCTGTTCTTCGCGGCTGATGCCGGAATATTCGAACCCATAGCCGGCGGGCAGCTTGTCGGCAGCTGTCTGCTGGATGGCTAACAAGGCCTGACCGGTGCTAAACCCTATGTTGGGCGAACCGCTCACGGACATGGAGTTGAACATATCGAAACGGGAGACCGACTCGGGGCCGAAGACCCGGCGGAGGGTGATGAACTCGGTGATGGGGGTCATGGCGCTATCCGTACCGCGGACATAGATCTTATTGAGGTCCGAGGGTGCGCCGCGGTAATTGGAATCAGCCTGGAGGATGACCTGGTATTGCTGACCGAACTCTGTGAAATTAGTGGCGTAGGAGCTACCATAGAAGACCTGCATGGCATTCAGGAGCATGGTCACGGTGACACCGGCGTCTTTGCACTTGGGGACGTTGATGTCCATCTCGTATTGCGGAAAGTTGGGATTGAAGGAGGTCTTGGCATATTGGACCTCCGGGCGTTTGTTAAGCTCGCCGAGGAAGCCCTGCGCAACCTTGTAGAACTGGTCGGTGCTATGCCCGCCCTTGTCCTGAAGCTGGATAGTGAAGCCGCCGCTGGTCCCGAAGCCCGTGATAGTGGGCTGCGACATGAATACGATATCGGCGCCGCGGATGCCGGCGGTCTTTTTTGTCAGGGTCTGGATGACATCTTTATTGGTGACGCCGGGGCGTGAGTCCCATGGGGTGAGCCTCACCGTTACCATCCCATAAGCGCTGCCGCTGCCGCCGATGTAGTTGGATCCCAGGGTGCGCATGGTATTGGCAACCTCCGGTACGGTCCGGCAGATGCTGTCCACCTGGTCGGCGACGACCTGTACTCTTCCCATACTGCTGGCCGGCGGCAGACTGACGTTCACGAAGATCGTGCCCATGTCCTCTTCGGGTACGAAGCTCGAAGGGGTGGACTTCATCAGCAGGTAGAAAAGGGCCCCGAAACCGACGATGATAAAGATGACCAGCCAGCGCCGGGCCGAGAGGAAGGTCACGGCGCGGGAATAGCGGTCGGTTAGGTTGTTGTAACCCCGGTTGAACCATACCCCGAAGCGTTGCAGGATGTTCTTTTTTACGTTTTCGCCGCCGTGGTCGGGCGGACGCAGGAACATGGCCGCCAGCGCGGGGCATAGGGTGAGGGCGTTGATGGAGGAGATAAAAATGGCGACTGCCAGGGTGATGCCGAACTGCCGGTAGAAAACGCCGGATGAGCCTGTCACAAAACTCACAGGGATGAACACCGAGGCCATCACCAGGGTGATGGATACGATGGCGCCCGAGATCTCGCCCATGGCGTCGATGGCTGCTTTGGTGGGCGATTTGTAACCGCTTTCCAATTTGGAGTGGACGGCTTCCACTACGACCACCGCGTCGTCGACTACGATGCCGATGGCCAGCACGAGGGCGAAGAGGGTCAGCAGGTTGACGCTGAAGCCCATCAGGTAGAGGAAGAAGAAGGTGCCGGTGATGGCCACGGGCACCGAGATGCCGTGGATGATGGTAGACCGGAAGTCCTGGAGGAAGATAAAAATCACCAGGAAGACGAGGGAGAAGCATTCGAACAGGGTATGCAGGACCTTGCTGATGGAAGCGTTGAGAAAGTCGTTGATGTTAACCAGGTAGAGGAGCTTTACTCCGGCGGGCAGGGAAGGTATGGCCTGCGTGATGGCGGCCTGGCAGTCATCGATCACCTGTTTGGCGTTGGAGCCCGGGGTCTGGCTGATGGAGATCCCTACGGAAGGTTTGCCGTCGGTGCTGTTGGAACCCGTGTAGCTCTGTGCGCCCAGTTCGATGCGGGCGATATTCTTGAGCTGGAGGTACTGACCGCGGCCAAGGGATTTGATGATAATATTGCCGAACTGTTCCGTAGATGCGAGCTGGCCGCTATACCGGATGACGTATTGAAAGCTTTGGTTATCGTTTTGTCCGAACTGGCCCGGGGCGGCCTGTACGTTTTGTTCGGCGAGGGCGGCGCTCACATCCGAAGGGGTGATCTTATAAATGGCCATGAGATCGGGTTTGAGCCAGATGCGCATGGAGTAGGTCATGGCTGAGCCGGTGACGGTGGCGCTGCCCACGCCGTTCACGCGTTGCAACTGCGGAAGGATATTGATGGCCGCGTAGTTCTGGAGAAAGGTCTGGTCGTAGCCCGGCTTATCACTATAGAGGGAGAGGATGAGGAGGTTGCTGCTCTGCGACTTGCGGACGGTAACACCGCTCTGGGTCACGGTTTGTGGCAGCAGACTGGTGGCTGCCGCGACGCGGTTCTGCACGTCCACCGCGGCGATATCGGGATTGGTGCCCACACCGAAGTAAACGCTGATATTGGCCCCGCCTGTGTTGTTGGCGGAAGAGGTCATATAGGTCATGCCTTCTACGCCGTTGATCTGTTGTTCGAGCGGGACGATCACGCTTTTCAGCACGACGTCGGCGTTGGCGCCGGCATAGTTGGCGGAGACCTGCACCGTGGGCGGAGAGATATCCGGGTATTGTGCGACCGGAAGTTTTGCGAGTCCCAGCACCCCGAGCAGGACAATGATCACAGAGATGACGGTACTTCTTACGGGGTGGGTGATAAAACTTTTAAGCATTTTCCGGAGCTATTTGGATGATGTGAGCTATTTGCCATAGAGGCTGTCTGCGTTCACCGCCCGGGGGATAACCACCGTGCTGTCGCGCAGGTTGAAGCCGTTGAGGAGTATCTGGTCGCCGCGTTTCAGTCCCTGCTGCACGAGCAGGTATTTGCCATCATTGGTCGGCGTAGCCGTGACCGGCAGGGAGATTACCCGGTTGCCCCCGATCAGCAGGTAAACAAAGGTCTTATCCTGCAACTGGTAGGTAGCCGATTGTGGTACGAGCAGGGCCGTATCGATGGTCCGGGGAATGCGGACGACGGCGCTCGCCCCGCTTCGGAGCAGGTCCGTGGGGTTGGAGAACTGGGCCTTGAGGCTTACGGTCCCGGCGGCGGTATTGATCATGCCGCTGGCGGTTTCAAGTTTTCCTTTCTGCGGATAGGCGGCGCCGTCAGCGAGGACGAGCGAGACTGCGGGAAGGTGGTCCAGCTTATCCTGGAGGGTAGCGCCGGGCACGCGTTTGGAAAGGTTAAGCAGCTGTTTTTCGCTGAGGGCGAAATAGGCATAGACCTGGTTGATACGAGCGAGGGTGGTGAGGGGACTGGAGGTTGTGCTGCTGACCAGGTCGCCTATTTTGTAGGGAATGGTCCCCATGACGCCGGTAATGGGACTCCGGAGGGTAGTGTAGCCTACATTGGTCTGGGCATTGCGCAGGGAGGCATTCGCTTCGTCGAGGGCAGCTTGCTGGGATTGCAGGGTATATTGCGCGGACTCCAATTCGTATTTGCTGACGATATCCTTTTCCACCAGGGGACGCACCTTTTCCACGTTCATTTTGGCAGCGTCGACGTTGGCCTGGGCGCTTTGGACGGCCGCTTTTGCGGTGACGACGGCTTCATCGTAGATGGGGTTCTTTATCTGGAAGAGAAGCATACCTTTTTTGACGTCGGCCCCTTCCGGGACGTAGATCTTCTCCAGGTAGCCGTCCACCATGGGCCGCAGCTGTACGATCTCGATGCCTTCGATGGTGGCAGGGAAATCGCTGAAGATGGTGGCGGAGTGGGGGCCCAGGATAAGAGAGCTGTAGGTCTGCGGCGCTGCGGCGGGGCGGGCGCTGTTTTTATTCTCCTGGCAGGAGGTAAAAAGGAGAGTTAGGACGAAGGTGGTTGTTAGGATTGGAGATCGTGTCATTGATGTGTGATTGATCAAATATATTGATTTTTCCGGTTGCCATAGGCCAGTCAAGCAACAAGATATCCGTTGTTTGGGACCTCTATGATTTTGCTGGGGCTGTAAGCGGAAAGAATTATTATTCCAAGAATAGAAAACTAACGGAAGCGAACTGTATAAATGAAAAAAGCCCGAAAATGCACTAAGAAGGATACCCTTCGACAGCTTGGAGCCGACCTTCATGCACTACAGGCGGTATGAAGATAATGATCCTTACAAAACTATTCCAGTCTTTTTTTGTTTTTCGGTGCTCCCAACTCTTTCGCGTTCTGGCTACTGACGATCTTTTTGCCGGTTTTTGCTTCGATTTCCCGGCGGGTATTGCCGGCTATCGTTCCGCCCTGCTTGGCTATCACTTTATTTTCATCGAAGGTCGCTGGCTTTTTTTCTTTTGATATCTCGGTTGTGGTAGCTTCCGCAAGCATGTTCAACACCAATTCCAGGTTGGTCATATTATCGCGGAGGTTTTCCTTCTTCAGGCCTTTGAATTGTTTATATTCAGATATTGTTTTATCACTCCAGGCCTGGGTGATGATGTCGGTGAGGGTGGCAAATTCCTGGCCTTTTCCAACCCCTCGGTTTTCCCATTCGTCAGTTAGTAGCTCTTTTCGGATCTCGATGCTTTTCAGGCGTTGGTTGATCCATTCTTTGCTATAGCCAAGTTTCAGGTAGTTTTCCATGGCCCGGTCGATCGACTTTTCGGGGTCTTGGGTTTCTTCGATGCGTTCGTACCCGACTTTGGCCAACCATTGTTTGAAAGGCTCGGCCTTCGGAGAGGGGACGGATTGAATAATTCGTAATAATCCCTCAGTATCAGTACAATCCGTGATGTATTTTTTGCCATCTTGCGACATCAACTTCAGTTGTACGATGATTTCGTACAACTGCAAAAACCCTTCCTGCTCAAGCTTTCTTTTGAGATCACTCCAATATCGTCTCGAGTTATTGGAATCGGTCAATATTTGAATTACATCTACCACCGAAAAATACCATTTCTCTTTTTCTGCGTCCCAGTGGCTGCGGATCTTTTGGGACTCGAACAATTTGATGTTACTCATAAGATAAATTTAGTGATTACAAAGCTAGGGTAAATCAAAACAATTGAACTAAGAAAATTAGTATTCGGGTCGGCGGGGCTTCGAGGGAAATGCCTAATTTCGTCGCATGGAAAATATGGACAAAAGAGTATTCCTTCTGGACGCGATGGCGTTGATCTTCCGGGCGTATTATGCATTGATCAGCAGTCCGCGCATCACTTCGAAGGGGCGCAATACCAATGCACAGTTCGGGTTCACGAATGCGTTGATCGATCTGATCAACAATCAGCGTCCTTCGCATATGGCGGTGTGTTTCGATACGGAGGCGCCGACGGAGCGGCACATTGACTTCGCGGAGTACAAGGCGAACCGGCAGGAGGCGCCGGAGGATTTGATCAGCTCGCTGCCGGATATCAAAGCCATCGTGAAGGGGTTCAATATCCCATGCGTGGAGCTCGACGGCTATGAAGCGGACGATGTGATCGGGACCTTGAGCAAGCAGGCCGAGGCGGTCGGCTATGAAGTGTATATGGTCACGCCGGACAAGGACTACGGGCAGTTGGTGACGGAGAGGATCCATATTTATAAACCGGGCTACCAGGGTGGCTTGGCGGAGATCCTGGGGCCGAAGGAGGTATGTGAAAAATGGAATATTAAGGAAGTGGCGCAGGTCATCGATATCCTGGGGTTGATGGGGGATGCAGTGGATAATATTCCGGGGATCAAGGGGGTTGGGGAAAAGACGGCGGCCAAGCTGCTGACCGAGTGGGGTACGCTGGAAAATGTGGTGGCCAATGGGGAGAATATAAAAGGGGCGCTTGGTGAAAAGGTCCGCGCGGGAAAGGAGCTGGCGTTGATGAGTAAGAAGCTGGCGACTATTATAACGAATGTACCGGTGGAATTCCATGAAGAGAATTTCCGGTTGAAGGAGTGGGATAGGGATGCGTTGAATGAAGTTTTTACCGCGCTGGAGTTCAGGACGCTGGGGAAGAGGGTGCTGGGGGAAAGTTGGGGTGCGGGTGGCGGTTATACGGCGCCGGAAGGGGTGCAAACCGATCTGTTCGGCAATACGGTCAAGCCGGCCGGGGGGAAGAAGAGGGAGGCAGCCAAATCAAATGGAAAACCGGAGCAGGTGAAGCTGGAGCAACTGGAAGAGGCAACCACCAGGCTGGAAGCGGCGGTGGAGCGGGGCGAAGAAAATCAGGAAGGAGGGGAGCCTGGAGAAGGAGGGGCAGCGCCGGATGAAGCGGCAGCGGTGGTCCCGCATGGCAGCAGAAACATTTACAATACTCCGCATTCGTATACGGCAGTAGTCGGGGAGAAGGCTATTGGGGAGTTGGTCGGGTTGTTGAAACAACAGAGTGAGATCTGTTTCGATACGGAGACGACGGGTATCGATCCAAACGATGCCGAGCTGGTGGGGTTGAGTTTTTCGTATCAGCCCGGGCAGGCCTGGTATGTCCCCTGCCCTGCCGACCAGGGTAAAGTGCGGGAGATATTGGATGCATTCCGGCCGTTGTGGGATTCCGACTCCATCGTCTGGATCGGGCAGAACCTGAAATATGACTGGCTCATGCTCAAATGGTATGGGATCGAACCGCGTGGTCCGATCTTCGATACGATGCTTGCGCATTATGTGATCGAGCCCGAGGGCAAGCGGAATATGGACCTACTCAGCGCGCAGTTCCTGGGTTATGAGCCCGTGCACATCGAGGAGTTGATCGGGAAGAAGGGGAAGGGGCAGGGCAATATGCGGGACGTGGAGCTGGAAAAGATAAAAGACTATGCGGCGGAGGATGCGGATATCACGCTCCAGCTCAAGCAGGCCTTCTTTCTGCAGCTCAAAAAGAAGGCGGTGGAGAAGGTGTTTTATGAAGTCGAGAATCCGCTGGTGCGGGTGTTGACGGATATGGAGTTTGAAGGTATACGGGTGGACATGGATTTTCTCCGGGAGTATTCCAAAGAGCTGGAGAGGGAGGCAAGGCAAGCGGAAGAGAGGGTTTATCAGCAGGCAGGCGAGCGGTTCAACCTATCGTCGCCGAAGCAGCTTGGTGAGGTACTGTTCGAGAAGATGCAATTAGACCCGAAGGCAAAGAAGACAAAGACCGGTCAGTACGCGACGGGCGAGGATGTATTGTTGAAACTGGCGGTCCGGCATCAGATCGTGGACGATATTCTTGCCTTTCGGGAGCTCACGAAACTCCGTTCCACGTATGTCGATGCTTTGCCGCTGATGGTCAACCGAAAGACGGGCCGGGTTCATACGAGCTATGCGCAGGCCGTGGCCGTGACGGGCCGGCTAAGCTCCAACAATCCCAATCTGCAAAATATTCCGATCCGGACGGAGCGGGGCCGCGAGATCCGCAAGGCCTTCATTCCGCGGAACGAGGAGTTCGTTCTTGTCTCGGCGGACTATTCGCAGATCGAGCTTCGGATCGTTGCGGGGATCAGCGGCGATCCCAATATGTGTGCCGCATTCCGGGAAGGGAAGGATATCCACACGGCGACAGCGGCAAAAGTGTTTGGCGTGGAGGAAAAGGATGTGACGAAGGAGATGCGCTATAAGGCCAAAAGCGTCAATTTCGGGATCATATATGGGCAGGGGGCGTTTGGGCTGGCGGACAATCTCGGGATCAGCCGGACGGAGGCAAAAGAAATCATCGACAACTACAAGAAGCAGTTTGCGGGCATTCAGCGTTATATGGATTCCACCATAAATTTTGCCCGGGAGCATGGGTATGTGGAGACCTTGGTGGGCCGCAAGCGGTGGTTGAGAGACATCAATTCAGGCAATTTCACGATCCGGGGATTTGCCGAGCGGAATGCGATCAATTCGCCCATTCAGGGAACGGCGGCTGATATGATCAAACTCGCCATGATCAAGGTGCATCAGGAATTTCGACAACAGGGGTTGCGCTCAAAAATGCTTTTGCAGGTCCATGACGAATTGGTCTTCGACGCCCATAAGGAGGAGCTGGATATAATTAAACCTATAATAATGCGTTGTATGCAGACGGCGCTCCCGCTGCCCTGTGAAGTGCCGGCCACGGCCGAGATCGGGTCCGGAATCAATTGGCTGGAGGCACATTAGGATAACATTAGGATAATTAACAACTCATTTGTAAATGCGGGCAAACTTTGGACCACGGGTGCGGTCATATATGCAGATTTTGGACCAGCGCATTTCTGGGCCCAAAATTGACCTAATCAAACCTTGTAAACGTATAAAAAACAAAATATGAGAAGCACGCATATGGTTTTCTCTATGCTTTTGGCTGTCAGCGTTTTATCCGCTCCGGCATTTGCCCAGCAGGCACCTCCGCCGGGGACGCCGCCGCAAGCCGAGCAGCAGCAGGATTGGCCGAGGAGTTTTACCATGGATGACGGCACGGTAGTAAAGATCTATCAACCTCAGCCCGAGTCTTTTTCCAATAATATATTAAAATCCCGCTGGGCCATCTCGGTGCTCCAGCCTGGCAAGTCTGATCCTGTCTTCGGGACTTTCTGGTCCGTCGCGAATGTGGAGACGGATCGGGATGGACGTCGGGTAGTGATCCAATCGGCAAAGGTGCCGAATGTGAAGTTCCCGGGTCAGCCAGACGACAATTTCATCAATACCATGAAGACCGCGTTGGAAGCGAATCTGCCGGCGACGGCCGGCGATCTTTCGCTGGACGAATTGCTGGCCTCACTGGATCAGGATCTCGAGCAGCAGAAGCTTTCAAAAAATCTCAATACGAACGCGCCGCGGATCATCTATGCCGACCATCCTTCGTTGCTGGTCGTGATCGACGGGCAGCCCAAGCTGCAAACGAATAAAGATTGGGGTGTGGATGTGGTGGTGAATTCGCCCTTCACGATCGTCAAGGCTCATGATAATCAGTTCTACCTCTATGGCAACAAACGTTGGTATACCGCACAGGAAGCCACCGGGCCTTATTCGCAGGCCGGGAATATTCCTTCCGAGTTGCAGCAGGTACAGACCGCGGTTGACAATGCCAATAATTCGCAACCGGGCTACACCGATTCTGCCGCTGCTGCCCAGGACAATGTGGCATCGGACATTGTCGTGTCGACCGGTCCCGCGGAGCTGATCCAAACGAATGGCCAACCGACTTTCGCGCCGATCCAGGGAACGAGCCTATCTTATGCCAGCAATTCATCCAACGATATTTTCCAGGACCAGAGCGGCAAGTATTATGTGCTGATCTCGGGTCGCTGGTATACTTCAGGTTCCCTTACCGGGGGCTGGCACTATGAAGCGGCCAATGCGCTGCCGCCCGATTTTGCGAAGATCCCTCAAGGCTCACCGAAAGATAATGTTTTGGCCAGTGTAGCGGGGACTGATGAGGCACGTGAGGCGATCATGGATGCCCAGATCCCGCAGACCGCGAAGGTCGATCGGAATACGGCAACCACTTCTGTGAATTATGACGGTGATCCGCAATTCGCGCCCTTACAGGGGACGGACATGCAATATGCAACCAATACCGGGTCTTCGGTGATCCAGGAGAATGGGGTTTATTACAGTGTTGACAACGGCGTTTGGTTCCAGGCGCCCAGTCCGAACGGTCCTTGGACGGTTGCAACAGAAAGGCCGGCCGAGGTCGATCAGATCCCGCCGACGTCTCCGGATTACAATTTGAAGTATGTTTATGTCTATGACGTGACCCCCGACTATGTGTATATGGGTTATACGCCGGGTTACCTGAATGCTTATATCTATGGCCCGACGGTCGTTTACGGAACCGGGTTCTACTACAATCCCTGGTTCAACGGATTCTATTATCCGCGGCCCTGGTCCTGGGGTTTTGGCTTCGGCTACAATCCGTATGTAGGTTGGTCGATTGGTTTCGGGTATGGCTTCGGCTGGTTCCACGGCGGCTGGGGCGCGGGCTGGCGTGGTGGATGGGGTGGCTGGCGCGGCGGCTGGTGGGGCCCGGCAGCTTATCATCCGGCTTATGCCTGGAACAGGTACCGCACGACGGGCTTCTATGGCCCGGGATTTGCCCGCAACAGAAATGTGTTCGTCAACAACTATCACACGAATATCTATGCAAGCCGGTCGGGGGTAGTCACGCGTGACAACCATAATTTTGCGCAGCGGAATTTCTCCAGACCGGGTGGGGTTACGGGCGGGCGGCCGGGTGGAGCGCCGGGTGGAGCATTCAATGGCGGGCGGCCGGGCACTACAGTCAACGGCGGACGGCCAGGAGCAAATAATAATGTCTTTAGCGACCGGTCAGGGAACGTCTTTCAGCATAATTCGCAGACCAATCAATGGCAACAGCGCTCGAACAACAACTCCTGGCGGCCGGTGCAAAACAATCCGCAGGTCCAGCAGAACCTCAACCGGCAGCAGCAGATGCGTGACCGGGGCCAGGTGAGGGCCCAGAATTTTAACCAGGCGCGCGGCGTCAGCAGACCGAGTGGCGGCGGAACTTCGCGGCCTTCTGGCGGGGGTGGCGGCGGGAGGCCATCGGGCGGTGGCGGTGGCGGCCGTGGACGACACTGATATGACGCCAACGATATATTATTGTTACGATGCTTATTGCGGGTGGTGCTACGGGTTCAGTCCTGTCATCACCCGCATTTTTGTCGAATACCGCTCTACCACTGCATTCGAGGTGCTCTCCGGGGGAATGATCCTGCCGGAGCGGCCGCAGCCGATCGGGGTGATGGCGGGGTATATTCAGAAAGCCTATAAAACCGTGGAGGAGCGTACGGGTATCCGCTTTGGTGAGGACTGGCGCTGGCATATCTTTCATCCGGAGGAAAGTGACTGGTATCCCAGCTCGGAGAAGCCGGCGATTGCGATGTGCGTGTTCAGGGAATATCATCCTGATCTTTGCGTGCCGTTCAGCGCAGACCTGCAGTATGCGCTGCATTATGAAGGGCGGGATCTCACCGACGATGAAGCTTACCGGCACCTTGTGGAAAAATATTCGATCTCCGAAAGGGAGTTCTATGACAAATTGCGGGACCCTGTGTATAAAGCCCAGGCCTATGAGGAGTTCGCGCTGGTACAACAATTGAATGTTACGGGTTTCCCCACCGTATTTCTACAGGTCAGCGATAAAAAATTCTACTTGTTGAGCCGAGGCTACACCGACTATACAACCTTGAAAAATACTTTGGATAAAGTGTTGGCTGAAGTGGGCGATTAACATTAACTTGCATGTCCCCGAAAACCCCGCTGTGGGCGAAATTATAGGGACAGTCAATATAAGAAAATATGGAATACAACAAGATCATTGCCGTGACCGGTTTGCCGGGACTGTACGAGTTGCTGAGCAGTAAATCCGATGGAGCTATTGTTCGATCGCTGGATGACAAGACGACGAGATTCGTCTCCAGCCGAATTCATAATTTTTCACATTTGGAAAGTATCGAGGTTTATACTGTGCGGGACAATGTCAATCTGGTGGACATTTTGAAAGCGATGGAAATCAGCGCCGCAAAGCTTCCGGATGAGAAGGATGGTGAAGCACTGAAAGTCTATTTTACCAAAGTCTATCCGGACCTGGATTTCACCCGCGTTTATAGCAGTGATTTGAAGAAAATGGTGAAATGGTTTTCGGTCCTGAAGGCAAATAATATCGAGATCAAGTTGACCGAGCCGGAGGAAGAGGAAGTGGAGGCTGAAGTGGCGGAGGACGTCGACGGCCTGGAGGATGTCGAGGGTGAGGGGCGTGAGGGCAAAGCGAAAAAGAGCATGGCTGAGAAGGCGGAGGAAAAGACGGCGAAGAAGAGCGGGGAGAAGGGGGCGGGAGCTGGCGTGAAGGCGGCGGCCAAGGGTGAGGTGAAGAAGCCTGTCGCAGGTGAGAAGGAAGGGACAGCGGCAACGGAGAAGAAGGCCGCAGGTAAGAAGGTCGGAGCAGATGATGCGAAGGGTGCGGCAGCGGCAAAGGGAGTGGCGGGTGCGAAGGCGGCGGCCAAGGGCGAGGTGAAGGGGGCGGGAGCTGGCGTGAAGGCGGCGGCGAAGGGTGAGGCGAAGGAAAAGATTGACAAAACCGAAAAAACAAAAAAGGCGGCAACGGCGGAAGCCGATAAACCAAAGAAAGCCGCCAAAAAGAAATAATTATGATGACAGCGAGTGCTGAATTGAAAAAACCGGTCCGGCATTTTTTGCCGGCTGATTACGTGTTGAAGGACTGGAATGGTCTTGAGCCTTATTTTAAGGACTTGGAGGGGCGCCCGTTGGAGACCCGCGAGGCCCTGGAGAAATGGCTGCTCGATATGAGCGAGCTGGAGGCGGTGGTCAGTGAGGATGCTTGCTGGCGGCAGATCCGGATGACCTGCGATACGGAGAGCAAGAGCCTGGAGGAGTCCTTCAATTATTTCTTTATGGAGATCCAGCCCAAGATCCAGCCATACGCCGACCGCCTCAACCGGCGGCTCGTGGAGAATCCCCATATGCGGGAGCTGGACCAAAAGGAGTACTTCACCTATCTGCGAGCGGTAAGGAAGCGGATCGAGCTATTTCGCGAGGCAAATATCCCGTTGTATGCCGAGGCCAGTGTGCTGGCGCAGCAGTTTGGCGTCATTTCGGGAAAGATGACCGTAGAGGTGGATGGAAGGGAGTTTACACTGCAGCAGGCGAGCAAATTTTTGGAAAGTCCGGACAGAGTTTTAAGGGAAAGTGTATACCGGAAGATGCAGGAACGGCGGCTTCAGGATAAAGAGGGGCTGAACGATCTGTATTCCAAGTTGATTGCCATCCGGCATCAGCAGGCGGTAAATGCCGGGTTCGCTAATTACCGGGATTTCAAGTTCGAGGAGCTGGGGCGTTTCGACTATACGAAGGAGGACTGCTTTCGCTTTCATGAAGCGGTCAAGCAATATGTAGTTCCGCTTGTCAACAAGATCAACGAGAAAAAGAAGAAGAAGCTGGCACTGGAGACGCTCAGGCCCTGGGATGTGGAAGCGGAGCCGGAAGGGATAAAACCGCTACGGCCGTTCACCAACGGGGATGATCTGCTGACGAAAACGATTGCCTGTTTCAACCGGTTGAATCCTTTTTTCGGGGATTGTCTTCGTACCATGTTGAAAATGGGGCGTTTCGATCTCGAAAGCCGCAAGGGAAAGGCGCCGGGCGGGTATAACTGTCCGTTAGCGGAGACGGGCGCCCCGTTTATTTTCATGAATGCGTCGGGGCAGATGGGCGATCTGACGACTATGGTGCATGAGGGGGGCCATGCCATCCACTCTTTCCTGACACATCCGCTGAAGCTCAGTGCCTTCAAGGAGTACCCGATGGAGATCGCAGAGGTAGCCAGCATGTCGATGGAGTTGTTCACGATGGATCACTGGGATTTGTTCTTTGAAGATAAAAACGATTTAGCAAGGGCACGTGAGCATCAACTGGAGCGGGTAATCACCATTTTCCCGTGGATTGCAACTATTGACAAATTTCAACATTGGATATACGAAAATCCGCATCACAGCCTTGAGGAAAGGAAACAAAAATGGATGGAAATTCTGGAAGAATTCTCTTCGCATTCCGTTGACTGGACAGGGTTAGAGCAGTTCAGGGAATACGGTTGGCAGAAGCAGCTCCATCTTTTCGAAGTGCCGTTCTACTACATTGAATATGGGATTGCGCAGTTAGGAGCACTTGGCCTTTGGATGCAGTATAAACACAATAAAGAGAACGCTTTACAGAATTACATCCAGGCGCTTAGTTTAGGCGGGATGCGCACGCTGCCTGAATTGTATGCTGCGGCGGGGCTAAAATTCGATTTTGCTAAAGATCAGATAAAACAATTGATGGATTTTGTCGGAGAAGAAATGGAAAAGTAATTTTTCTACTTGTTCGAATGCTTTTTTCCGGCTATATTTGTAAACACGGTTCGAGCATTTTCAGGTAGCAAACTACCTTCGAAATAAAGAAGCTACTAATCAGAGCCTTAACCAAAAGTCCCGGTGTTTCTACATCGGGGCTTTCTTTTTTTTGATCGCGCCTGATCGCGCGGCCGCCCTTCAAAGGGCCGCGCAGCTTTTACACACGCCGCTCACGAGCATTTCCACCTGCTGTGCCACATAGCCGCGGGGCAGGCGGATGGCGGGAATGACGACTTCTTCGAGGCATACAGTATTGCCGCAATTGTTGCAGATAAAATGCACATGGTCATCCCGGTGTTGTCCACCGTAGCAGTCGTCTTTACATAACGCATAACGTATAGAATTATCCGGAGTCGGGATGCTGTGTATCAGACCTTTTTCAACGAATGCCTGCAGCGTACGGTAAACGGTAACACGGTCAAATTTCTCGCCGGCTTTTTTTTCGATGTCGCTATGCGACAAGGCGCCGTCATGCTGCAGGAACAGTTCCAGTATCTTCCGGCGCCCACCGGTGACGCTCAACTGGCTTTTGCGCAGCAGCTCGTCTATTTTCTTTTCCATGATCGACCGGGGTTATTATTATGGATTGTTAGTGAATAAAGAGTTCGCAAATCGGGGTGCGGATGGGTTTTCCTTAAGCAACCCCGTGATGTCTTCTTCCATCTCCTGCAGTTCATCCTTTTTGAGTCCATCGTAGATCTTCCGCAGGCGGCCGTTTTTGTCGACCAGAGCAAAAAGCTGCGTATGCAGGAACTGCTCGCCGATATTCAGCGGGTTGTTCTTTTGATCGTCCACGTGATAACCATTTCTTGCCAGAAGGTAGAGGCTGTCCTTCCGGCCGGTAAGGAACCACCATCGTTTCGGATCGGCGCCAAGCGAGTCGGCGTAGTGTTTCATTCGTGCCACGCTATCCGTCCCGGGGTCGACGGTGAACGAGAGGATACGGAAATTGGGTTCTCCGGCAAAGTCTTCGGCCACCTTCTTCATGTTGACATTCAGCTTTGGGCAGATCCCTTTGCAGGTTGTGAAGAAATACTCAACGACATAGACGTCTCCGGCAACATCTTTATCGGTGATGATTTTTCCTTCCTGGTTCGGGAAGGCGAATGGCGGTATGTAGTTAAGGGGTTGAGGGGTTTTCAAACCTGGTTCCAATTTCATCATAACAAAATAGAAGCCGACAAAGAGCAGGATGAAAAACCCGACGAAAAAGGCTATTTTTTTCTTGTTCATACAGACTGCAAAGGTACACGGAACGGATGAATCAAATTGTTTGCAACATTGTTGCATTTTGGTTAAAGGTAAAGCGGGAATCACTATCTTTGCATAGTTTGAGTAGGCTGACGCCGCCTCAAACGGAAAACGGACGCCGCCATACGGAAAACGCCCGCTCAAACAAGAAAATACGCCAGTTATGATTAGAACAGGAAACCCAATTATCAGCATTTATACGGAAATGACCCCGAATCCGGAGACAATGAAATTCGTGGCTAACAAGTTGTTGTATCCCGGGAAGAGTATTGATTTTCCCGATACGGAGGCGGCGAAGCCTTCGCCGTTGGCGACAGAGTTGTTCGGTTTCCCGTTTATCAAAAGCGTATTTATTGCCAGCAATTTCGTGACGCTCACCAAGACGCCGGATACGGATTGGGATGATGTGATCCCTGCGATCCGTCAGTTCCTTAAGGAATACCTGGAAGAGAATAAGCCGGTCATCAATGAAGACGAGATCGTTCTTGTCAAGTCGGAAGGGAATCATATCGATGCGGATGACGACGATGTGGTCAAGCGGATCAAGGAATTACTCGAGAATTATGTAAAGCCGGCCGTTGAGATGGACGGCGGGGCGATCCAGTTCAAGAGCTATAATGAGGGGACTGTCAACCTGATGCTTCAGGGTTCCTGTTCCGGCTGTCCTTCTTCGATGATCACGTTAAAGGCCGGGATCGAGGGCATGATGAAGCGCATGATCCCCGAAGTAAAGGAAGTGGTGGCGGAGTCGGAATAGGCCGCGAATCGAATCCATTTACATACAGCGTGACAATAATGGAATTTTGGTCCCAGTTCGTCGCGGACTTAAAACAGACTTCCCCGCTTGAATTTATTGCCGTGGTAAGCGGTATTTTGAGTGTTTGGTTCAGCCGGATCGAGAATATATGGGTCTATCCCAGCGGGCTCGCCAACACGATCATTTACATCTATCTTTCCTTCAAATCTTCGCTGATCGGCGAGGCCAGTGTAAATTTCTATTACACGGTTGTTAGTATTTATGGCTGGGTGTTATGGACGCGGAAGAACGACCGGCGGCAGTATATTTTGAAGGTCACGTGGTCGTCGGGGAGGGAATGGGGGCAGGAGATCGGTTTATTTTCGTTCTTCTACGTCACGGTTTATTTTGCGTTGACCTATTTGAAGAAGGGTTTTGCGCCGATGGCTATTCCGTGGGCGGATGCGTTTGCGTCGGCGACGGCGTATACGGGGATGTGGCTGATGGCGAAGAAGAAAGTAGAGAGTTGGTATTGGTGGATCGCGACGAATATTGCGTCGATACCACTGTACTTCGTCAAGCATTACGCCTTCACCAGCGTGTATTATCTGATCCTGCTGGTCATGGCGGTGTTTGGGCTGGCGGAATGGCGTCGCCGGGTAAAAACCGTGAATTATGCCCCTTAGGAAAGTCGTTGTTATCGGGCCGGAGTCCACCGGCAAGTCGTCGTTGTGTGAGGCGCTCGCGGTGCGTTTTCATTCGGAGTGGGTCCGGGAGTATGCGCGGGAATATCTGGAGGAGCATGGGATGGGGTATGAATATGAAACATTGGCCACGATAGCCCGGGGGCAGCTGGCGTTGGAGGATAAGGTCGTGAAGGGGTTGGGAACTGAGGCGGGCGCGGCGCGTGGGGACGGTTTGCTGTTTATCGATACCGACCTGTATGTGATAAAGGTCTGGAGTGAGTATGTGTTTGGGCGGTGTGAGGCGTGGGTGTTGGATGAGATCGTGCGGCGGAAATATGATGCTTATCTGTTGTGCAACACCGACCTGCCGTGGGCTCACGATCCGCTGCGCGAGTATCCTGATCCGGGTGTCCGGGAGCGGTTGTATCATATTTACAAAGACCTTTTAGTCAATCAATCCTTGCCATGGGCTGAGGTCAGCGGGGTGGGCGATGAGCGGCTGGAGGGGGCAATCGCGGCGGTGGAGCGGTTATTTGGATGATTTGTCAGGCGACTCCTGCAATAGTTTCTGGATATCGGGGTCGGATTCGAGGCGGGACATTTGGTCGAGGGCCCAGGCGGAGCGGTTTGCCACATGGGCGGACAGAGGTTTTACGGTATATATTTTCGGGTTAGGCAGGCAGGCGGCGATCCGGGCGGATTCGAGCCGGGTGAGGTCTTTAGCCGATCTATGGTAGTAATTCCGGGCGGCAGCTTCGATCCCATAGATACCTTTTCCCATTTCGGCGACGTTGAGGTACATTTCAAGGATCCGCTTCTTTCCCCAGACCAGTTCGATCATAAAGGTGAAGTAGACTTCCAGGCCTTTTCGTAACCAGGTGCGGCCCTGCCAGAGGAAGACGTTTTTGGCCACCTGTTGACTTATGGTGCTGGCGCCGTGGAGGGATTTGCTCTTCTGGTTATGTTTCATAGCCTTTTCGATGTTCGAAAAGTCAAATCCGTCGTGATCGGGGAAAAGCTGGTCTTCGGAGCTGATCACCGCCAGTCGGGCGTTGGGGGAGATGTCTTTCATGCCAACATAGGTCCGGTGCAGGCCTTCGCCGCTCAGCAGACTGCCGAGCTGGGTCAGGGTGATCGGGGGGTTAATCCATTTGAGGAGGAAGATATAGACAAACTGTAAGATGAAGAGGATAAGAAAGACGCGTTTGGTCACTCTCCAGATCCGGGAAAGCCTTCCTTTTGTGGTAGTGTTTGGCTTTTTTTTGGTAGTTGTCACTTTGTTATTTGCAGATAGGTCAGCTTGAATTTACCGCCCAATTTATAAGTTTTGGGTTTAAGTTCTGCCAGGACGAATCCGCCGACCAGCAACGCGCCGGAAATGATATAGCCGCTGGTGGTGAACCATTCATTCGGGTGGTCCTGGCGGAGTGCGCCGTTGACGGCGCTGATGACAGCCAGTCCGGCACCAGCGACCATCATCTTTATGCCCAGGCCGTTCAGGTCACCTTTATTATCCGTACGCTTGATCGCTCCGATCTCGTTGATGTTAAAGGCCTGACCGGCGATATAGACGGTGTCATGATGCAGGTCTTCGATGGTCCCGCTAAACCATTGACCATAGATGGTCTCGAAGGTCAAGGGGTCGCCGACGGTGAAGGCCTTTACGTGCATGCCTCTCCGCTGGAGGACGAGGACGTCCCGCTGGGCCCGGCAAATAAATGGGATGAGGCATATAATTGATATAAATATCTTCTGCATCATAGTTTTCAAAAATACGCATTTTCTCCGGGCGGAAGTCTACTTCGGCAGCTGATGAAAAACGATAACATCCCAGATGAGCGCAATACCGAAGCCTATCAGGATCGTGCCGGCGATCTTGTTGATCACCGACAAAGCGCGCGCTGTCAGCTTTCGTCTCAATGTACCCGCAGCCATAACTTTGGCAACGTCTGCGGCCATATTTATGAGCAGGCAGACGGAGAAGATGGTGATCCGTTCGCGCAGGCTGTGGCTGGCCGATAGTGCAGTTGCATTGCCCAGCCAGAAAAGGATCACGCCGGGGTTCAGGGTATTGATGATAAATCCGGAAGCAAAGATGCGCGCCATATCCCGTTTACGGAACCTTTGTTCGCCGGCTACGGTGTCGCCTGCTACGACAGCCTTCTTAAAGAAGACGAAATAAATGCCCATTGCGATGAGGAAGGCGCCGCCGCAGTAGGCGATCACGGTGGAATGTTGCTGTAAAGTGCTCACCAGGGCCGTCAGGGTATTGCTAAGGGTTACGAGAAGGATATCGCTAACCCAAACGCCGGCGACGAAGCTGAATCCGCCGGTATGTCCATTGTTGAGACTCTGCTTGATAATAGTGAAAATGACGGGCCCTACCGATAAGGCTAGAACAAGTCCGAGCGCCAATCCTTTCAATACGGCCTCCATCATACATAATGGTGTGTTCGGTTAAATACTTCCTGTCTCCAGGAATTTCTGCCAGTCTTGCAGTATCTTTCCTTTCAGCACCCTGGGAAATTTATGCTGGCCGCCGATCTTTCCCCTAAGGCGCATGAAATCCATGAATTTTTGTTCCGGTAACACTTGCACATAGATATCTTTCAACGCGCTTTTTCGCTCCACGGCATAGTCATCGTTGAGTTCCTTCAACTTGTCGTCAATCTTCCCGCGCAGGACGTTTGCATCTGCCGGATCGTTACAGGATAACCACCATTGATGCGCGAAGAAAAGGCCATGGGGAACGCCTGCTACGGTGAATTCCGGGATCGAAAGGTTCAGATCTTCACTCACCGTCTGGAT